>NZ_JBFUCN010000018.1:0-82371 GCF_056405195.1 Polaromonas sp. P1_H6
GTCATAGCCCTTGGCTTCGCCGCCGAACTTGGACGCCAGAACGGTCGTGATCGCCGCCGTCAGCGTCGTCTTGCCATGGTCCACGTGGCCAATCGTGCCTACGTTGACGTGCGGCTTGGTCCGCTCAAATTTGCCTTTTGCCATTTTTCTCTCCAGATAAAGAACATGCCCGTGTACGGTTTAACGTCTGCACTGTGTTGCTGATTCACTTCGCACGGGTACAAAGTGGCACACAATCGCAGACAAGGAAAAAAGCTGCCAGCCCCACAAGGGACCGGCAGCTGACGTTTTTACTTGGCGCGCGAAGCCATGATGGCTTCCGACACGTTGCGCGGGGCTTCAGAGTAGTGCTTGAACTCCATGGAGTACGTTGCACGGCCCTGCGACATCGAACGCAGCGTCGTCGAATAACCGAACATTTCGGACAGGGGCACTTCTGCCTTGATGGCCTTGCCGCCACCGACCATGTCTTCCATGCCCTGCACCATGCCGCGGCGTGAGGACAGATCGCCCATCACGTTGCCGGCGTAGTCTTCAGGCGTTTCCACCTCAACGGCCATCATGGGCTCCAGGATCACGGGGCTGGCCTTGCGGCAGCCTTCCTTGAAACCGAAGATGGCCGCCATCTTGAACGCGAGTTCGTTCGAGTCCACATCGTGGTACGAACCGAAGTGCAGCGTGACCTTGACGTCGACCACCGGGTAGCCGGCCAGCACGCCGGACGTGACGGCTTCGTTGATGCCCTTTTCCACCGCGGGGATGTATTCACGAGGAACCACACCGCCCTTGATGGCGTCGACAAATTCAATACCCTTGCCGGCTTCGTTGGGTTCAATCTTCAGCACGACGTGGCCGTACTGGCCCTTGCCGCCGGACTGGCGCACAAACTTGCCCTCGGCGTCTTCCACAGTCTTGCGGATGGTTTCGCGGTAAGCCACTTGCGGCTTGCCCACGTTGGCTTCCACGCCGAATTCGCGCTTCATGCGGTCGACAATAATTTCCAGATGCAGCTCGCCCATACCGGCGATCAGGGTCTGGCCGGACTCTTCGTCGGTCTTGACGCGGAAAGAAGGATCTTCCTGTGCCAGACGTTGCAGCGCAATGCCCATTTTTTCCTGGTCGGCCTTGGTCTTGGGTTCCACGGCCTGGGTAATCACAGGCTCAGGGAACACCATGCGCTCGAGCATGACGATGGCATCGGGATCGCACAGGGTTTCGCCGGTGGTCACATCTTTGAGGCCCACGCAGGCCGCAATGTCGCCGGCGCGGATTTCGCTGACTTCTTCACGGTTGTTGGCGTGCATCTGCACGATACGGCCGATACGCTCTTTCTTGCCCTTGATCGGGTTGTAGACGCTGTCGCCCTTTTTCAGGACGCCGGAGTAAACGCGCACGAAGGTCAACTGACCGACAAACGGGTCGGTCATCAGCTTGAAAGCGAGCGCAGAGAACTTCTCTTCGTCGTCAGCCTTGCGGGTAACGGGCGCTTCGTCTTCGTCCATGCCCTTGACGGGTGGAATGTCGATCGGCGACGGCATAAATTCAATCACGGCGTCCAGCATGCGCTGCACGCCCTTGTTCTTGAACGCAGAACCACAGTACATCGGCTGGATTTCGCTGGCGATGGTACGCGTACGGATGCCCAGCTTGATTTCAGCTTCGGTCAGGTCGCCTTCTTCAAGGTACTTGTTCATGAGCTCTTCGGACGACTCGGCGGCGGCTTCGACCATCTTCTCGCGCCACTCCTTGGCCAGCTCGACGAGCTCGGCGGGGATGTCGCTGTAGGTGAACTTCATGCCTTGCGAAGCTTCGTCCCAGATGATGGCCTTCATTTTCAGCAGGTCGACCACGCCGGTGAAGTTTTCTTCGGCGCCGATGGGGATGACCATGGGCACGGGGCTGGCCTTCAGGCGCAGCTTCATCTGTTCGACGACCTTGAAGAAGTTCGCACCGGTGCGGTCCATCTTGTTGACGAACGCGAGGCGGGGAACCTTGTACTTGTTGGCCTGGCGCCAGACGGTTTCAGACTGGGGCTGAACGCCGCCCACGGCGCAGTACACCATGCAGGCGCCGTCGAGCACGCGCATGGAACGCTCCACCTCGATGGTGAAGTCCACGTGGCCCGGGGTGTCGATGATGTTGATGCGGTGCTCGGGCAGGGACGTGTCCATGCCTTTCCAGAAGCAGGTCGTGGCGGCGGAGGTAATCGTGATGCCGCGCTCCTGCTCTTGCTCCATCCAGTCCATGGTGGCCGCGCCGTCGTGAACTTCACCAATCTTGTGGTTCACGCCGGTGTAAAAAAGGATCCGCTCGGTGGTGGTGGTCTTGCCGGCATCAATGTGCGCGGAAATGCCGATGTTGCGGTATTGTGAAATGGGGGTAGCGCGGGACATAAATTACTTTCAGTTCGGGGTTACGAACAAAGACTCGTTGAAAGACTGCCCGGCACCCGGGCAGTCTTTCATTTTTTCTACGCGTCTGCCGGCCGGAAGTGATGTTGTGCACGACACCCGGCTGGCAGAAATTGGGGTTGAACCGCCGGCAATCAAGGTGACATCACCTTGAAACCGCCCGGCAACCCGTCAATTCAGCGCAGCAAATACTGCAATCGAAAATTAGAAGCGGAAGTGGCTGAATGCCTTGTTGGCTTCTGCCATGCGGTGAACTTCGTCACGCTTTTTCATGGCACCGCCGCGGCCTTCGGTCGCTTCCATCAGCTCGTTGGCCAGGCGCAGGGACATGGACTTCTCGCCACGCTTCTTGGCGGCTTCCTTCAACCAGCGCATGGCCAGGGCCATACGGCGGACGGGACGCACTTCAACCGGCACCTGGTAGTTGGCGCCGCCGACGCGGCGGGACTTCACTTCAACCATGGGCTTGATGTTGCCGATGGCCATATGGAAGGCCTCGAGCGGATCTTTGCCGGGGTTCTTTTTCTCGATAAAGTCGAGCGCGCCATAAATGATGCGCTCTGCGACGGCCTTTTTGCCGCCTTGCATGATCACGTTCATGAACTTGGCGAGATCAACATCACCAAATTTCGGATCAGGAAGAATTTCACGTTTAGGGACTTCGCGACGACGTGGCATTTTTTCACCTCTTTGCTTCAGTTGGCATTGCCTTTGGCAACACCGCGAGAGTTATCAAAACCCTCACTTACTCGACCGGCACAACTATTTGCGCTTGGGTCACTTCGTTTCAAACACCTGCCAGGGCGAGTGAAACACCTGTTTTTGAAGAACTATCACAGACTTCCGTGACAACTTCTTCTGGCGCGAGCTCTCAGTGAAGAGAAAACCCGAGCCGGTTTGGCTTATTTGGCCTTTGGCTTCTTCGCACCGTACTTGGAGCGCGACTGCTTGCGGTCTTTCACGCCTTGCAAGTCGAGCGAACCACGGACGATGTGGTAACGCACACCGGGCAAGTCCTTGACACGACCGCCGCGAACCAGCACCACGCTGTGTTCCTGCAGGTTGTGGCCTTCGCCGCCGATGTAGGAAATGATTTCAAAACCGTTGGTCAGGCGCACTTTGGCGACCTTACGCAGAGCGGAATTGGGCTTTTTAGGCGTCGTGGTGTACACACGGGTGCACACACCGCGGCGCTGTGGAGAATTCTCCATCGCAGGGCTCTTGGACTTGATCTTTTCGACCTCGCGCCCCTGACGGACTAACTGATTAATGGTTGGCATTGATAACGTCCCTAAACGTCTGAAAACTGATTTACCGTGTTGATACGGCCACAAATATTTCCCGCCGTGAAAGCGGAAAAGCCTTCTAGTATAAACCGGTTAGGGAAAACGCTCAAGCAAAAGGCGACGGGCGCCAAGCCTGTTCGCAGGCAGGCCCTCGCAAACCCAACGCTTTTCCCGGGTTTTGCAGCCCTTACGAGCTCAATCCAGAAGAATGTTAGCGCCCACTCCGATCAAGTTGCCGCAGAAGCTATTTAATCCAGAGCCGGATAGCATCCCAGGCGCGGCCCA
Source organism: Polaromonas sp. P1_H6 (assembly GCF_056405195.1). NCBI lineage: Bacteria > Pseudomonadati > Pseudomonadota > Betaproteobacteria > Burkholderiales > Comamonadaceae > Polaromonas > Polaromonas sp. P1_H6. The sequence goes on from NZ_JBFUCN010000018.1 coordinate 3,983, forward strand.
GAATGCCGGCCTCTTCCACCGTTTCCAGCGCGACCAGCGGCACTTCGGCCACCGGCGCCGGGTTGTCGCCCAGCATCACCTTGAGTGTGCCGAGTGCCTGCCCTTTGGTGAAAGGCGCCACCAGTGGGTCGGGCCGGGCCACCTGGGTTTTGACCTTGGGCGCGCTGCCGGCGGCGACCGCTACCACGATGGCTTGGGGGCGGCCCAGCTTCACGGTGGACGACTTGCCCTTCCAGACGGACGGCGTAACTACGGCCTGGCCAGCGTCAAACAGCTTCACGGCTTCGTAGGCGGTGTAGCCCCAGTTCAGCAGTTTCTGCGACTCATTGGCGCGGGCGCTGTCGCTGGATGTGCCCAGCACGATGGCCAGCAGGCGCCGCCCGCCCGGCGCGCCGGCAGCGCCCAGGTTGGGAAAGTCGCGCTTGGCCGTGGCGATCATGCAGTAGCCGGCGGCGTCGGTATGGCCGGTTTTGAGGCCGTCCACGGTCGGGTCGCGGAACAGCAGGGTATTGCGGTTGGTGTCATTGGCCACCGGCGTGCCGGGATAGCGGTATTTCTTGATAGCCGAATAGCCGATGTAATCGGGGAAATCCGTCATCAGGCGCGTGGCCAGGATGCTCAAGTCGCGCGCCGTGGTGGTGTGGCCGGGTTCTGTCAGGCCTTCGGGGTTCTTGTAGGAAGTCGATTTCATGCCCAGGGCCTTGGCCTGCTCGTTCATGAGCTGCACGAAATGCTCGGCTGTGCCGCCCACGCCTTCAGCCAGCGCCATGGTGGCGTCATTGCCCGACTGCACCACCATGCCCTTGATGAGGTCCTCGACGGGCACCTGCATTTTCGGGTCGATGAACATGCGCGAGCCCGGCATTTTCCAGGCGCGTTCGCTGACACCGAAGGTCTGCTTGAGGTTGATCTTCTTGGACTTGAGCGCGTCGAACACCAGGTATTCGGTCATCAGCTTGGTCAGCGAAGCCGGTTCGACCGGGGAGTCGATGTCCTTTGCGGCCAGGATCTGGTTGGCCGTGACATCCAGCAGCAAATAGGAGCGCGCGGCGATTTCCGGCGCTTGCGGCACCTGGGCGTGCGCCAGCGGCAGCACCGCGGAGAGAACCAGGAAAACGGCGGTGGTGAAGGCGCGCGGGCCCTGGATGGGTCGGGGAGCCTTGAGGGAAGCTTGCATTGGGGGTATCGCTGAAAAGTAGGAATTGAACGAAAGGACTGGCGGCGCGGGTCAGGCTGGGGGCGAAGACAGGTGGCGAACCACGAGATTTTTCAACAGGGGCAATTGTCCATGAAAGAAATGGCCGCCCCCGGGGACAACCGTAACAGGCAGCGCCTGCGGGCGCGCCCAGTCGAGCACGGCGGAGAGCAGAACGGTGTCGTCCTGCTCTCCATGCACGACCAAGGTCTTGAGGTGCGCAGCCTCGTCGATCGGCGCGGCCGGCGCACGGGTCACGCTGGTACCGACCAGCACCAGCTTTTCGATGTCGCGGCTGGCGGCCAGGCGCTGGAATGCATGGGTGGTGACGAAAGCGCCGAAGGAAAATCCGGCAAGCGCCAGCGGCTGCGCGGCGCTTGCCGGCGCGGCGTGCTCCACCACCGCCAGCAGATCCTCGAGCTCGCCCCGCCCTTCGTCGTGGTTGCCGGCGCTGCCGCCCACACCTCGAAAGTTAAAGCGCACCGCCGTCCATCCGCAGTGCACAAAGGCTCGCGCCAGCGTCTGCACCACCTTGTTGTCCATGGTGCCGGCAAACAGCGGATGCGGATGCGCGATGACCGCCACGCCACGCGAAGCGCCGGCGGGAAGGTCCAGCGCGACTTCAAGCGCGCCCGCCGGGCCTTCGATGAAGGATTTTTGGGTTTGGGAGTTCACGGAAACACTTTCAATCGAGGGGCCTAGCGCCCCAGGTGCGCGGGTGTGAGCAGGCGCTCAACCACCTTGCCGTTCTTGAGATGCGACTCGACGATTTCGTCGATGTCGCTGGCGTCCACATAGGTGTACCAGACTGCTTCCGGGTAGACGACGGCCACCGGGCCGGCGGCGCAGCGGTCCAGGCAGCCGGCCTTGTTGACCCGCACCTTGCCCGGCCCGGCCAGCCCGGCGGCCTTGACCTGCGACTTGCAGCGATCAAAGCCTTCCTGCGCGCGGTGGTCGGCGCAGCAGTCTTCGCCGTTGGCACGCTGGTTCAGGCAAAAGAAGATATGGCGTTCGTAATAGGAATTTTGTTCAGGCATGCAGTGACTTTAGAGGATGTTGTGTTCGATATGTTCCGCAGGCTCAGGCGGCCTCGACGACGAAGGCCGTCGCCTTCCTCACCAGCGGGAGAAGCAGCAGCAAAGTCGGGAAGGCAATGACCCAGGAAATGGCCCAGGCGCCCAGCCAGGTGCGCAGGACGCCGGGCGTGATCCCCACGCCCTTGAGCGTGCTGATGAGGGAGACGATGCAAGTCATGAAAAGCGACAGCAGCAAGGGTGTGACCCAGCGCGCGCTGCGTGCGGGGAGTTTGGAAAAACCGAAAAGGGTACGCGATGAAGATTTCGAAGAGTTCATACATGTTTCCATAAGCCGTCCAGTCAAGGCGCCTTTCCCGCGGCCGGAAGGCCAAAGGGAAAACACACGCCCGGCATGGCCGGCGGTGGTAGGCGCATTGATTGACGTAAACGCTTACGGCAACTCTTGAGGGAGATCGCGCTGCGATAGTAGCAGAAGACGGCGATTGCGGCATCAGGCCCGCGGTTCGCGGCCCGACAGCCGCACCAGCACGTAAAGCAAAGCCGCATACGGCCAGAGCCAGCCCAGCCATTGCACCACCCCGTGAAAACGGATGAAGCGGCCCTGCTCCCAGGTCTGCAGCGTCTGCGCGAAGTAGGGGTCCGCGGGCGCCTGGTTGAGCAGCCCCAGATGGATGGCCAGCGCCAGCAACGTAAGTGCCGCAGCGGCGCGGCGCGGCACTGCCAGCAGCAGCAACGCCAACACGGCCGCCAGGCCAATGCCCGCCTGCACCGGGATGTCCAGCCAGGCCCAGGCGTGGTCAGGCCCGTAACTCAGGGCGGCGGACAGCGCCGACGCGCCAATACCCGCCGCGATCGCCGCCGCCGAGAACGCCGTCCGTTGCCAGAGCGTGCGAATCACGCAATAGCCGAGCAGGCAGGGAATCAGCGCACCCAGCGCCACGCAGATCAGCTCCGCGATGGGCACCAGGGGCTGCAGCTCCACATCGCGCACCGGCATCCACTGCAGGAAAGGCGTGTCCGTCAGAACATCGGCCAGGGCCGCCTCCAGCCGCTCGAACACCTGCCCCAGGCCCATAGGCACGGACGCCGGAAACAGCAGGGCCATCGGCCAGAGCAGCAGCAGCACCAGCGCACCCCGCGCGTCCTGGGCAAACCAGCGCGCCCGAAAGCGGCCCCAGCGGTCCACCACGCCGGTCTTTTCCAGGGCCCAGGCAAAGCACGCGCCCAGCCACGCACCCAGCGTATTGAGCAGCAGGTCGACATTGGAGGGGATACGCGACGGCAGGTAGCTTTGCAGTGTCTCCATCGCCAGCGACAGCAGGCCGCAGGCCAGCACCGCCACCGTCACAGCCCAGGAGACACGCCGGCTGCGCAAGGCCGACAGCGCCAGTAAAAAACCCAGCGGCGCGTAACCCAGCAGGTTGGCGCCCACGTCAAAACCCGTCCAGTACTGCGGCAGCGGCGCCGTCAGGAAGCGAAAGGGAGAAATGCCCTGGTCGCGCCAGTCCGCGAAGGGATAAAGGCTGGCGTAAACAATCAGGCAGATGGCGGCCAGCGCGAGCGGCCAGGCAGTGGTCTTGTGAACACCCCCTGGATGTGGCACACCCCTATCGTTCTCACTGCGCTTCGCTTCGTGTAGTGCCTTTTCCCCTTGCAGGTGACGACGCGAGGCGCCCGGCGAAGCCGGTTCGCCCGCGTCTGCTGGTTTGGGAGGGGCCTTCTTCACTGTTTTGCCCGGTTGTGATCCTAGAAAGGCTTGACCACCACCAGAATGACCGCCGCTAATAACAACAGCACCGGCACTTCATTGAACCAGCGAAACCACTTGTGGCTGCGTGTATTGCGGTTGGCGACGAGCTTTGCCAGCAGGCGGCCGCAGGCGTGGTGGTAGCCGATCACCAGCGCCACCACGGCCAGCTTGGCATGCATCCAGCCGTTGCCCGGCCCGCGGCCTATGCCGTAACCCAGGTACAGCCATAGGCCAAAAGCCAGCGCCGGCACGGCCAGGATGGTCGTGAACCGCATCAGCTTGCGCGCCATCAGGACCAGGCGCTCACGCTCCGCCACACTTTCCGGCGGCACCATCGCCAGGTTCACAAAAATGCGCGGCAAATAAAACAGCCCGGCAAACCAGCTGGCGATAAAAACGATGTGGAGTGATTTGACCCAGAGCATGAGGTAGTTTAGTCCGCAGCTCGTCATCCTCAGTTCCGACGCATCGGAAGTTGAAGCGCAATGTCCGCGCGTTCAGAAATCCGTTTACCGGGATGAAGCGCAAGGCGCCCGGAGCGCAGGACACCGGAATGCACTCCAGTGCATGAGGATTCCGAGCACCGCGCAACGCAGCGATTCGCCCGGCAAACGGATTTATGAATGCGCGGGGGCAAAAAAATGCCCGGGGCGCTGGGCCACCGGGCTGGCAAGCCTTTTTGCTGTCACACGCAAAGGCCCCGCTCAGGGAGGAAAAGCGGGATGTAGCTGCCAAATTGGTAACCACACGTATTAATTCTAACCACCGCCGTCGGCCCTTGGCAATGATTTAATAAGCAACCTAAGAAACTTTCATGTAAAGCTGGGCAAGCGCAACCAAGCAGGGACCGCGCGCCAGGTACTTCATGGCGTTCGTGAAAGCCCTTCCCGGTTTTCACCGGGCCGCGTTTAAACAGTGAACAGCTTGCTAAAGCTTTGGCACAATTTGCCCATGACTTTCCACGCCTCCAACTTCGCCCCCTTTCCGGCGGGCCGCCCCCGTCGCCTGCGTCGCGATGCCTTCACCCGCAATCTGGTGCGCGAGCACACACTTACTCCAAGCGACCTGATTTATCCGGTATTTGTGGTGGACGGCAAACAGCAGCGCCAGCCGGTTGCCTCCATGCCCGGAGTTGAACGCTTGAGCCTGGACTTGCTGCTGCCGGTGGCCGAAGAGTGCGTGAAGCTGGGCATTCCGGTCATGGCGCTGTTTCCGGTGGTGGATGCCTCGCTCAAGACCTATGACGGCAAGGAAGCCACCAACCCGGACGGCTTGATTCCACGCGTGGTGCGCGAACTCAAGAAGAATTTCCCCGGCCTGGGCGTGATGACCGATGTCGCACTGGACCCTTTCACCACGCACGGCCAGGACGGCCTGCCGGACGAAAACGGTTACATCCTGAATGAAGAGACGGTGGCGATGCTGGTCAGGCAGGCGATGTGCCAGGCCGAGGCCGGCGTCGACATGGTCGCGCCCAGCGACATGATGGACGGCCGCATAGGCGCCATTCGCCAGGCACTGGAAGCGAAAAAGCTGATCCACACCCGCATCATGGCCTACAGCGCCAAATACGCGAGCGCCTTCTACGGCCCCTTTCGCGATGCGGTCGGCTCGGCCGGCAACCTCGGCAAGGCCGACAAAAAGGTCTACCAGATGGACCCGGGCAACAGCGACGAAGCCTTGCGCGAGGTGGCCATGGACATCGCCGAAGGCGCCGACATGGTGATGGTCAAGCCCGGCATGCCCTACCTGGACATCGTGCGCCGCGTGAAGGACGAGTTCAAGGTGCCCACCTTCGCCTACCAGGTCAGCGGCGAATACGCCATGATGAAAGCCGCCGCGCAGAACGGCTGGCTGGACCACGACGCCGTCATGATGGAAAGCCTGCTGGCTTTCAAGCGCGCCGGCGCCGACGGCGTGCTGACCTATTTCGCCATCGACGCCGCCCGCAAGCTGCGGCAAGGCTGAGCGGTGCGCGTTTTCACCATCAGCGCCGGCGGCAGCTCGGGGGTCACCGAAACCGACGCCCTGCCGGCCCAGCTGCCCGCCCAGGGCTTTGTCTGGATCGCATGCGCCCGCCGCGAGTTCGAGGTGCTGCAGGCCCAGATCCAGGCCAGCCTGCAACTGCTGTGCGGCACCCAACTGGTGGACCTGCATGTCTCCGACCTGCTGAACAACCAGTTGCCCTCGCACTACGACTACACCTCGCAGTACGACATCCTGGTGTTCCGCCGCCTGGCGGCCGGCCAGACCGAGACCGACCCCAGCCGGCCCGGTGAACCGCTGCAGGAGCGCATGAAACGCGGCGGGCCACCGGTGCTCAAGCGCATAGACACCAGTCCGGTCGGCTTCGCCGTGTTCGACAAGTTGCTGCTGACCGTGCATCCCGCCGATTGCGCGGTGCGCGATGCCTACGCGTCACGGCTGCTGAACGCCACCACGGCCGAGTCCCGCTCCAGCGGCGTCAAGCTGCCCGCCAGCCCCGCCGACATGATGCTGCGCATCGTCAACCAGATCGTGGACGGCTACCTGGAACTCAGGCGCGAACTCACGCGCCAGCTCGACCACTGGCAGTCCGAACTGCTCCGGCCCGGCACGCGCTTTACCAACTGGAGCTCGGTGCTCGACGCGCGGCTGGCCATGCACCAGCTGGACGAAATCTGCGAGGACCAGCGCTCGGCCGTGCAAGACTGGATCGACTCCGTGGAAACCTGGCCCGAGGGTGTGACGCCCGCCGCGGTGCGCGAACGCGAACTGCTCAAGGTGCGCTCGCGCGACGTTCTGGAGCATATCGAGCGCGTGGTCCACCACGTGCGCCGCATGGAGCAGAGCGCCGAGACCGCCGTGCAGATGCATTTTTCGGCGCAAAGCAACCGCACCAACGACATCATGCGCACGCTCACGGCGCTGACCGCCATCTTCCTGCCGCTGAACCTGATCACCGGCTTCTTCGGCATGAATTTCGAATTCATGCCCTTTCTCCACACCAGCAAGGGCTTCTGGTGGACCTTCGGCTTCATGGTCCTGATCGTCGCCGTGGTCGGGACGGTGTTCTGGCGCAAGCAATACATAGCCCGCACCCGCGGCTAGCCGCGCCGCAATCCCCAGTCCATTCGCAGGAGACACCGCCATGCCCGCTGCCTTCATCCGCCTCGTCTTCGCTGGCGCTTCCCTGCCGCGAGCGACCTGGCCGGTCATGCTGGCGGTCTCGGCCCTGCTGGCCGGCTGCGAAAGCCTGAGCCCCGCCGAATGCGCCACCGCCGACTGGCGCCAGCTCGGCGTGCAGGACGGCAGCCGCGGCCGCACCGATCGCGCCGCCGACTACTACGAATCCTGCAGCAAGGCCGGCGTGCCCGTGAATGTGGCGGTCTACCGCGCGGGCCGCACCCAGGGCCTGCAAAGCTACTGCCAGCTGGCCAACGCCCTCAACGAAGGCCTGGCCGGCAACAGTTACGAGGGCGTGTGCCCCGCGCCCATGGACCAGAACTTCCGCAACATCCACGGCATCGCCTGGCGCGACCAGGAGGCCCGGAAAAACCTGGCGCGGCTGCAGCGCGAACAGGACCAGATGGAGGCGGAGCTGCGCGACAGCAAAACCGCCGATGACCGCAAGCGCACGCTGCGCGAGCAGCTCTCACGCTCGGACCGCCGCATTGAAGAAGCCCGCTACGCGGTGCGCGACGCCGGCTACCAACTCGACCGCCTGCGCAGCGACATGCGCCAGCGCGGCCAGTACTGACGCAAGAGTCCCCCATGCAGCCCGGCACCCGGCCCAGCGCAATCGCGGGCGTGCGGGTGGGCTGCGCGGGCTGGAGCCTGCCGCGCGAAACCTGGCCGGAATTTCCCGAACACGGCAGCCACCTGGAGCGCTATGCCGCGCGCTTTAACGCGGTGGAGATCAACTCCTCCTTTTACCGCCCGCACCAGCCGGCCACCTACGCGCGCTGGGCCGGCAGCGTTCCCGCGGATTTCCGCTTTTCCGTCAAGTTGCCCAAGACCCTCACCCATGAAAAACGCCTGCACGGCGGCGAAAGCCTGCTGGATGCCTTCCTCGAGCAGGCCAATTGCCTTGGCGAAAAGCTCGGCTGCCTGCTGGTGCAACTGCCGCCCAGCCTGGCTTTCGACGCAGCCTCGGCCGGCGATTTTCTGGCCGGGCTGCGCCGGCGCCACGCTGGCAACGTCGCGCTGGAGCCGCGCCACGAGAGCTGGTTCACGGCGCCGGTCGACGGTTTGCTGAAAGAACTGAAAATCGCCCGCGTACTGGCCGACCCGGTGCTGTTCGACGCGGGCCGCGCGCCCGGCGGCGACCCGGCCCTGGTCTATGTGCGCTTGCACGGCTCACCGCGCATGTATTACTCGGCCTATGCGCCGGACGTGCTCGATGCGCTGCTTGTCCGGCTCAAACGCGCGGCGGCGTCTGACGCCTCGGCCTGGTGCGTCTTCGACAATACAGCCAGCGGCGCCGCGGTGCCTGACGCCCTGTACCTCGCACGGGGACTGGCGCGGCGCTGATTCCGCCGGCCCGCGCCGCCTGCGAAAGGAGGACACATGAAAAACCGCTTCAGCGGGAAGACCCCGCCCAAGGTCTGCGCGGACGACCTCACCCGCGAAAACGTTCAGTCCATGCGGCGCGTGGAAGAAATGGCGATGGCCAACCGCAGCCGCGCCGACCGCATGGCCGCCTTCATCGCCGGCTTCTGCGGCTCCATGCCTTTTGTCTGGCTGCATGTGGCCGCCTTCGCATGCTGGATTGCCTTCAACACGTGGCCGGGGCTGGGACATTGGGACCCCTACCCCTTCACCTTCCTCACGCTGGTGGTGTCGCTCGAAGCGATTTTCCTGTCGTCCTTCATCCTGATCAGCCAGAACTACGAACTGCGCGTCAGCGACAGGCGCAACCAGCTCGATTTGCAGATCAACTTGCTGACCGAGCAGGAAAACACCAAGATGATCCAGATGCTGGAGCGCATCGCCAAAAAAGTGGGCGCCGACGCCCCCGATCCGGACGTTCGCATCCTCAAGGAAGACACCGACCCGGAAAAGCTGGTGGCCCAGATCGAGCAGGCGCAGAACGAGAACCCGCCGAAGTAGACTCCCCACTCCTAAGAGCCGCTTACAAAATCCAGCGAAGCGGTCCTGGCTAGGCGCGTCGCCGCAGACAGTACACCAGTACGGCAAGGCGGCGCAACAACGCCAGGAGGGTTTTGTGAGTGGCTCCGCCTCAGACCCAGGGCTGGGCCAGCCCTTCGGCCTCGAAGGCCTTGATCACCGCGGGGCGTGCCAGCGCACGCTTCAAATAGGCACCCAGGTGCGTGCGGTCACGCGCCGGCTTGGATGCGAAGTTGCGCGTCCAGCGGCACAAGGTCAGCGTATAGATGTCCACCGCCGAATAGTTCGCGCCTAGCAGCCAGGGCTGGTCCTGCATTTTTTCCAGCCGGGCGAGCTCCGCGTCCAGCTGGTCCAGCATCAGGCCGACCTTGGCCTCGGCATGAGACTTCAGTTCGGCCACGCCCGCGCTGTTGCCCGCATCCATCCAGCGGTCGGTGTAGAAATAAATGATCAAGGTGGATTGCACGGTGTTGGTCAGCCAGACCAGCCACTTGTAGAAATGCGCGCGCTCCGCCGTGCCCAGCGCCGGGGCCAGGCCGGCCTCGGGATGCCTGTCGCACAGGTGCAGGCAGATCGCCGCGGTTTCGTAGAGCACCAGATCGCCATCGACCAGCGTCGGGATCAGGCCATTGGGATTGAGTTTGCGGTAGGCCTCCGAGCGGTGGGCGCCCGTGCTGGTGTCGACCAGGACTTTTTCAAACGGAACGCCCAGTTCCTGAAGCAGGATGTGGGGCGCCATGGCCGCGGAACTTGGAGAGAAGTGGAGTTGGTACATAAACATATTGTGCCCCTAGGGTCGCTCACTTCGTGCAGCGCCCCACCCCCGAGGGGTCGCCCGCCCGCGGCCCGGCCGCCCCCCGGCCCCGCTTGGCTGGAGCCCTCAGGAGCTCTTTAATTTCCAGCCGCCGTCGCAGTCGAGGATGGTGCCGGTGATGAAAGTGTTGGTGGTCAACAGCATTAGCGCTGCCGCCAGGTCTTCGGGCTTGCCGACTCGGCCGGCGGGCACCTTGCTGGCCAGCTCTTCAAACAGTTTGGCTCGTGCGGCCTCCGGCACCCGCGACCACCAGGGGGTATCGACTACGCCAGGCACCAGGGCATTGACACGCAAGGGCCTGAGCTCGGAGGCGAGCACCGGCACCATTGCTTCCAACGCCGCATTGATCGCTGCCAGGCCCGAAGTGCCAGGCTGCAAGGCGCGCGAAGAAATGGCGCCAACGAAGGTGATGGATCCATCCGCTTTCAGGGTCGGCAGGGCAGCCTGGGCGCACTGCAGCTGCGGCCAGAATTTGCCTTCAAAGCCCTTGCGCAACTCGGACAGGTTCAACTCACGGAACAAGCCCGCGCCTGAGGAGCCGGAGACGCTCAGCACCAGATGGTCAAAACCGCCTTCTGCCTTGAAGAACACAGCGCAGGCTGCCGCATCACCGGCATCAAGTTGCCGCGCCTGGACACCCAAGGCCTGCGCGGCGGAAAATTTGGCCGGGTCGCGCCCAGCCACCACCACCTCATGACCGGCGTCCAGCGCCAGCTTCGCGGTCGCCAGGCCGATGCCCGAAGTACCGCCTACAACGATGTATTTCATTCCACTCTCCCTGCGGGCTAGCGCAGCAGTTCGTTGCCGCGCATATTTCCATGAAATTTACAGGCAGCCCAACCACGCCGATAAACCGCCTCTTCAGCCCAGCTTCGCGGCGAAAAAGGCCAGCGAACGCTCACGCGCCAGCTTGGCCGCCGCCTCGTTGTAGGAGCCGCGCTGGTCGCAGTTAAAGCCGTGGTTGGCCGGGTAAACATGCACCTCGACCTCCGGATGCGCCTTGGTGAAAGCCTCAATGCCTTCCATGGGAATCCAGTGGTCCTGGTCACCGAAGTGGGCCATGACGGGGCACTTGGGCTGACGCTCGATTTCTTCCTCGGCCGTGATGCCGCCACCGTAATAGGGGATCGCTGCGGAGAGCCCGTCCAGCAGGCAGGCCGCGCGCCAGGTCAGCAGGCCGCCCCAGCAAAAGCCGATGATGCCGACCTTGCCGCCGCTGGCCTTGGCCGCATGGTCTATCGCCGCCTGCAGGTCTTGCAGCACGCCGGCGCCGGGCAAGGCGCTGACGGCGGTTTTGAGTTCAAAGCCGGCTTTCATGTCTTCTTCGCTGTAGCCCATGTCGACGCCGGGCTTGACGCGTTCAAAGGTGGCGGGCGCCACCGCCAGGTAACCCTGTTCCGCGAAACGGTCGGTGACGGCGCGGATGTGCGAATTGACGCCGAAGATTTCCTGCACCACCACAACACCGCCGCGCGGCTTGCCTTCGGGTTTGGCGACATAGGCCGGCACGGAAAAACCGTCGGCCGCGGTGAGTTGGATGAATTGGCCCATGGCGTGATGCTCCTTCAAGAATGGATGTGCGATAGATGGATGAATCAATCAGCCGGCGAAGCGCCTACGCGCCCGCCATCAGTTTGCGTTCGACGAAATCAAGCCGGTCCTGGCCCCAGAACAGCTCCCCGTCCACGACATAGCTGGGCGCGCCGAACACGCCGGCGTCAATCGCCTGCTGGGTGTTGGCCTCATAGCGCTCCTGTACCGCCTGGCTGAAGGACTGCTCCAGCCGCTCGGCGGGCATGCCGCATTCGGCGAGCAGCTCGGCCAGCACCTTTTCGTCGGCGATGTGGCGTTCACGCACCCAGACGGCGCTGAAGATCGCGCCGCCAATTTTCATCGCGGCCTCGCTGCCGTCATGCATGTCCACCGCGATGATGAGGCGTGAGGCATCGTCGCCGGAGACCGGGAAGTACTTGGGCTTGAGGTTCAGCGGCGCATGCAGGTAGTCCGAATAGCGCTGCAGCTCCAGCAGCCGGTAGGCCTGGCGCTGCGGCGCGCGCTGGCCCAGCGGCAACCCGCCGGAGATCGGGAACACCTTGCCGCCCAGGTCTATGGGCAACACCCGCACGGTGGCGCCCGCCGCGCGGGCAATTTGCGCAAAGCGCTCGTGGCCCAGGTAGGTCCAGGGGCTTTGCGGGGTGAAATAGTAATCAATAGTGGTGCTCAAGTTTGTCTCCGTCAGGGTCTCTGGATGGGGCTCCGCGCCGCCGGGCGGCCGGGCGGCCGGGCGTTGCACAAGGTACGGCTTAGGGTACATTGATCCGCCAAGCCCCTGTTTTTAACCGGGATTGCCATTTTTTGCTGGAGGTGTGGTTTGTCAAAAGTTGTTCTGATCACGGGCGGCTCGCGCGGCATAGGCGCGGCGTCGGCCCTGCTGGCGGCGCGCCAGGGCTGGGCGGTGGCTGTCAACTACGCCAGCAATTCGCTGGCGGCCGATGAAGTGGTGCGGCAGATCCGCCAGGCCGGCGGCCAGGCCATCACGGTCCAGGCCGACGTCGCCGATGAGGCGCAGGTGCTGGCCATGTTCGAGAAAGTGGATGCCAAGCTCGGCCGGCTGGACGGCCTGGTCAACAACGCCGGCGTGGTGGACCGCACCACCCGCGTCGACGCCATGACCCTGGCGCGGCTGCGGCGCATGTTCGAGATCAATGTGTTTGGCTCTTTCCTCTGCGCGCGCGAGGCCGTCAAGCGCATGAGCACCCGCCACGGCGGCGCGGGCGGCTCCATCGTCAACGTCTCCAGCGCGGCGGCGCGGCTGGGCGCCCCGGGCCAGTATGTGGACTACGCGTCCGCCAAGGGGGCCATCGACACCTTCACCGTTGGACTGGCCAAGGAAGTCGCCACCGAGGGCATACGCGTGAACGCCGTGCGCCCCGGCATCATTGACACCGACATCCACGCCTCGGGCGGCCTGCCCGACCGCGCCCGCGAGCTGGCGCCCCAGGTGCCCATGCAGCGGCCGGGTACCGCCGACGAGGTAGCGGAGTCCATTGTCTGGTTGCTCGGCGACAATGCAAGCTATACAACAGGCGCCCTGCTAGACGTAGCAGGGGGCAGGTAGGGATGGCCCCACCGCGCTTGCCACTGAGTTGTCATTAAGGAAGAACGATGGATTTCAAACCGCTTGTCACGCTGCTGGCCATCGTCAACCCGCTGGCCATCGTGCCCTTTTTCATCCACTACACGCAGGATTTTTCCGACGAGCAGCGCCGCCGCACCGTGTTGGTGGCCTCTTTCACGGCCTTTGTCGTGATTGCGATCAGCGCGCTGCTGGGCTTGCAGATCCTCGACTTCTTCAGCATCTCGCTGGCGAGTTTCCAGGTGGGCGGCGGCATGCTGCTGCTGATCAGCTCCATGAACATGCTGAACGCCCAGCCGGCCGAAGCCAAGCCCCAGACCAACGAAATGGAAGACGGCGCGGCCAAGGCGGCGCGCGGTGCCAGCATCGCCGTGGTGCCGCTGACGATCCCGCTGCTGACCGGTCCAGCCACCATGTCCACGGTCGTGATCTATGCCGAAAAAGCCAAGACCGCCCTGCAGCTATCCATGCTGGTCGGCTACGGCATCGTGATCGCCCTGGCCACCGCGATCTGCTTTTCGCTGGCAGAGCCGATTGCCCGCGTGCTGGGCAAGACTGGTATCAACGTGATGACGCGTTTGATGGGCCTGATCCTGGCCGCGCTGTCCGTCGAGGTGATGGCCGACGGCCTCGGGAAGCTGTTCCCAATCCTGCGCTCTTGAACGGCCTCACGCAGATGGCTGGCGCGCGCATCCTGCTGGTCGAAGACGACCCGGCGATTGCCCGCTCCATCATCTACACGCTGGAGCGCGACGGCCTCAGCGTCACCCACAGCCTGCTGCTTAGCGATGCCCGCGCTCAAATCAGCCGGCAGCCGCCCGACGCCGTGATCCTCGACGTGGGCCTGCCCGACGGCAGCGGCCTGGATTTTTGCCGCGAGCTGCGCGCCGCCGGCAGCCTGCCGGTGCTGATGCTCAGCGCCCAGGGCGAAGAGATTGACCGCGTCCTGGGGCTGGAGCTGGGCGCCGACGACTACGTGAGCAAGCCCTTCAGCCCGCGCGAATTGCTGGCGCGCGTGCGTAGCCTGCTGCGGCGCACGCGCATGCCGGCCCCCGCGCCGGCGCTTGCGGGCAACCCTTTCGAAATCGACCTCGCGGGCCAGCGCGTGAGCCTGCACGGCCGCCCGCTCAACCTGACGCGCCGCGAGTTCGGCCTGCTGGCCGACCTGCTGCGGCATCGTGGCCGCATCCGCTCACGCGATGACTTGCTGGGCGCGGTCTGGGGAACGGACTCGGACAGCACGGACCGCACAGTGGACACCCACATCAAGACCCTGCGGGCCAAACTGCAGGAAATAGCGCCGGGGCATGACTGCATCACAACGCATCGCGGTATGGGCTATTCCTTGGACATAGACCGCGCCAAAGGGAATTGAGATGCGCCTGGGCATACGCCTGCTGTTCGGTTTTTTCCTGGTCACCGGGCTGGCGGCGGTTTTCACGCTGCGCGTCTTTGTGGCTGAAGTGAAACCCAGCGTCCGCGAAGTCATGGAAGACATGATGGTGGACACCGCCAACATCCTGGCCGAGCTGGCCGGCGACGACCTGGCGGCCGGCGCCATTGCCGAAGGCCGCTTTGCCGGCCATGTGCGCAACTACGCCAGGCGGCCGATCGACGCGCAGATCTGGGGCCTGGCCAAGCAGTCGCTGGATTTCCGTGTTTACATCACCGACGCGGGCGGCAAGGTGGTGTTCGATTCCGAGAACGTGGCGACCGGCCAGGATTATTCGCGCTGGCGCGACGTGGCCCTGACCCTGCGCGGCGAATACGGCGCGCGCGCCACCCGCGAGGTGCAGCAGGACGACCGCACCTCGGTGATGTACGTGGCCGCACCGGTGCAGCGGGACGGAAAGATCATCGGCGTGCTGACCGTCGCCAAGCCGATGTCCACCATCCAGGCCTTCATAGACCGGGCCGAGCGGAAAATCCTGCTAAGCGGCGCGCTGCTGCTGGTGCTGTCGCTGGCCATCGGCGTGGCCGTGACGCTGTGGGTGGTGTGGAGCATTCGCAAGCTGCGCCGCTATGCCAACGCCGTCGGCCAGGGCGGCAAACCCGCGGTTCCGCAGATATCGGGCGAGCTTGGCGAGCTGGCCATGGCAGTCGATGCCATGCGCCTGAAGCTCGAGGGCCACGAGTACATAGAAGATTACGTGCGCGCGCTGACGCACGAGCTCAAGAGCCCGATCGCCGCGATCCGCGGCGCGGGCGAGCTGCTGCAGGACGAGCTTCCCGAAGACGCGCGCCGCGAGTTTTCGGGGCAGGTACTGGCCCAGTCCGCCCGCATGCAGGCGCTGGTGGACCGCATGCTCGAGTTGACGAAGCTGGAGCAGCGCCATGCACAGGTAGAGCGCGAGCGCCTTTTGTGGGCCGGCGTCCTCAAGCCCTTTGAGGCGGCGGGCGGCCGGGCCCAGCATGTCGTCAAAATCGTAATCAGCCCGGAACATGCCGGCGTGCATGCGGAGCCCGGCCTGCTGGGCCTGGCGCTGAGCAACCTGCTCGAAAACGCGCGCTCGTTCGCGCCCCAGGGCTCGACCATCACGCTGGAGGCCGGGCCGGATCGCATCGCCGTACAGGACAGCGGCCCCGGCGTGGCCGACTACGCCCTGCCCCGGCTGGGCGAACGCTTCTTTTCGACGGTACGCCCCGACGGCCACACCAAGGGCTCGGGCCTGGGGCTGGCCATCGTGCGGCAGATCATGCAGCTGCATGGCGGCCGCATGGTAGTGCGCAACACCCGGCCCGGCCTGCGGGTCGAGCTGTACTTCTAGCCTGGCCGCGCCCATCACCCTGCCACCTTCGCAGGCCCAGGTTTGGCCGGTTCGGCCTGCTTGAAGCGTGCATACCAGTCCACGCGGCGCGTCAGCATCATGATGGCGGCGAGCACGGCGAACAAGGCCACGGCGCCCAGCAGCAAGGCGGTTTGCTCCATCCGCAGCAAGACAAACAGCATGCCGTACAGCGTGGCGATGCCCAGGCCGAAGGGCAGGCCGCGCGACCAGCGGCCTAGCATGTGGCTGGCGTAAAAGGTGAGCAGCAGCACGCAGGCCGTCGAAGCAATGGCGTAGGCGGTTTCAAAAGGCATGTGCTCCGAGAGGCTCACCAGCAGCAGGAAAAACATGCTCATCGCGGCGCCGACCAGCAGGTACTGGATCGGATGCACGCGCAGCGATTTCATGAACTCGAACAGCCCCACCGCTAAAAAGGTGAGGCCGATGAACAACAGGCCGTACTTGGTGGCCCGGTCACTGAGCGCATAGGTGTTGGAAGGATCGACAAAGGTCACGTTGAAAGCCTCGACGCAACCGCTGGGGACCGAGCCGTCGCTGTAGGACGGGCAAACGGCCTTGCGCTTGCCCGCATCCACTTGCGTCACGTCCTGCTGCGCGGTGCTGGCCAGGGAACTGACGCGCCAACTGGCCTCAAAGCCGTCGTCCGTGATCTTGCGGTCCACCGGCAAAAACTGCCCGCCGAAACTCGGGTGCGGCCAGTTGGAGGTGATCTGCACCCGGGTGTCACCGCCCAGCGGCACGACTGAAATGCTTTCGGTGCCCACCAACTCCAGCGTCAGCTGTGCCTGCAGCGGCGCCGCGCCCACCATGGTGATGGGCAATGGCGCGTGCACGCCGCGCGGGTAGCTGCCGTAAAAAGTACCGGGTTTGAGCACCAACACCTGCTCACCGATTTTCACGCTGGCATGCCGGATGCCGCGCGAGTCGGACACAGCCATCATCAACAGCGGCTGGCCGCAATTCATGCGCGAACCGGCATGCTCGGACACGGGCTTGAGCACTTCGGTGTCGGTCCATTCAGCCACGATGTCGGCTTTGAGGTTAAACACCTGCGTCGCATGCAGGCCGCGGGCGCGCGCCTCGAGCTTGCTGCCGCCCTTGAGCGTGAGGGAGGCCGGTGCCGCCACCAGCAGGAATTCACGGCGCTCGGTCTGCACCTTCTTGCCCTCATACTTGACGTCCCATTCCTCGGTACAAGCCCGATGGATCAGCGGGCCCGTCAAAGTCTGCGGGCCGGCCAGGCTCTGCGCCACGCTCTGGATAGCAATCTGCCGGTAGGTCTGGCGGTCGTGCACCACTCCGCTGATCTGGAACAAGGCGAGGACCAGCAAGACCAGCACCAGTGCCAGCGCGAGGAGTTTTTGTTTCATGGCTTCCTTTCGTTTGAACAACGAGAGGAAGTGTGCAAACCCTGTGTGAGGCCAGGATGAGATCCGGGCCGCCTCTGTGAAGCGAGAGTGAAGAAGCCGGGGAAAGCGTCAGTGCGGGTGCACCTGCTCCGGCGCCTGGGCGGCCGCTTGACGGCGTATCAATTTGACCAGCTGGTTGCTGGTGTTGCGCAGGCGCTGCGCCATCATCTGCGTAATCTTGACCAGCAGCTTGGCGCCCACGCCGGGATGGTCGCGGATCAGCAAGGCGATTTCGTGGCGGCCCCAGACGCCGGCCTCGACCGCCTCGATGGCGGTGCAGGTGGCGTAGCGCGGCTCGCTGTCGAGCATGGACATATCGCCGATCGCCGCGCCGCCGCGCACCACCGCCACGCGCGACACCGCCGCTTCGGCGCCGCCATCAGCCTCGGCCTGGGCTGCATCGGCCGGCGACTCCAGGCGCTTGGTGACGTCGACCGTGCCCTTGAGGATCAGCATCATCCAGTCGCCGGCCTCACCCTCGCGGATCATCACCTGGCCCGGCTCGGCGCGTACCAGCAGCATGGACGCACCCAGGATGTCGGCCTCCGCGGGCGTGAAATCCTGCAGCAGCTGCGAGGTCTGCAGCAGGTCGGGGCCGTAGGCGCTCAGGCGTTCGCAGCAGCCGAAGACGTGCAACCCGGCGGCGTCCAGTTGTTCTTCCAGCGTTTTCATGGCGCAGGGCGCGTCAGCGCGCGGGGGTTTGCTGCAGCCACTGGTCGATCTCCTCGATGGCCGCGTCGGTGGCCGCCGTCAGGGCCTGGACGCCGCCGGGCGCGTCGCTGCTGGGTGCGGGCCGCTGCACGATGACGTTGCGCTGGCCGACCAGCTTGTCGCCGGCCGGCGTGACTTCCACCAGCGTGGCGCGCAGCCGGATCAGGCCGACGCTGGTATTGGGCGCGGTGAACAGGTGGCTGAATTCCTCGAGGTCCAGGCGCAGCAGCAGCGGCAGCACCGCGTTCTGGCTGCGGTTCAGCGCCACACTGGCCCCGGCGTCGAACACGGCGCGGCGCTGGCCCAGTTGCAGGCGCACGCGCTGGCGCACCAGTTGCGCGGGCGGCATGCTCCAGCGCGCCTGCGAATAGGGGCGCAGCTGCTGCGCGTCGGCATAGCTCAGGCGGTATAGCACGGCCATGTTGTCCAGCACGCCGCCCGGGGTCGAGACGTCGTCCAGGGCCAGCGCGGGCAACGGCGCCTGGCGCGTCGTGGGCGGTGTCGCGAGCGGGCCCGGCCCGAAGTCGTACATGGTGGCGCGCGTCGGCTTGTCGGGCAGGCCCGAGCAGGCGCCCAGCGCCAGGGCGGCCAGCAGCGCGCACACCAGGCCGGCGGCCCGCGATGATAGTTTGGAAGACGGTTGAGGAAAAGCGCGCATCATTTTTTCACTCCAGAGGCGGAAAAGCCGGGTTCGCCCGGCCCGGGCACAGGCGGGCCGTTGCCGAAGATCAGCGACTGCGGGTTGTCGTCGACCGCGCTCACGGTGCGGCGCAGCTGGCGCATGGCGCGCGCGGTTTCGTCGGCGACCTCCCCGAGCTTGGGCAGCGTGCCGGCGCTGAAGGTTTCCACGCCCGCGGCCAGCGCGGTCCCTCCTTCGGACAGCTTGTCGAGCGGCCCGCCTTTTTCATTGAGGCGCGTGGCGGTCACACTGATGTCGTCCGCGGCGGTCTTGACGGAGTTCAGCGTGGCCGTGGTGTTGCGGGACAGGGCCGGCAAGGAGGCCACCGTCGGCTCCAGGCCTTTGGCGACACGGTCTATGCTGCCGGCGGCATCGCCGAGCTGCTTGACGGCCGCCGTCAGGGCCTGCTGGTTGTCGTCGGACAGCAGCTTGTTCAACCGCGTGCTGGCTTCCTCAACCTGGTTGAAGATCACCTCGCTTTGCTTGAGCAGCTTGTCCAGGCCGCCGGGCTTGAGCGGGATACGCGGCGGATCGTCATCGTTGACGGCCAGGCGTTCGGCCGACTTGCCGTCGTCGTCGAGCTGGATGAAACCCAGCCCGGTGACGCCCTGCGAGGCCACGGTGGCGAAAGTGGACTTGGTGACGGGCGCGCTGCGGTCTATGGACACGCGGATCAGCACATTGCCCTTGACCTTGGTATCGAAGCCTATGAGCTCGACCTTGCCCACCGGCACGCCGCGAAAACGCACCGCCGCCTGCGGCTGCAGGCCGGAGACGGTTTCGCCGGTGCTCATGTCGTAGAGGTCGCGCTGGGTGTTGTCGCGCGTGAGCCAGATCGCCAGCAGGGCCAGCAGGGCGGTGACCACCAGTACAAATGCACCGGCGGCCATGGCATGGGCTTTGTTTTCCATGGTCAATGCCTCTCTTCAAATTGAGGATGTGTGCTCATACAGTAAAGGGATACTCGCGCAGTAACTCCATCGCGCGCTGCCCCCTTTCGCCGAGGAAAAATTCGTGGATGAAGGGGTGCGGAAAAGCCACCACCTCCTTGGGCACATCGTTGACGATGACCTTCTGCTCGGCGAGCACCGCGATGCGGGTGCTGAGCTCGAACAGCGTGTCCAGGTCGTGCGTCACCATCACCACCGTGAGTTCCATGTCGCGGTGCAGTGAGCGCAGCAGCGAGACGAAGCTGTCGGAGCTTTCCGGGTCCAGCCCGGCGGTGGGCTCGTCGAGCAGCAGCAGCGGCGGGTCCATGATCAGGGCGCGTGCCAGCGCCACCCGCTTGACCATGCCGCCCGAGAGGTCGCTGGGCATCTTGTCGGCCGCGTCGGGGCCCAAGCCCACCATCTGCAGCTTGACCATGGCCGCCTCATGGACCAGCGCGCGCGGCAAAGTCTTGAGTTCGCGCAGCGGAAAGGCGATGTTCTCCAGCACGGTGAAGGCCGAGAACAGCGCCCCCTGCTGAAACAGCATGCCGACGCGGCTGGCCGCGCCCTGCTTGCCGAGCTCGGCCGCCGGCCGGCCCAGCACGGTGATCTCGCCCTGCGTCGGCTTCTCCAGGCCCAGCATCTGGCGCAGCAGCACTGTCTTGCCGGTACCCGAACCGCCGACCAGGGACAGCACCTCGCCGCGCTGCACGCTGAGGTCCAGGTCCTTGTGCACCACGGCTTTTTTCTCGCCGTTGGGGAACACGGTCCAAAGTTTTTTGATGTCGACGATGGCTTCACTCATATACCGACACTTTTAAAGAGAACGGCGAACAGAGCATCGACCAGGATCACGACGGTGATGGAGGTCACCACCGAGGCCGTCGTCCCCTGCCCCAGGCTTTCGGTGTTGGGCTTGACGCGCAGGCCGTAGTGGCAGCCGATCAGCGCGATCAGCACGCCGAACACCACCGACTTGGCTGTGGCCAGCGAGAGGTTGGCCACGTCGACCGCGGCCGGCAGCGAATTGATGAAGTAGGCCGGTGTGACATCCATCGAAATGTCGGCCGCCAGCATGCCGCCCAGCAAGGCGGCGATGGTGGTCCAGACGCTGATCAGCGGCATCACCACCGCCAATGCCAGCGCGCGTGGCATGACCAGGCGAAAGCCGCGCGGGATGCCCATGACGCGCATGGCATCGAGTTCCTCGGTGACGCGCATCACGCCGATCTGCGCGGTAATGGCCGAGCCGCTGCGCCCGGCGATCAGGATGGCGGCCAGCACCGGACCGAGTTCGCGGATCAGCGAGATGCCCAGGATGTTGACGATGAAGGCGTCGGCGCCAAACTGGCGCAGCTGCTGCGAGATCAGGTAGGCCAGCACCACACCGATCAGGAAGCCCACCAGCGCGGTGATCGGCAGCGCGGTGGCGCCGATATGAAACAAGTGGCCCGAGAGGTCGCGCCAGGGACCTTCATGCGGACGCCGTACCAGGCGGATGATGTCCAGCAACAGCTGCCCGATCAGGCGCACCAGGCCCTTGAGGTGGTCCAGCAACCGCAGCACGCGGGTGCCCAGCAGGATGAAGGGTTCGCTCCAGTCGGTCTTTCGGGGTTTGGGCGGGTCGGTGCTGAATTTGGCGACGGTTTCCAGCACCGCGCGCTGGCTGGGCTCGGCCTGCAGCTGCGCCGGCCAGTTACGGCCCCAGTGGTTCCACAGCACCTGCGCGCCCAGGTGGTCGAGTTTGCCGACCTGTTCAAGATTCCAGCCAGCCTGAGAAGAGGAGGCGCCGCCGAATCCCTGGAGCTGCACGGTCAGCGCTTCCCACACGGCCTCACCGGTGAGGCCGGCGGCCGTCCACGCACCTTGCACGACAAACAGCCGGCCTTGCGGCGTGTCCTGCTGTTCGATGCGGGGCGTGGAGTCTTCCATAAGCATTCAGTCAAGCCAGGCGCGAACCGGCAGTTTGCAATGTACGAAACACAAAGTTGCATGGTAACTGCTGAAAACACCATTGCCGACCGTGCGCCAACCGCTGTCGCCTTGGTCCTACACCAGGACTCGGCCCTCATCTGCGCGGCGCTCTTGGTCCCTCCCCCACTGGGGGAGGGCGGGGTGGGGGCTGGCGGCTTCAAAACACCTCCGGCGCGATATCAAGCGCCGCCGGCCCCCATCCCAACCTTCCCCCAGCGGGGGAAGGAGCGACCTGGAAGGCGGCCCGCAGCGGGTAATCCCCTCCGCGCCGCTGCCCGGCTTTTGCCACAATCGGCCATGCTGCGGCGGTCAGCCCCGCGTTAGGCTGGGCTGGCAGGATGGGGCCACGCAGCGTGTTTCGGCCGCTGCCGCCAACCCGGCTTCCGCGAAAAACACCGCCTAGAACAAAGAGACAAGACACCCATGCAAGACGAAAGCCAGGTTTTTGACTACATCATCATCGGCGCCGGCACGGCGGGCTGCCTGCTGGCCAACCGCCTGAGTGCCGACGCGTCCAAGCGGGTGCTGCTGATCGAGGCAGGCCGCAAGGACGACTACCACTGGATTCACATCCCGGTGGGCTACCTGTACTGCATAGGCAACCCGCGCACCGACTGGCTTTACAACACCGAGCCCGACGCCGGCCTCAACGGCCGGGCGCTGCGCTACCCGCGCGGCAAGACCCTGGGCGGCTGCTCCAGCATCAACGGCATGATCTACATGCGCGGCCAGGCGCGCGACTACGACCAGTGGGCGCAGCTGACCGGAGACATGGCCTGGCGCTGGGAAAACTCCCTGCCGCATTTCAAGCTGCACGAAGACCACCACAAGGGCGCCGACGCGATGCACGGCGCGCGCGGAACGGCGCCCGAGCTGATGCAGGACAAGAGCCAGCCCTACCAGAAGCTGCTGCGCCATCACAACTCCGGCGGCGAGTGGCGCGTGGAAAAGCAGCGCCTGCGCTGGGACATCCTGGACGCATTCGCCGAAGCCGCGCAGCAGGCCGGCATACCGGCCACCAGCGACTTCAACCGCGGCGACAACGAAGGCGTGGGCTACTTTGAAGTCAACCAGAAGAACGGCTGGCGCTGGAACACCGCCAAAGCCTTTTTGCGGCCCGCCTGTTATGCACGCCCCAACTTTGAACTCTGGAACAACGCCCAGGTCTGCAAGCTGGTGGTCACGCCGCAGCCGGACGGCAGCCAGCGCTGCACAGGCGTTGAAGTGTGGGCGGGCGATGAGCGCGTAACCGCGCATTCGACGCGCGACTCAGGGCACATGGGTGAGGTCATCCTCTGCGCGGGCAGCATAGGGTCGCCGCAAATCCTGCAGCTCTCGGGCATAGGCCCGGCGGCCCTGCTGCAACAGCACGGCATCCCGGTGCTGCAAGACCTGCCCGGCGTGGGCGCCAACCTGCAGGACCACCTGCAGATCCGCTCGGTCTACAAGGTGCAGGGGGACAAGCGCTGGGGCCTGTCGCTCAACACCATGGCCAACACGCTCTGGGGCAAGGCCCGCATCGGGCTGGAATACGCACTGCGCCAGACCGGGCCTATGAGCATGGCGCCCTCGCAGCTGGGCGCGTTCACGCGCAGCTCACCCGACCAGCCCTATCCCAACATCGAGTACCACGTGCAGCCGCTGTCGCTCGAGGCTTTCGGCGAGCCGCTGCACGGTTTCAACGCCTTCACCGCCAGTGTCTGCAACCTCAACCCGACCAGCCGGGGCACGGTGCACATCAAGAGCGGCCGCTTCGAGGATGCGCCGGCGATTGCGCCCAACTACCTGAGCACGGCGGAAGACCGCAAGGTGGCGGCCGATTCGCTGCGCGTGACGCGCAACATCGTGGGCCAGAGCGCGCTAGCCAAATACCAGCCCGAGGAGTACAAACCCGGCGTGCAGTTCCAGACCGACGAGGAACTCACGCGGCTGGCCGGCGATATCGCCACCACCATCTTCCACCCGGTGGGCACGACGAAGATGGGCAAAGAGGACGACCCGATGGCGGTGGTGGATTCGCACCTCAAGGTGCGCGGCATTCGCGGCCTGCGCGTGGTCGATGCCGGCGTAATGCCGCTGATCACCAGCGGCAACACCAACTCGCCGACGCTGATGATCGCGGAAAAAGCGGCGGCCTGGATCCAGGCCGGAATCTGAGCAAGGGCCGCCGGGGGCCCGATGTGCTTCAGCGGTAGATTTTTTGCAGAAGGCGCATCAGCGTCTTCTTTTCCGTCGGGCTCAGGCGCTGGGTCGCTTCTGTTTCAAGGCTGACGGCGGTGCCTTCCGCTTCGCGCATCAAGGCCTGGCCCGCATCGGTCAGGTAAAGCCCCACGGCACGGCCGTCCTGCGGGTGCGGCCTGCGGTGCACTAGCTCGCGCTTTTCCAGCGCGACGATTTTCCCGACGAGATTGGGCGGCAGGATGCTCAGCGCGCCGCACAGCTGGCGCGAGGTGATGCCGGGGTTGTGCGTGATCAAGGACAGGATCGAAAAATCCACATGCCGGAGGTCGTAGACCGCCATGCGCTTGCTGAACAATTCAATGACCTTGAGGGAGGCGCGCGTGGCGTTGTAGCCCATCAAGGTTTCGAGATAGGAGGTATCAACCTCCTCTACCGCCGGAGCGGGTTTGGGCGACGCGGGCATAAGGGATCAGGGCGCTTTCGTTATCTGGCAACGCTGCTGCACAGGCATGATGCCAGGCTAGCCCCGATTATGCCAATGCCGCCCGGACCGGCCCGCCAGGGCCGGGGTATCAGGATTCCGCGGTGAAGCCGACTTTTTTGATCAGCGGGCCCCAGCGATCAAACTCGCGCTTCTGGCTGAACGCCATGTCGTCCGCGGTGCCGCCGTAGGGAATCAGCCCGACCACCGTGAGCGAATCGATGACGGATTTGTCGCGGATGGCGGCATTGATGGCGGCGTTGGCCGCGGCCACCATGTCGGCGGGCGTTTTCGCGGGTGCGTAGAAACCGAACCACTCCTCCACCGTCAGGTCGGCAAAACCCTGCTCGGCGAAGGTTGGCACTTCAGGCACGAAGGGCGAGCGCTGCTTTCCCGAGGTGGCCAGGATGCGCAGCTTGCCGGCCTTGTGGTTGGGGATGAAATCGCCGTGAGGCGTGACCATCGCGGCGAGCTGGCCGCCGACCACATCCGTCACGCCGGGCACCGAGCCGCGGTAGGGCACGTGCTTGAGCTCCACCTGGTTGTTCAGGCCCAGCAAGGCGCCGATGAAGTGCGGGGTCGACCCGGCGGCGGGCGAGCCGTAGCTGGCATCCTTCGGGTTGGCCCGGGCCCAGCCGAGAAAGTCATGCACGGTCTTGACCGAGGCCGGCACCAGCGGCCCGACGGCCAGCCCATGGTGGATCATGGAGGCGGTCCCCACCGCGACGAAATCCGAGGGGTCGTAGGACAGCTTTTTGTAGATGTGCGGGTACAGCGACAGGCAGGAGAACGGCGTCATCGCCAGCACGGAGCCGTCCGCCGGCGCCGTCTTGAGCAACTCCAGCGCGATACGCCCGCCGGCGCCGGTCTTGGTTTCGACGATGCCGTTATTTTTGGAATAGGCGGTGCCGCCGAAACGGTCGCCCACACGGCGCGCGCAGATGTCGCCCGCGCTGCCGGCCGGAAAGCCGTAGAGGATCTTGACCTGTTCGAGCGCCCGCGCCAGCGCCGGGAAAGGCGCGAGGGCGGCCGCCGAGAGCGCCGCGGCGCCCTGTACGAAATGACGACGTGTTTGCATGAGATGTCTCCTTGTAGTAGTTAAGTCCACGGGTCGAAAAGCAAAATCCAAGAAGCACCAGGGGCCGTGCACCCCGGGCGCGTCAGCTGCGCCCGCTCAACTGCATTGGCCGCGGATGTCGGGGGGCACGGCTATTGCCTTCATACGGTCCGGTTTGTCGGGATGGCGTATGCAGAAGGCGCGGGTTTCCAAGCCCTCGCAGATCAGGTCCTCACCGCGCCGGATCACGTGTTTCTGGATAAACACCTTGTCCCGCCACTCCTGCACGCTGGTGTGGATGCTCAGCGTTTCGCCGTAGGTGGCGGGCTGGCTGAAGCGGGTGTTGATCTCCAGCAGGGGCGTGCCGACGATGCCGGTGGTCTTGACCAGCTCCCGCCAGGGCGGCACGCCGCATGCGGCGAAAAAATTCAGCGAGGCGGCGTCCATCCAGCGTGAGAAGTTGGGGAAAAACACGATCCCCGCGGGATCGCAGTCGCCGAACGCGACCTTCACTTCATAGACCACGGTTTTTTCCATGGGGCTCACCTTGGCGCCATGCGCAGCGCACCGTCCAGGCGGATCACTTCGCCGTTCAGGTGGTCGTTGTTGACAATATGCACGGCCAGTTGCGCGAACTCTTCGGGCTTGCCCAGGCGCGGCGGAAAGGGAATGCTGGCGGCCAGCGAAGCCTGGACGGCTTCGGGCAATTGCGCCATCAGGGGCGTGGCGAACAGGCCGGGCGCCACCGTGCAGACGCGGATGCCGTGCTGCGCGAGGTCGCGCGCCATGGGCAGCGTCATGCCGGCCAGCCCGGCCTTGGAGGCGCTATAAGCCTGCTGCCCGACCTGGCCGTCGAAGGCGGCGACCGACGCGGTGAACATCATGACGCCACGCTGGCCGTCCTCCAGCGGGAGCAGTTTGGCGCAGGCTGCTGCAAACAGGCGGCTCGCGTTGTAGGTGCCCACCAGGTTGATGGTGATGACCTTGGCAAAGTCCTCCAGCGGCGCAGGGCTGCCGTCTTTGGCCACCACACGTTTTGCCGAACCGATGCCGGCGATGTTCATCAGGATGCGCGCCGGGCCGTGCGCGGCGGCAGCCTTGTCCAGCGCGGCCTGCATGCTGGCGCTGTCGGTGATGTCGCAGTGGCAAGCCAGTGCGGCGTCGGCGCCATGGGCCGCGCGTATGCTTTCGGCGACCTTTTCCGCATTGGCCAAGTTGATGTCCAGCACGGCGACCTTGCCGCCCAGGCGCGCGAGTTCCCGGGCGGTAGCTTCGCCCAGCCCCGAGCCGCCGCCCGTCACCAATGCCGCGAGTCCTTGAATGTTCATGTCAGTGTTCCGGAATCTGTTGGGGCAGGCTCACGCCGCCTCGGGGTTTTCAAGCAGCAGCGCGATGCCCTGGCCGCCGCCCACACAGGCGGAGGCAATGCCGTAGCGCACGCCCGCCCGCCGCATTTCCCGCGCAACGGTGATGGTGAGGCGCACACCGGTGACCGCCAGCGGATGGCCCATGGCGATGGCGCCGCCGTTGACATTGAGCTTGCCCAGGTCCAGTTCCAGCTCGCGGGCCACCGCCAGCGTCTGCGCGCCCTGGGCTTCGTTGATTTCAAAACGGCCGACCTGGTCCAGCGTCAGGCCGCAGCGCTCCAGCAGCAGGCGGATCGCGGGGGCCGGGCCTATGCCCATGATCTCGGGCGGCACACCGACCACCGCGGCGGCCACCACGCGCGCGAGGGGTTTGCCGCCCTGCGCTTTCACGTAGGCGCCGGAGGCCACCACGGCGGCCGCGGCCGCGTCCACCAGCGCAGCGCTGTTGCCGCCGGTCTGCACCCCGCCGGCATGGACCGCCCTGAGTTTGGCCAGCACCTCGACGGGGGACAGCCGCGCGTGGGTGTCCTGCGCGACTTCCGTGGCCTTGCCCTGCAGGCGTATGCCGCGCGCGGCATAGCCGGGAAGCTCAAACGCCTCGGTGACCACCGGCACGATTTCACCGGCGTGAAACCCCGCCTCCCGCGCCGCCACCGCTTTCGCAAACGAGCTGGAGGCAAATTCATCGACCGCCTCACGCGTGATGCCGTATTTCTTCGCAAGGTTTTCCGCGGTCTGGATCATGTCGATGCCGGCGGCCGAATCCTTGAGAGCCTCCCACATGAAGTCCTTGAAGCCGACCGGCGCGCCCAGCTTGAAGCCGGTTCGGTGCTCGAAGGCGGCGATCGGGTTGCGCGTCATGCTTTCGGCGCCGACCACCAGCGCCACATTCGCCGCGCCGCTCTGGATCTGCTCGCCGGCCTGCCGGAACAGCTCGAAGCCTGTGCCGCAGATGCGCTGCACCATGATGGCCGGCACTTCCACGGGCACCCCGGCATACAGGCCGATGTGGCGCGGCAGCATGAATTGTTCGAAGTCGCCCGGGGCCATGTTGCCGGCGATCACCGAGTCGATGTGGCCGGCGCTGACGCCCGAGCGCTGCAGCACGGCGCGCGCGGCCTTGATGCCGAGGTCGGTGGGCGACACGTGGCCGATGGCGCCGCAATAGTCGACCATGGGCGTTCTTACGCCGTCGAGCATCCAGACGTCCTGGAAGGCAGAGAAAAATCCTTTGTGCTGCATGCAAATCCTGCTGTGTCTATATGTATGTCGGGTGTCAGCGCGCGCGTGGTTTCAGGACGGGATGGGCGGTGTCGCCGTGCAAGGCTTCCACCAGCGCCGCGCGCTGCGTGAGGACGGCGCGCTGGTTGATGGAACCTTTGTCGGTGACCTCGCCCTTGTCGAAAGAGGGCGGCTCATGCATCAGGTGCAGGCGCGCGATGCAGCTGGCACTGCCGGTGGCACAGAGGGCGAGCTGGTCCAGCACCTCCTGGAAATGCGCCAGCACCGGCGCGCTGTCGAGCACCTGGCGCCAAGGCGCATCCGGCGGCAGCCCGGCCAGCGCGCGCACGGCCTGTGTCGGGAACACCAGCGCGCCCACCTCCTTGAGGTTGATGCCGGTGAGCACCGCGTCCTGCACATAGGGCGTACCGGCGGCGACGATCTTCGCGCGCAGGGGCCCGACGCTGACAAAGGTTCCGGTGGCGAGCTTGAAGTCCTCGGCGATGCGGCCGTCGAACTTCAGGCCCCGGTGGATGTCCGCGTCATCTATCCACTTCACGGCGTCGCCGGTGCAGAGGAAGCCGTCTTCATCGAAGGCCTGCGCCGTGTCCTGCGGCGCGCGCCAGTAGCCGGGGGAAACGTTGGGGCCCTTGTAGCGCACCTCGGTCTTGCCCTGCATGTCGACCAGCTTGAGCTCCATGCCGGGCGTGGGCACGCCCAGGTCACCGGACTTCACCTCGGGGCTGGTCACGAAGATGGCAAAGGGCGCGGACTCGGTCATGCCCAGGCCGGTCACCATGACAATGCGCTCCCCGATTTCCTTTTCCTGCGACTCGTAGAGGCTGTCCCAGACGGACTGGGCCAGCGCGGCGCCCGCGTAGAAAAACATCTTCACGCGCGACAGCAGCTGGCGCCGCAGCTGCGCGTCCGTCTTCATGGCATGGGCGATGGCCTCAAAGCCGGTCGGCACGTTGAAGTACACCGTGGGAGCGATCTCGCGCAGGTTGCGCAGCGTCTCGTGCATCAGCGCCGGCGTGGGCTTGCCGTCGTCGATGTAAAGCGTTCCGCCGTGGAACAGCACCATGCCGAAGTTGTGGTTGCCGCCGAAGGTGTGGTTCCACGGCAGCCAGTCGACCAGCACCAGCGGCTCCTCCTGCAGCACCGGCATGGACTGCGCCATCTGCTGCTGGTTGGCGCACCACATGCGCTGGGTGTTGATCACCGCCTTGGGCATCTTGGTCGATCCGCTGGTGAACAGGAACTTCACGATGGTGTCCGGCCCGGTGGCCTGCATGGCGCGCTCCACCGCGGCTGTCGCCGGTGTCGCGGCCAGGTCCGCAAAGCGCGTGCTGGCGCGCCCCTCCATCTGCCCGGCGGCCAGCACCACCTCGACGCCGGGCTCCACCGCGGCCTGGATGGCCTTGGCATAACGCTCGGCATCGGCAGCAAACACCAGGCCCGGCGTCACGGTCTTGAGCACATGGCGCAGCTTGTCGTAATCCTGGCTGACCAGCGAATACGGCGGCGACACCGGCACAAAGGGCACGCCGGCCATGAGGCAGCCCAACGCCAGCTGCGCGTGCTCCAGGCCGTTTTCGGAAAGTATCACCACGGGCCGCTCGGCGCTCAGGCCGCGGTCCAGCAATCCCTGGGCGATGCTGCGGGCCGCCGCCCAGGCCTGGGCGTAGCTGAGGTGGCACCAATCGCCCGTCGTGCCGTCCGCGAGTTTTTCGCGCCGCGCCATGAAGCTGCGTTCGGGTGCGGCCTGCGCCCAATGCCGCAGCCGGTCGGTGATGCGGGCGGGGTAATCTTTCAGGTCCTGGTCGGCACGCAGGTAGCCGACGCCGGGTGCGCCTTCGCGCAGGACGGCACGGGTCACGCCAAAGCGCAGGGGGCGGAATTTGAGGGCGCTCATGATGGTGTTGTCTCTTCTGTCTCTTTGTCTTTTCGGCTCTTTGGCTTTTCGTCTCTTTCCCGCCGGACCCTCACGCGGGCCCACCGGTGCCGCTCAGTCTTTTTTCACCTTGGCGGCCTTGCCGTCCAGGAAGTCCCTCACGCGGCCCTTGGCCTCGGGCGCGCTTTGCGCGATCGCCGCCATTAATGCTTCGGTAAAGAAGCCTTGGTCCGCGGGCTGTTCCGCGATGCGCGGCAAGGCATGCATCAGGGCATAGTTGGTCAAGGGCGCATTGGTCGCCACGCGGGTCGCCAGTTCGAGCGCCTTGTCGAACGCCTGCCCCTGCGGCACCAGGTACTGCGCCAGGCCTACACGTTCGCCGTCCTGGGCGTTGTAGACGCGGCCGGTCAGCATCATGTCGGTCATGCGCGCCGCGCCTATCAGCCGGGGAATGCGCACCGCGCCGCCGCCACCGACAAAGATGCCGCGCGAGCCTTCGGGCAGCGCGTAAAAAGTGCTCTCGTCGGCCACCCGGATGTGGCAGGCGCTCGCCAGCTCCAGGCCGCCGCCGACCACGGCGCCGTGCAGCGCGGCAATCACCGGCACGGGCCCGTACTGCAGGCGGTCCAGCGCGGCATGCCACATGCGCGAGTGGTGCAGGCCCTGGCTGGCGTCGCGCTCCTGGAGTTCACCCAGGTCGAGCCCCGCGCAGAAGTGGTCTCCTTCGCCGTGCAGCACGGCGGCGCGGGCGCCGGCGGGCAGGTTTTCAAACAGGTCGCGCAGGGCCAGCACCTGGGCGTCGCCCAGCGCATTGCGTTTGGCGGGGCGCGCCAGGCGGATCACGGCAACGTCGCCGCGCATTTCGAGTTGGAGGTGTTTTTGGGTCATTTGGAGATTTTCAGTGAGGTCGATTATGGTTATGAATGATAACTAATGCAACGAAGCGAGGCCGCTTTTTTTCAGTGAAAACCCTAGGGTTTGAGCGGGCTCGGCCAGCGGCACGGCTGACGCCGGCGCGCGGTGCAGGGTGTTGACGAGGGAAGGCGGCGGCCCGTGCCGGGCCAGGAAGACAGCAGCGGCAGCTGGGTGCCGCGCCGGAAACTGGACCTGGCTAGGCTAAATGTTCAGCCACTTGAGCAGCTCGCGCATGCGGGCTTCCGACGTGGTGTCGAACTGTTCGACGCCGATGCGTTTGAGCACGTCCTTGCCGGCATCGCTGCCGGGCAGGGCCAGCAGCTCCTCCTGGATGGCCTTGAGCTGCTCGGGCTTGATGCGCTTATGGGCCACCATCGGGAAGTAAGGCTGCGCCACGCTCTTGTGGATGATGCGGCCGCCGTCTTTTTCCCATTTCTTGGCGATGCCCGAATAAGAGGCCACGCCGCCCACGTCGGCGAACTTGTTGTCCAGGTAGAAACCGACGGCGGCCTGTTCGCGCACGAACTGCACGTTTTCCTTGTCCACCAGGATGCCCTTGTCACGCAGTTCGGCGGCGCAAAAGCGGGACATGTAGGCGATCTGCTCGGGCAGGGCGATGCGCTTGCCCTTGACGTCGTTGATGGTCTTCAGCTCGGATCCCTTGGGGGCGATGATGAAGCACTGCCCGTCGGGCTTGGTGCTGGCGATGTAGCTGTAGCCGTAGTCGCGCATGCCGCGCGCCGGGTAGTCGCTGGGGCGGGCCATCACCAGGTCGAAACGGCCGGTCTGCATGCCTTCTTCAAGCTGCTTGAATTCGCGCGCGAACACCACGCTGACCTTGGCTTTCATGGCCCGGCCTATCACCTCGGCCAGGCCCTGGTATTTGGCAATCACTTGGGCATGGTCCAGGCCGCCCGAAGTGCCTTCGCTGATGCCCAGCACCAGCTGCTGGGCCGGAGCCGGGGCCTGGGCTAGCGCGGGACCGGATCCCAGCAGGCTTGCCGCCAAGGCCAAGGTCAATGCCGTGGATGTCATTGCAGTGCGCGCCATAAGCTCCCCCTTGGTTATTGAGTTGCATGCTAAGGCTTGCGTTTGCAGCAGGCCAGTTGTGCTTACCCTTAATCGATTTTCCTTACATCCTTGCTGCGTGGCACCTGCCGCCTGGGTTCATGCGCCGATGACACAATGCGGCGCATGAAGCCGCTTCCCTCATCCTTTCCGCTGATCACCGCCCTGCTCCTGGCCCTGCCCGCCTGCAGCTCGGCGCCCAGGGCCAGCCATGACCCGCTGTCGATCGCCCGCGCGCCAGTGGCAGCCGCCATCAACGACTACCAGCGCTGCGCGGACAAGGCCCTGCTGCCGCTGAAGGACGATGCGGCCCGGTCCGTCTTTGTGCTCGCTGACACGGCTCTGGCCGCCTGCGACACCGGCCTGGAGCAGGTGCGGCGCAGCATCCTGGCGGACAACGCCGGCCACCCCTATGTGGCGGCCTTCGCGGACGAGGCCAGCGCCAATATCCGCGCGCGCACCCGCAACATGCTGGCGCACAGCCTGAACCGCGCACGGGAAGCTCGGCCGGCGCAATAAGCCGACAGATTCAGCGCAGCCCCTTCACATAGCGCGGCGCGTTCGGGTCGCGGTGCCTGCGCTCGCGCTGACCCTCTTCGCCGAAGATCGCGCCAAAGGTGGATTCGATAAAACCGGACTCCGGGTAGACCTCTTCCTCGGTGTCTATCGAGCGCGCGCTCTGGCGGTCCGGCTGGGGCGGCGGCGCCATGGCGGGTGCGGCGCGCTCCTTCACCGCCTCCGACACCAGCTGGACCAGCGGCAGGCGCGGCTTGGGGTCGGGCACGGCCATGATTTCCTCGAGCCTGTCGGCCCAGACGGCCAGGTCGGGGTGCCCCTCTTCGGCCGCCTTCTCGCGCGCAAAGCGCGCGATCTCGGCCGCGTACTCAAGGTTGCCGGCCATCCACTCGGTGTCGGTCACCCGGCCGGTCTTGCGGCGCAGCAACACGTGGAGATGGGCGGCGATGGCGATTTTTTCGCTGGAAGGCATGGTGTGTGTCCTTCAAAGTGAATGCCGGCACATCAGGTGCCAAGGCGTTCGGCATGCTGGGTGATGTCCAGGCCGTCGCTCTCCGAGGCCTCGCTGACGCGCAGGCTGACGACCAGCGAGGTGACCCACAAAGCCAGCGCCGTCATGAACAGGCTGTACAGCATGACCGCGCCCGCGCCTATGGCCTGCGTCAGCACACTGCCTTCCGCGCCCGAAATCGCCTTGCTGGCGAACACGCCCGTGAGCAGTGAGCCGACGATACCGCCCACCCCGTGCACGCCGAACACGTCCAGCGAGTCGTCGGCGTTGAGCAGGCGCTTCAGGCCGGTGGCGCCCCAGTAGCAGGCCAGCCCCGCGGCCACGCCGAACACCAGCGCCGCGCGCGGCGAGACAAAACCGGCCGCCGGCGTGATCGCGACCAGGCCGGCCACCAGGCCCGAGCACAGGCCCAGCAGCGAGGGCCGGCCGCGCACCGCCCACTCGGCCGCCATCCACGACAGCGCGCCGGCCGCGGCCGCGATGTGCGTGACCGCCATGGCCAGGCCCGCCCGGCCGTCGGAAGCCACCGCGGAACCGGCGTTGAAGCCGAACCAGCCCACCCACAGCATGCCGGCGCCGGCCATGGTCAGGCCCAGGTTGAAGGGTGTGAAGGGCTCGCGGCCGTAGCCGTGGCGCGGCCCGAGCACGTAGGCGCAGACCAGCCCGGCGATGCCGGCATTGATGTGCACCACGGAGCCGCCGGCGAAATCCAGCGCGCCCATGCGGGCCAGCCAGCCGTTGGGCTCCCAGACCCAGTGGGCGATGGGGGCATACACAGCGACCGTCCACAGCGACATGAAGATCAGCATGGCGGAAAAGCGCATGCGTTCGACGAAGGAACCGACCACCAGCGCCGCCGTGATGATGGCGAAGGTCAGCTGGAACATCGCATAGACCGATTCCGGGATGTTGGGCGCGACGTGGCTGACCGCGACCTTCTGCGCGTCCTTCACGTAATCCAGCCCGGCGAACCAGAAGCGCTCGGTGCCGCCGAAGTAGTGGCCCCAGGCACTGCTGCCGGGGGTGAAAGCGATCGAATACCCCACGGCGAACCACAGGAGGCTTACCACCGCACAAATGGCGACAACGCAGGCCATGACGTTGAGCACGCTCTTTTTGCGCACCATGCCGCCGTAAAAAAGGGCGATGCCCGGCAGCGTCATGAGCAGCACCAGTGCGGTAGAGGTCATCATCCAGGCGGTGTCGGCGCCGCTGAGGGTCTCCGCCCCCACCAGGCCCGGGCGGGTCAGGGGCGCGGGCGGCGGGGCGGATGCCGGTGCGGCGGGAACCGAAACCGCAGCCGCTGCCGCGAGAGCCGCCGGCGGTGGCGCGGGAGCGGCAACGGGCACCGGAACTTCGGTAACCACGCCGGAAGCCGCCACCGAGGGAGCGGCAGCCGGCGCGGCAGGCGCCTGCGCCATGGCCTGCTGGCAGGCTATGCCCATCCAGATCGACAAGCCCCACGCCATAACACTCTTCAGGTGCATACATGCCCGCCTTTCTTGCAGCCAGCCAACAATTGGTAACAGTCAGAAGGCAGCAGGCATAACTCATGCCAGCACTTAATAGGGAAGATTTGGGCGGTTTTCAGTGCAAATGCGTATACGCGGTGCACGCCGGGCGCCATGCTATGGCACGCCGCACCAGGGACCGTAGCCGCCCATCCGCAAAATCCCGGGGGCGGGAAACCCCCAATGCACTATGTCAGTGCGCGGGCTACATTGGACGACTTGCTGACGAGCCTTGCTGCTCGCAACGCGAGGAGCCGAGGAGACACGAGAGAGCCATTAGAAGTACACACAGGCAACAAGGCATTCCACAAGATGCCCTGCTGCAAAAAGCGCTGGTAACCCCAGCGCTTTTTTTATGCCTGTCGTTTTCCGGGGTGCCCGGCAGCCGGGAGTTCAGTCGGGATTGATGCCGGCCGCAGCCATGGGCGGGACCAGCTTGCTGAGCGCTTCGGCGATGGCCGCTGCCTTGGCCTTGGCGGCCGCCGCTGCGGCGGCGGTGGTGGGCCCGGAGGTCGGGGCTGAAAGCAGGCTGGCCATCTCGGCCGCCTGGCGCGGCTTGCCGACGGGAGCGGCGGCCAGGCCTTTTTGCACCGCCACCATGTCTTCTTCGCTGGGGTACTGGCCCAGCAGCACGTAGTCAAATACCCGGCGCGCGATGGGCGCTGCCACGCCGGCGCCCCAGCCGGCGTTTTCCACGATCACGGCTAGCGCGATCTTCGGGTCCTCGGCCGGCGCGAAGGCCATGTACACCGCGTGGTCGCGCTGGTGCTCTTCCATCTTGGCGCTGTTGTACTTGTCTTTCTGGCCTATGGTCACGGCCTGGGCGGTGCCGGTCTTGCCGCCCGAGAGGTAACCCGCGCCGGCAAACACCCGCGCCGAGGTGCCCTCCTGCGTGACGCCGACCAGCGCCTTGCGCACGATGGCCACGTTCTCCGGCTTGTAGCCCAGGTCCTCGGGCGGGCTGGCCTGCAGCGGGTGCATCACCCGCGTGACCGGGTCCTGCGTGCCGATGACCAGGCGCGGCTTGTGCTTGACGCCGCCGTTGGCCAGCGCCGCCGTGGCCTGCGCCAGCTGCAGCATGGTGAAGGTGTTGTAGCCCTGGCCTATGCCCAGGGAAATCGTTTCACCGGGATACCACCTTTGCTGCTCGGGCCGCTTGTAGGCCTTGCGCTTCCATTCCTGGCTGGGCAGCACGCCGCGCACCTCGCCGTTGATGTCGATACCCGTGATCTGGCCGAAACCCAGCGGCTTCATGAAGTCGTGCATGGCGTCCACGCCGAGCTCATTGGCCAGCGAGTAGTAATACACATTGCTGGACTTGACGATGGACCGGTACATGTCGACCGCGCCCAACGCGATGTCGCCGTGGCTGCGGAAGGTGTGGCCGCCGAAAGTCCAGGAGGCGTTGTCGTTGACGATGAAGGTCGGCGAGCGCTTGCCGGTCTGCAGCGCGGCCATGGCCATGAAAGGTTTGTAGGTCGAGCCCGGCGGGTAGGTGCCGCGCAGCGCGCGGTTGAGCAGCGGCTTGTCGATGGACTCGTTGAGCGCCTGCCAGCTCTCGGTGTCTATGCCGTCGACGAAGAGGTTGGGATCGAAGGTCGGCTTGCTCACAAAAGCCAGGACGTCGCCGGTTTTCGGGTCCAGCGCCACCAGCGCGCCGCGCCGGTCGCCGAACATGTCTTCCACCAGCTTCTGCAGGCGGATATCGAGCGACAGCATCACCGTGTTGCCTGGCGTGGCCGGGTTGCTGGCCAGCTTGCGCACCGCGCGCCCGCCGGCCGAGGTCTCCACCTGTTCGACGCCGGTGGTGCCGTGCAGCTGCTGCTCGAAGCTTTGCTCGACACCGAGCTTGCCGATGTAGTCGGTGCCGCGGTAGTTGCCCTCGTCGTCGCTGCCCTCGATGTTTTCCTTCTCGGCCTGATTGATGCGGCCTATGTAGCCGACCACATGGCTGCCGAGTTCGCCGTAGGGATAGCTGCGGAACAGCCTGGCCTTGATGTCGACGCCAGGAAAGCGAAAGCGCTGCGCCGCGAAACGCGCCACTTCCTCGTCCGTCAGCCGGGTGCGTATGGGCAGTGACTCGAAATTCTTGGACTCCTCGCGCAGGCGCTTGAAGCGCCGCTTGTCGCGCAGCTGGATATCGACCACCTTTTCCAGCGCGGCAATGGTTTCCTCGAGGTTCGCGACCTTGGACGGCGTGATCTCCAGCGTGTAGGCCGAATAGTTGGTCGCCAGCACGATGCCGTTGCGGTCCAGGATCAGGCCGCGATTCGGCACGATGGGCACGATGGCCGTGCGGTTGCTCTCGGCCTGTTCGTTCAGGTCGGCATGGCGGTACACCTGCAGGTACACCAGCCGCGCCGCCAGCAAGGCAAACGCGCACAACACCACCAGGCTGGCCACCAGCACCCGCGCGCGAAAGCGCGACAGGTCGGCTTCAACGTTGCGCAACTCAGTCATGGTGGTCCGACTCTACAACCGCCACAAAGTGCCCGCAAGACGCGCGGTTACCCCCGGAAAAGCAAAGGCGATGCGAAGCGAGCCGCCCAGGCCAACAGGGGCCGCGGGACTGGCTTTGCCAGACCGCAGGCGCAGCGGCCCCCTCGGGGGGCAGCGCATTACACGAAGTGAAAAGCGTGGGGGCCCACATCTACAGCGGTCTGTTCTGATCAGGGTCAGGCGCTCGCCGCTGCGGCACCAGCAGCAGCACGCTCACGACGGGCCACAGCAGCGCCTCGATCAAGGGCGCCAGCAGCATGACCCATCCGGGGAAAATTCCGCCGCCTATCATGCGGATCACGAGCTCCACGCCGTGTGCCATGGCGAACAGCGGCAGCACCTGCAGGGCTTGCGAAGGCACGGTGAACCAGAGCAGCCGGCGGTGGATCATGGTGGCGAAAAAGCTCAGTGCCGTATACGACAGCGCGTGCTGGCCCAGCAGCGAGGACTGGTGCACATCCATGCCCAGGCCGAACATGAAGGCCACGCCTATGCCCACGCGCAGCGGCTGGTGCACGTTCCAGAACACCAGCACCAGCGCCAGGAAGTCGGGCATCCAGGGCACGCGGCCCAGGGGCAGCATGTCCAGCAGCAGCGCCGCGATCAGGCTGCACCAGATGAACACCGGGTTGGCGGGCAGCAGCAGCTGCTGGCCGGAGCGCATGATCATTTAGCGGCCCCTTTCTTCTTGGGCGCGGCTTCAGGCGCGTCGGGCTCGGGCCGCGGCGGGATCAGGCCCGTGCCGGGCTTGACCACCATGACGTGCCGCGCGCCGGTCACCAGCGCTTGCGGCGTGCAGAAAATCTTGGCGAAAGCCGACTCGGCGCGCCGCTCGATGCGGCTGATCTTGGCCACCGGCAGGCCGGCCGGGTAGACGCCGTCCACGCCGCTGGTGGTCAGCAGGTCGCCCTGCTGCACGTCCGAGTTGCTGCCCATGAAACGCAACTCCAGGCCGCTGCCGGAGACGGTGGGGTCGCCATAGGCCACGCTGCGCGCGCCGGTGCGCACGTTGAGTACGGGAATGGCCAGGTCGCGGTCCACCAGCAGGGTGACTTCGCTGACCAGGGGGTGCACGCGCGTGACCTGCCCCAGCACGCCGGACTCGTCCAGCACCGGCGAGCCCAGGTCCACACCCTGCGCCATACCCTTGTCGATGATCACTTTTCGGGTGTAAGGGTCGGCCGCGTCATACAGCACCTCGGCGGCCATGACCGGTGTGTTGAGCTGCTCGCGCAGGCCCAGCAGCTTGCGCAAGCGGTTGTTTTCCTGGAGGAGCTGCTCTACCTGGCCGGCGCGAAGCGACTGAAGCGCCAGCTTCTTGCCGGCTTCGTCGCTGGCGGTTTTGGCCTGGTTCAGGGTGGTGAAGTACTCGCCGCTGCCGCGGACGGCGCGCACCGGCTGCAGCGCCAGCCATTGCACCGGGTACAGCGCGGTGGCCAGCACGGCGCGCACCGGCTGGGTGATGCGAAAACGGGTGTCAGCGACCATCAGGAACAACGACAAGGCGCTGAAGAACATCAGCTTGGACAGCGCCGACGGCCCCTGCTTGAAAAAGGGCGGCGGGGATCTGTCAAGGGTTCCTAAGGGCATGGTTCGCTGTCAAGCTGGCCCCGCTCCATGCCGGCGCGCGGCATGAGATACGGCGTTGCGCTTATTCCGAAGTGAAGATGGAACCCAGGCGATCCATGCGCTCCAGCGCGATCCCGCAACCGCGCACGACGCAGGTCAGCGGGTCTTCGGCCACCAGCACAGGCAGGCCGGTTTCCTCGGCCAGCAGGCGGTCCAGGTCGCGCAGCAAGGCGCCGCCGCCGGTCAGCATCATGCCGCGCTCGGCGATGTCCGCGCCCAGTTCGGGAGGGGTCTGCTCCAGCGCGTTCTTCACGGCGCTGACGATGTTGTTAAGCGGGTCGGTCAGGGCTTCGAGGATTTCGTTGCTGGAGATCGTGAAGCTGCGCGGCACGCCTTCGGAGAGGTTGCGGCCCTTGACTTCCATTTCCTTGACTTCGGAGCCGGGGAAGGCCGAGCCGATGCTTTTCTTGATGGCCTCGGCCGTCGGCTCGCCGATCAGCATGCCGTAGTTGCGGCGGATGTAGTTGATGATGGCTTCGTCGAAGCGGTCACCGCCGACGCGCACGCTGCCCTTGTAGACCATGCCGCCCAGCGAGATCACGCCGACTTCGGTGGTGCCGCCGCCGATGTCGACGACCATGGAGCCGCTGGCTTCCGACACCGGCAGGCCGGCGCCGATGGCCGCGGCCATGGGTTCTTCAATCAGGTAGACGTCGCTGGCGCCGGCGCCCAAGGCGCTTTCGCGAATCGCGCGGCGCTCGACCTGGGTGGAGCCGCAGGGCACGCAGATGATGATGCGCGGGCTGGGCTTGAGCAGGCTGCGCGGGTGCACCATCTTGATGAACTGCTTGAGCATCTGCTCGGTCACGGTGAAGTCGGCGATCACGCCGTCCTTCATCGGCCGGATGGCTTCGATGTTGCCGGGCACCTTGCCGAGCATGGCCTTGGCTTCATGGCCGACAGCCTGGATGGTCTTCTTGCCTTGGGGGCCGCCTTCGTGGCGGATGGCGACGACGGAGGGCTCATCGAGCACAATGCCTCGGTCGCGTACGAAAATCAGGGTGTTGGCGGTGCCAAGGTCAATGGCCAGGTCGGTGGAAAAATACCGACGGAATGCTTCAAACATATGCAGGGGTCCAGTTGGGGCATGAGCGAACTTCGTTGCTCCATCGCCTTTTTATTGATCAGCAATTATGGGGAAGTTGGGCCAGAGGCGCTCTGAAATCTGCTTCTGGCACCTAAAAAGCACCTAAAGCCCGCATCCAACCCTGATTTCACACCAAAGGCGGGATAATAACGCATCCCCTATAGATCAATAGCTTTAGCAAGCCCGTTTTTTGAGCTTTACACCTCGTTTCAGCCCCTGTTTTCTGGTTTATTTTCTCCCGTATTTCCTTCATCTCTACCCCATGGCATTGACACCCCAAGACATCGCCCGCGTCGCCAACCTGGCGCGGCTGGAATTGCGTCCCGACGAAACCGAGCACACCCTGGCCCAACTCAACGGCTTTTTCGCCCTGGTTGAGCAGATGAACGCCATCAATACCGACGGGGTGGAGCCATTGGCCCATCCAGCCGCCGTGATCGGCGAAGTCGCCCTGCGCCTGCGCGAGGACATCGCCAGCGAACCCAACCAGCGCGAGGCCAGCCAGGTGAGCGCGCCCGCCGTGGAAATGGGCCTGTTCCTCGTGCCCAAGGTGATCGAATGAGCAGCCCCCTGAAAAACACCGCCCTGCACGACCTGAGCGTCGCGCAGCTGGCCGCGAAACTGGCCGCGCGCGAAGTCTCCAGCGTTGAAGCCACGCAGCACTTCCTGGCTCGCGTCCAGCACGAAAACCTGGGCGCCTTCCTGGCCACCGACGCGGACGTCTCGCTGGCGCAGGCCAGGGCCGCCGATGCGCGCCTGGCCGCCGGCGAACGCACGCCGCTGCTGGGCGTGCCGCTGGCGCACAAGGACGTGTTCGTCACGCGCGATTTCCCGACGACGGCCGGCTCGAAAATCCTGGAAAACTACCGCAGCCCGTTTGACGCCACGGTGGTGGGCAAGCTGGGGCCGCAGGGCGCCGGCATGGTCACACTGGGCAAGCTCAACTGCGACGAATTCGCCATGGGTTCGGGCAATGACAACAGCGCCTACAAGCCGGTGAAAAACCCCTGGGACACGAGCCGCATTCCCGGCGGCTCCTCGGGCGGCTCGGCCGCCGCTGTCGCCGCGCGCCTGGTGCCCACCGCCACCGGCACCGACACCGGCGGCTCGATACGCCAGCCGGCCTCGTTGACCGGCATCACCGGCATCAAACCCACTTACGGCCGCTGCTCGCGCTACGGCATGGTGGCCTTCGCCTCCAGCCTGGACCAGGCCGGCCCGATGGCGCGCAGCGCGCTTGATTGCGCGCTGCTGCTGTCGGCCATGGCCGGGCCAGACCCGGACCGCGATTCGACCTCGCTGGACCTGCCCGCCGCCGACTACGCGGCGGACCTGCTCGCCGCGCGCCCCGCCGCCGCCGGCGACAAGCCGCTCAAGGGCCTGCGCATAGGCCTGCCCACGCAGTTCTTCGGCGCCGGCTGCGCACCCGACGTGCTGGCCGCCGTGCGCGGCGCGCTGGCCGAGTATGAAAAGCTGGGCGCCACGCTGGTGGACGTGAGCCTGCCGCTGACCGAGCTGTCGATCCCGGTGTACTACGTCATCGCGCCGGCCGAGGCCAGCAGCAACCTGAGCCGCTTTGACGGCGTGCGCTACGGACACCGCGCAGCGCACTACACCAACCTCGACGACATGTACAAAAAGTCGCGCAGCGAAGGCTTCGGCGACGAGGCCACGCGCCGCATCATGATCGGCACCTATGTGCTGTCGCACGGCTACTACGACGCCTACTACCTCAAGGCGCAGAAAATTCGCCGCCTGATCGCGCAGGATTTCCAGACCGCCTTCACGCAGTGCGACATCATCGCCGGCCCGGTGTCCCCCACCGTCGCCTGGAAGATCGGTGAAAAATCCGACGACCCGGTGGCCAACTACCTGGCCGACATCTACACCCTGTCGTCCAGCCTCGCCGGCCTGCCCGGCATGAGCGTGCCGGCGGGATTCGGCGCCGGCGGCATGCCCGTGGGCCTGCAGTTGATCGGCAACTACTTCAAGGAAGCGCAGCTGCTGGGCGCGGCCCACCAGTTCCAGCTCGCGACCGACTGGCACCTGCGCCAGCCCCCAAGCCTTTAAGTGATTTGACATGAGCCAGACCCAACCCACCGTCAACCCCTTCGCCGAAATGCAGGCCGGCCGCCCCACCGGGCCGCTGGTGCAGGGCTACGAAGTCATCATCGGCTTTGAGACCCACACGCAGCTCACCACACAATCGAAAATCTTCAGCCGCGCCTCCACCGCCTTCGGCGCCGAGCCGAACACGCAGGCCTCCGCCGTGGACTTCGCCCTGCCCGGCGCGCTGCCGGTGATGAACAAGGGCGCGGTGCAGCGCGCCATCGAGTTCGGCCTGGCTGTCAACGCGCACATCGCCGAACACAGCGTGTTCGCGCGCAAGAACTACTTCTACCCCGACCTGCCCAAGGGCTACCAGATCAGCCAGTTTGAAATCCCCGTGGTGCAAGGCGGTGTCGTCGAGTTTTTCCTCGACGGCGAAAAACGCTCGGTGCGCCTGGTGCGCGCCCACCTCGAGGAAGACGCCGGCAAGTCGCTGCACGAGGACTTCATCGGCATGAGCGGCATAGACCTGAACCGCGCCGGCACGCCGCTGCTGGAGATCGTGACCGAGCCCGACATGCGCTCCACGGCCGAGGCCGTGGCCTATGCCAAAGAACTGCACAAGATCGTCACCTGGATCGGTATTTGCGACGGCAACATGCAGGAAGGCAGCTTCCGCTGCGACGCCAACGTCTCGGTGCGCAAGCCGGGCGAGCCACTGGGCACGCGCCGCGAAATCAAGAACCTGAACAGCTTTCGCTTCATGCAGCAGGCCATCGACTACGAGGTACGCTGGCAGATCGCGCAGTTGGAGGACGGCCACGCCATCCAGCAGGCCACCGTGCTGTTCGACCCGGATACCGGCGAAACGCGCAGCATGCGCACCAAGGAAGACGCGGCCGACTACCGCTATTTCCCCGACCCCGATTTGCCGCCGCTGGTGATCGCGCGCGACTGGGTGGAAAAAACACGTTCGGAAATGTCCGAGCTGCCGCGCGTGATGGCGGCGCGTTTCGTCAAGGACTACGGGCTGTCCGAATACGACGCCGGCCAGCTCACGCAAAGCAAGGCGACCGCCGCATTTTTTGAAGCCGTGGCCGAGGCCAGCCAGCAAGCCAAGCTGGCCAGCAACTGGGTCATGGGCGAGCTGTCGCGGCGCCTGAACATCGAGGAAAAATCGATCGAGGCGTCGACCGTCAGCGCTGGTCAGTTGGCCGCACTGATAGGCCGCATCGCCGACGGCACGATCTCCAACAACGCTGCGAAGCAGGTGTTCGACGCACTGTGGACGGGCGAAGGCACGGACGTAGACGCCGTCATCGAGGCCAAGGGCCTCAAGCAGATGAGCGACACCGGCGAGCTTGAGAAGATCATCGACGACGTGCTGGCCGCCAACGCCAAAAACGTCGAA
Source organism: Polaromonas sp. P1_H6 (assembly GCF_056405195.1). Lineage (NCBI taxonomy): Bacteria > Pseudomonadati > Pseudomonadota > Betaproteobacteria > Burkholderiales > Comamonadaceae > Polaromonas > Polaromonas sp. P1_H6. The sequence goes on from NZ_JBFUCN010000018.1 coordinate 46,912, forward strand.
GAGGTGCGCGGCGGCAATACCAAGGCCATGAACGCGCTGGTCGGCCAGGCCATGAAAGCCACCAAGGGCAAGGCCAACCCGGCGCAGGTCAACGAGTTGCTGAAGAAAAAACTGGGCTGATGGTTTGAGATAAAGCCGGGCGGCCCGCCCGGCCGCTCAGTTTTTGGCTGTGGGCGCCGAGCCCGTAGGGGCTTCTCTCATGGCCCACACCTGCTTGAGCTTGACCAGTTCTTCGTCAAAGCGCTGGTTCACGCGCTTTTTTTCCTGTTCCTGGTCCTGAATGAATTTTTTCTGGACAGCCGAGCTGTGGTCGTTTTCCTCGAGCTTGCGCTTGAGCGAAGGCGGGGCCTTGCCGGGGTCTTTTGCGTAGAACTCGAATTCGGCCTGGATGGCTTTGCGCTGCTCGGCCAGTTCCGCCGTCCGCTTGTTGGAAGCCTTGATGACTTCGTCGACCTGGGCCAGCGCGGTGACGCGCTCCTGGTCGTGCACGGCACGAGTGGGGTAACGCAGCAGCAGGGCGCGGTCCCGGCGCTTGTCCTCGGCCTCGCGGGCCCGCGCTTCGGCGGCGAGCTTGTCCTTTTCTTCCTGCACCGCGCGTTCCTGCGCGGTCAGCGAAGGGCCCACCACGCGCCTGACCGTACCTGAGCGGTTCAGTTCCTGCTGGGTGCGGTCCGTGCACTCGGCGATGGGACGGTCGGCCGTGAGCTTGCGTCCTTTGCCGTCGACACAGGTGTAGATGTTCTGGGCCGCGGCATGGTTCGCCGCGAACGCGGCCGACATCGCAATGACCGTAAGTGCTGTTCGCAAGAGCAAATCGACTCCTTAACCCACGCCGTAGCGGTCCCGATAGGCCAGCACGGCTTGGTAGTGCGTTTTCAGCGACATCGCATCGGCCCCGTTGGCCCCCGGCGTGTCGCCTTGTGTGGAGAGATATTGCAGCAAGTCGGTCAGCCGCGCAATCGCGCAAACCTGCAAGCCCAGATGTTTCGTAACATATTGCACGGCACTATGGCTCACATCCACGCCGTTTTCCGTGGCCTTCTCCTGGCGGTCCAGGGCCAGCGCCACCGCGTGGGGAACGGCGCCCGCGGCCTGGATGATGGCGATCGACTCGCGCGCCGCCGTGCCTGCGGACATCACGTCGTCAATGATGAGCACGCGGCCCTTGACGGGCGCGCCGACCAGCGTACCGCCTTCGCCGTGGTCCTTGGCTTCCTTGCGGTTGTAGGCGAACGGGTAGTTGCGCCCCAGCCGCGCGAGTTCGATGGCCACCGCCGCGGCCAGTGGAATGCCCTTGTAGGCCGGCCCGAAAATCATGTCGAAAGCCAGGCCCGTGCGCTTTTCCTCGGCCAGCAGGTGGCGCGCATAGAATTGCGCCAGCCGTCCCAGCTTGGCGCCGTCGTCGAACAGGCCGGCGTTGAAAAAATACGGGCTCATGCGCCCGGCCTTGGTCTTGAATTGCCCGAAGCGCAGCACCCCCGCCTCCACGGCGAACTGCACGAATTCCTGTGCCAGCGCGCCGTCCGCGGAAACTGCCCCGTCCCTGTTGTCCTGTTGTTGCCCTGCCGTGCTCATTGGAAGTCCCATGTTTAAATTGACCAGCCTCAACCTCAACGGTATCCGCTCCGCGGCCAGCAAAGGCCTGCAGGACTGGGTTTTGCAGTCCATGCCGGATTGTATTTGCGTGCAGGAGCTCAAGGCCCAGGCAGCCGACATGAGCGGGCGCTTCGAGGAAATCGCCGGCCTCAAGGGGCACTTTCATTTCGCCGAGAAAAAAGGCTACTCCGGCGTGGGCGTCTATACGCGCCATGAACCCAGCGACGTGATCGTGGGCTACGGCTCGACCGAATTCGACGCCGAAGGGCGCTACGTGGAGCTGCGCTTCGACCGGCCCGGGCGCAAGCAAAGCCCCAAGCTCTCCATCATCAGCTGCTACTTTCCCAGCGGCTCCTCGGGCGAGGAGCGCCAGGCCGCCAAGTTCCGCTTCCTGGCCGAGTTCTACCCGCGCCTGCTGGCCCTGAAGGAAACGCGCGACTTCGTGCTGTGCGGCGACGTCAACATCGCGCACCAGGAAATCGACCTCAAAAATTTCAAGGGCAACCGGAAGAACAGCGGCTTCCTGCCCGAAGAGCGGGCCTGGATGACCGAATTGCTGCGCGACGCGGAACTCGCCAATGAAGCGGCCGATGAGCTGACGGAACGCACCGGACCCTCGGTCAGAGGCGGCGGCATGGTCGACGTCTACCGCAAGCTGCAGCCCACGGCGACCGACGCGGCCTACACCTGGTGGAGCAACCGCGGCCAGGCCTACGCAAAGAACGTGGGCTGGCGCCTGGACTACCACCTGGCCACCCCGGCCTTCGCGGCACTGGCCCGCAGCGAACACATCTACAAAGACCAGCGCTTTTCCGACCACGCGCCCATGAGCGTGGACTACGAATTCAAGCTCTGACCCCCGTTCAGACTCACTGCGTGTAGTCTGCTCCCCCCTTCTAGGGGGCGGCGCCTGCGGTCTGGCAAAGCCAGTCCCGCGGCCCCTGCTGGTGGAAAGCCTCCGTCGCTAGTCCCACCCACAGAATTCTTCAAGCCAGCATGAGCCGTGGAACCGGCTTTGCCGGGCCACAGGCGGGCGGCCCCCTCGGGGGGCAGGAAGCGACACGAAGTGCGCGACCGTGGGGGCCACATCCAGCGTGGGGGCTTTATCTCTGTGCCCAGATCCGCTGGATCTGCGTGGACAACTCCATCGGGTCGAAGGGCTTGGGAATCACTTCCAGCGCGCCCAGCCCCTTGTACACCGCCACCTCGGCGGCCTGCACCTTGGCGGTCATGAAGATCACCGGGGTGTCGGCGGTGGCCGGCAGCTGGCGCAGGCCCTTGAGCGTTGTCGGCCCGTCCATGCCGGGCATCATGACGTCCAGCAGCAGCAGGTCGGCGCCGGCGCCCGGCGCGGCGTCCAGCGCTTCCTGGCCGGAGGCGCAGGCAATCACGGTGAAGCCGCCCACGGCTTGCAGCGCCATCTGCGCCACCATGCGGATATCGGGCTCGTCTTCAACATAGAGGATGCGGTTCAGTGGTGTGGTCATGATGGTTCAGTTCAAGGTTTGGGAACGGACGGGGCCCGGGTCGCCGGGAATCTGCAGGACTCGCTGGATTGTATTGAGCAGTTCGGTGTTTGAGGTATGGGCCTTGACCAGGACCGCGTCGGCCTGCCTGCCGTCCGCCGGGTCCACGTCGCCGGCCGAGAACACGATCACCGGCGGGCGCGGGTCCAGCGCGTCGATGTCCTCGAACAGGTCCCAGCCCGAATGGCTGCCCAGCGCCAGGTCCAGCAGCACCAGGTCAAAGGGGTGCTCGCGCAGGCGGTCGCGGGCTTCGTCCAGCGTGGCAGCGAATTCAAAGCTTGCGAAGTCCTGGGCGATGGCGGCGGTGATGCGCTGGATGTCCAGGTCGTCCTCCACATGCAGGATGCGCGGTTTGCCGGAGTCCAGGCTGGCGACGGCCCGGCGCAGGCTGTGCACCAGCAGGTTTTCGTCGATGGGTTTCTTGAGCCAGTCAGACACCGTGTGCGGCTTGCGGTTGAACTGCAGCTGGCCCTGCTCGGCCATGGCCGAGATCACCACGACGGGCAGGTTGCGCGTCCCCTCGTCCTCGCGCAGCTGGCCGATGAAGGACACGCCGTTCTGGCCGGGGAGCTTGAGGTCCACCGTCACCGCATCGTAGGTATTGGAGGCCAGGCAGGCCAGCGCCTGCTCGGCGCTGAAGGTCATGTCGGAATCAAAGCCGGCCTTGCCCAGCATCATGCTGATCAGCTTGGCCACGTCGGGGTCGCCTTCGCAGATCAGGATGCGCGGGCGCGAGGAAATCGCGGGCGGCCTCAGCGGCTTGAGCAGCGGCACCGGGTTGGTCCATTCGGGCATTTCAAAAAAGAAGGTCGTGCCCGCGCCGAGCTTGCTGGAGAAGCCGATGGTGCCGCCCATTTTTTCGACCAGGGCACGGGAAATATTCAAGCCCAGGCCGGTTCCGCCTTTCTGGCGGGTGTCGGACGAATCGGCCTGCGAGAACTTCTGGAAGATGCGGCTACTGAACTCCTCCGGAATGCCGGGGCCGACGTCGACCACCTCGGTCCGTACCTTTTGCCCGGTGCGCGAGAGCCTGACTTCCACCGGGCTGCCCTTGGGCGAAAACTTCACGGCGTTGGACAGCAGGTTGGTCAGCACCTGGGTCATGCGGTCGCTGTCGATGCGCACGTGCAGCGCCGTGTCGGGCGCCCGCATCACCAGGCTCACGCCGTGCTGACTGGCAAAGCCCTCATTGGAGACCAGCGCCTGCTGCACCAGCTGCTTGAGGTCCACCACCTGCAGGTCCAGGCGCAGCTTGCCGGATTCGATTTTTTCGCTGTCCAGGATGTCGTTGATCAGCCGGATCAGGCGCTCGCAGTTGTTTTGCGCAATGCCCACCAGGCTCTTGACGGCTTCGGGCAACTGGCCGGCCACGCCGCCCGAGATCAGGCCCAGAGAACCACGTATCGACGTCAGCGGCGTGCGCAGCTCGTGGCTGACGGTGGAGACGAACTCGGTCTTCATGCGGTCTATGCGCTTGAGTTCGGTGATGTCGGTGCCCAGCGAGAAAAAGCCGATCACCTTGTCCGCGCTGGTGCCTTCGCCGTAACGCGGGAAGTACTGCATCGCGTAGTGCCTGCGCTCGCCCTGGGGCGTGATCTGCGTCCGCTCATAACGCACCATATGCCCGCTCAGGACCTCATCCACCTTTTCCCGCACCGTCTCATAGACCTGCGGGCCCAGCACGTCGGCCAGCGGCTTCCCGTCGATCTGCTCGTAGCTCAGGCCGAAGTTGTCCTCATAGGCCCGGTTGTGGAAGCGAAAGCGCTGGTCGGTGTCCAGGTAGGCGATCAGGGCCGGCACGGTGTCGGTGACCTGGCGCAGTTGCGACTCGCTGGCTCGCAAGGCTTCGGTGGTGCGTTTGCTTTCGGTGATGTCATGCATCACGGCGGTGAACAGGCGCCTGCCGCCCACCTCCACGTCGCCGAAGGACACGCTGACCAGGAATTCGCTGCCGTCCCTGCGCAGGGCGCGCACCTCGCGCCCGGCGATCCGGAAGGCTTCAGGCCGCGCGCGCATCATGCCGGTGAATTCCTTGTACTGGCGGCGCAGGCGTTCCGGCACCAGTTCCGAAACATCGCGCCCCACCAGTTCGTCGCGCGCATAGCCAAAGAGTTGCAGGGCGGCGGCATTGGCCTCCAGGACGATGTCATCGGCGCTGGTGGTGATCACGGCCTCCACCATGCCTTCGGTGATGCTGCGGCTCATGGCCTCGCTGTCGCGCAACTGGGCTTCGCCGCGTTTTCGCACCTGCTCGTAATGCTTGACCACATAGCCCACCCAGCCCAGCATGGCAAAAAACAGCATGCTGCCGGCGATGATGAAGCCCTGCGCCCACTGGGCGCTGCGTTCGGCCACGGCCTGCGCGTCGCGCCACCTGTAGACCTCGCGGTTGCGCGCGTTTTCCAGCAGGCCGTTGGTGCGCAGCCGCAACTGCCGGCTGGCATCGCTGCCGAGAACGGCGGCCGCCGCTTCGGGGCCGGCCGCCTTGCGCGCCGCGATGGACTGGTTGGCGATCAGGGCACGCTGGTTGATCAATTCATCAAACTCCGCCGCCTCCTGCAGCACGTTGGCGCTGCGCGTGCGGGCCCTGATGGTGCGCAGCTCAACCCTGGCAGCCTGGAAGGCTTCCAGATCGTCGGCGTTGCCGCTCAGCAGGTACTGCCGCAGCGCCGATTCGGTCGACCGCAGGCTGGAATCCACGCGCTCCAGCATGACCAGCGTGTCTTCGGTGCGCACGCGGGACTGGGCTGTTTCAAGCAGGCGGCTGATGGTCAGGTAGGACGCCGCGCCCACCACCGTCATCAGCACCACGCCGGCCGCCACCGCGAGTTTGATCTTGGACAGGAAGGCGGCGGAGGCAGGCATGGGCAATCCGTTCGGGCGGTGTCAGCTTGCGCCGTGAAAGCGCTGCTGCAGTTCTTCGACGGCCTTGCCGAGCTCGGCACGGGCCTCGGGCGCCAGCGCCTGATCCTTGCCGACATGGGGTTCCAGGGCCAGCTCCAGCGCCTGCGCGGCCAGCCCGAGGTCCGCCCAGCCGAAAGTGGCCGCGGAACCCGCCAGGCTGTGCGCGTGGCGCTCCAGCGTCGGCAGGGCCTGGGCCAGGTCCTCGCCCCTCAGGATCTGCTGCCAGAGCAAGCCGACCTGTTCCAGGCGACGCGGCAGGGAACGGGTGTAATCGGCGCGCTGCTCCTCCAGGAATGCGAGCAGGGCCGGGTCGGTGCTCTTCATGGCTTGGGGATGGAGGGCACCCGCCCTGGACCCATGCCCCGCAGCGGCGGGGAAAAGGCAGTTAATCCTGGAGCATGGGGAGAGCTCATGCGGACCATCTTAAGGCGCAAGTATCAAAAAGCAGCGTAGGACAAGTACGAGTAGTCACCGCACGGCACGCTGATTCGGCATGCGCCACCAGATGGGAAATCCGCCTCCGCCTTGCCTGCTAGGTCTTATGGCTTTATTCGCAACGAAGGATGCGAAAAATCCGCTCGCACATGAGTACCTTCGACCTCATGCTTGAAGCATCCCGCCGCGTGTCAGGCGGCCGGGTCGGCGGCGCGTCCCAGTGCGGCGACCAGATCCGACTGGGTAATAATTCCGACCAGCCGTTCGCCCTCCCCGATGATGGGAATGTGGTGGTGGCCCGTGCTGCCGAACAGCGGCACCAGCTCCACCAGCCGGCGTTGCCGGCCGGCCACGCGCACATTGCGGGTCATGATCTGCCCCACGACCTCCGGCTTTTCCGAATACACGCTGCGCGTGCTGCGCACCAGCTGCCTGAGCTTGGCGTCAAAGCCGTCGTACAGGTCCAGGTCTGCGGCCCGCATGAAATCCGCGACCGTGATGATGCCCGCGATGCGAAAGCCGCGGTCGACCACCGGCAGCGCCTTGATGCGGCGCTCCCTCAGCAAGGCCCAGGCGTCCTCCAGCGGCGTGCCGAACTCCACCGTCACCACGTCGCGCGACATGATGTCTTCACAGCGCACCTCGGCCAGCTTTCGGTCGTAGGCGCGCAGCCGCGTTTCCGCCAGCAGGACCTTGAGGTCGTCGCGGCTCACGTCCAGCACCTGGTTGTAGCGTGCCAGCACCGCGTCCAGGTCGGCGTCGAGCTGCCGGTCTTCGGCCGAGGGCGCTGCGCCCGGTGGCGGCAGCTGCGTGTGCGGGTAGGCCCGGCGCGTCGCGTTGTTGTAAAGGATGCCCACGGCCACCAGCAGCACCGAGTTGAGCATCACAGGATAAAAAGCGAACACCGGGCTGGAAATGCCGCCCAGCACCATCATGAGCGCCGTGGCGCCACCAGGCGGGTGCAGGCAACGCAAAGCCAGCATCAGCGCGATGGCGGTGGCCACCGCCAGGGCCGCGGCCAGTTCGGGGGAACCCAGCAGGTGCACGCCGTGCACCCCGGCGATGCCGGCCAGTGCCGACAGCGTGTTGCCGCCCACCACCGGCCAGGGCTGCGCCATGGGGCTCGCCGGTACGGCAAAGACCAGCACCGCGCTGGCCCCCAGCGGCGCCACCAGCCAGGGCAGGCCGGGCACGACCCGGCCTGCCAGGTGGCACAACAAACCCGTCAGAAAAATTCCCAGCAGCGAGCCCGCCACCAGGCGCAGGCGTTCGCGCGTGTTGATGCGGGTGCGCGCGGGGCGAAAGGACCGCCACCACGCGCGCGAGAAGAATGCAGCGCGCTGCGTCAAACCGGTCACCAGGGGCGGCCTGCCAGCTTAGCCGCGGGCGCGTTGGTATAGGCCCTGGACCTTGGGCACGTTGGCTTGCAATTGCTGGATGCGCTCGGGGCCGGAAGGGTGAGTCGAAAGAAAGCTAGGGCCACCGGCACCGCCGCCGGCCTGTCCCATTTTTTCCCAGAGGCTGACGGACGCCTGCGGGTTGTAGCCGCCGCGCGCGGCCAGTTCCAGGCCCACCAGGTCGGCGTCGGTTTCGTCCTCACGGCTGAAGCGCAGCGTCAGCAGCTGCGTGCCTATGCTGGCGGCCAGGTCGCCCATCTGGCCCCAGCCCAGCAGTTGGGCGCCCAGCGACAGCAGGGTGCCGGTGCCCTGGCTTTTGGCGATGCGCGCGCGGGCGTGTTCGCGCAGCGCGTGGGCCATCTCATGGCCCATGATCATGGCCGCCTCGTCGTCGGTCAGCTTGAGCTGGTCGAGGATGCCGGTATAGAAGGCGATCTTGCCGCCCGGCATGCAGAACGCATTGATCTCCTTGCTGCCCAGCAGGTTGACTTCCCAGCGCCACTGCTTGGCGCGGTCGTTCCATTGGGCGGTCTGCGGCACCAGCTTTGCGGCAATGGTGCGCAGCCGTTGCAGTTGCGGGTGGCCTTGCGGCGCCAGTGAGCCCTTGGCGCGGGCCTCGGCAAGCAGCTTGCTGTATTCCTGGGTGGCGGCGGTTTCAATCTCGTCGGCGGGTACGAGGTTGCGCAGCTGGGATGAGGGCCCGACATCCACCTGCGCGCGCAGCGGCAGGGTGGCAGCCGTCGCCGCGGTGCCGGCGGCGGCCAGCAGGAATGCCCGGCGGCCGGGCCAGGCGGAATGTTTTGCGTCGCATAAAAAGCACATGGGTGAATAATAGTCACAAATCGAAATGGCCATGTCAGACAAAACCCCCTCATCCGCCCTGGCACCGGGCGCCTCCTCCTCCCTCCCCGAATCCACCAGCACCGCACCGGTATCGTGGGCCAGCGTCTGGCGCGTGTACGCCGAGCGCGCCACCCTGCGCATGCTGCTGCTCGGATTCTCGGCGGGCCTGCCGCTGTTGCTGGTTTTCGGCACGCTGAGCTTCTGGCTGCGCGAAGCGGGCATCGACCGCACCACCATCGGATTTCTGAGCTGGATCGGCCTGGCCTACGGCTTCAAATGGGTGTGGGCGCCGCTGGTGGATCGCCTGCCGATACCGGTGCTCACACGCCTGCTGGGGCGCCGCCGCAGCTGGTTGCTGCTGGCGCAGTTCACCATCATCGGCGCGTTGTGCGGCATGGCGCTGAACGACCCCAAGTTGTCCCTGCAGCCCATGGTGTGGTGCGCGCTGGCCGTGGCGTTTGCGTCAGCCACGCAGGATATCGCGCTCGATGCCTTTCGCATCGAGTCCGCGGATGCCAAACGCCAGGCGGCGCTGGCGGCGGCCTACCAGACCGGCTACCGCATCGCAATGATCTGGGCCGGTGCCGGCGTGCTGTGGATCGCCGCGCGCGCCGAAGTCCCCAACGCCGCGGCTTACCAGCCTGGAGCGTGGCAAGCCGCCTACCTGGTGATGGCCTTCTCCATGCTGCCGGGAATCATCACCGTGCTGTTTTCATCGGAGCCTGCCGAGCGCGCCCGCGCCGAAAGCGACGCTGAAACCGCGGCGACCCGCGCACGCTTTGCCGCCACCGGCATTCCCCTGTATGGCGCAGTGCTGTTCGCGACGCTCGCGCTCCTTGTGCTGTTGCTGCTGATCGCACCCGGCATGGTCTTGCTGGGCTACTACCTGGCCCTCAGCGCCTACCTGTTGCCAGCGCTCATCTACGTGCTGGCCGTCATCGGCCTGGCCAAAACAGGTATTCGCGTCGCGCTGCCGGTGCGGCTGGTGCCGGCAGCCGTCTGGTTCGACCATGCTTTTTACCTGCCGTTCGCCGAGTTCCTCAAGCGCTACGGCAAGCAGGCCATCGTGATCCTCGCGCTGATCGCCATCTACCGCATCAGCGACGTTGTCATGGGCATCATGGCCAACCCGTTTTACGTGGACATGGGCTACACCAAGGACGAGGTCGCCGCCGTCACCAAGATCTACGGCGTCATCATGACGCTGGTGGGCGCCTTCATCGGCGGTGCCATGGCCATGCGCCTGGGCGTGATGCGCGTGCTGATGCTGGGCGCCGTGCTGAGCGCCGGCAGCAACCTGCTGTTCGCCTGGCTGGGCACGCGCGGCCATGACGTCAACGCGCTGGTCTTCGTGATCTCGGCCGACAATCTCTCCAGCGGCATCGCCTCGGCGGCTTTCATCGCCTACCTGTCCAGCCTGACCAACGTCAACTATTCGGCCACCCAGTACGCGCTTTTCAGCTCCATGATGCTGCTGCTGCCCAAGTTCCTGGCCGGCTATTCGGGCAAATACGTGGATGCCTTCGGTTACAGCCAGTTCTTCACCGCGACCGCTTTGCTGGGCCTGCCGGTACTGGTACTGGTCGCCCTGGCCTCGCGGATGCAGGCCCCGAAATCCCAATAGGGGCAGCAACCTTACGCTATCAAATCGATAGCTCTAAAACAGCTACCAGATGCCCGCGCGGCGGAGTATGCTGGCAGGTTGCCGCCCGGTTTACCGTAACTTTACGATGGCTTCAAGTGCGATTGTTGCGTGCGGCGCAGCATAAACCCATTGTGATCCACCCCGGGGGACACGCCCTGCAACCGAGGACCCATCCATGACCCAACAACTCCTGATGATCGAAGACGACGCCCGCCTGGCCAACATGGTGGGCGAATATCTACGCCAGTCGGGCTATGGCTTCACCCACGCGGCCGACGGCGCGAGTGGGCTGGCCGCACTGGAAGGCAACACGCCCGACCTGGTCATCCTGGACCTGATGCTGCCCGACATGGACGGCCTGGAAGTGTGCCGGCGCATCAAGGGCCAGGGCAGCGAAACCGCCAACACCGCCGTGCTGATGCTCACCGCCAAGGGCGACCCCATGGACCGCATCGTCGGCCTGGAAATCGGCGCCGACGACTACCTGCCCAAGCCCTTCGAGCCGCGCGAACTGCTGGCGCGCATACGCGCCGTGCTGCGCCGCGGCGGCGAAACCGGCAACGCCGCGGCCAACGGCGGCCACAAGGTCATGCGCTTCGGCTCGCTGGAAATCGATCGCGATGCGCGCACCGTCTCGGTGTCGGGCACCCCCTGCGAACTCACCTCCTACCAGTTCGACCTGCTGGTGGCGCTGGCCGAGCGCGCCGGCCGCGTGCTGAGCCGCGACCAGATCATGGAAGCCGTGCGCGGCCGCGAGCTGGAGGCCTTCGACCGCTCCATCGACGTGCACATGGGCCGCATCCGCAGCGCCATCGAGGCCGACGCCAAGGACCCCAAACGCATACTCACCGTGCGCGGTGTGGGTTATGTGTTCGCCAAGCAGCAGGACTAGATTTTTATGTGGAGCCGTTTCACTTCACATCTGTACGTACGAATATGGCTCGCGGTGGTCGCCACCGTGGTCGTATTGACCTTCCTGGTCGGCGCGGCCTGGCGCCTGAGCGCCGACCCGCCGCAGCTACCGATACGCGAAGTGCTGGTGCACAACGACAAGGGCGAAGTCATAGGCACGGCGCAGACCCGTCCCGACCGCAAGCTCGGCGACGACCTTGAGTTCGACGTCACGACCAAGGACGGCCAGACGCTGAACCTGCTGCTGCCCCGGCCCAAGCGCCCGCCCGGCAATCCCTGGATGCGCCCGCCTTTCGGCTTCGGCTTCGGCTGGATGCTGGGCCTGGTCGGCCTGGCCGTGGCGCTGGGGGCCTATCCCGTCATGCGCCGGCTGACGCAGCGGCTTGAAGCCCTGCAGCGCGGCGTGGAACGCTGGGGCGCGGGCGACCTGTCGGCCCGCGTCAATGCCGAAGGCACGGACGAAGTGGCCTTCCTGGCCCGGCGCTTCAACCACGCGGCCGAGCGCATCGAGACCCTGATGGAGTCGCACAAGTCGCTGCTGGCCAATGCCTCGCATGAACTGCGCTCGCCGCTGGCACGCATCCGCATGGGGCTGGAGCTCATGGGCACCGACGCCGCCTCGCCGCAGCGCAAGGAGATCTCGCGCAGCATCACCGAACTCGACCAGCTGATCGACGAAATCCTGCTGGCCAGCCGCCTGGACGCCAAGCAGGCCGACGCCGAGCCCTTTGAAACCCTGGACCTCACGGGCCTGGCGGCCGAGGAATGCGCGCGCGTCAATGCCGAGCTGAGCGCCGAACCCGGCAACCAGGCCGGCGCCGGCCTGGGGCTGGACGCCACCAGCCACGGCCTGACCGTGCAGGGCTCGCCACGCCTGTTGCGCCGGCTCATCCGCAACCTGCTGGAAAACGCCAGGCGCTACGGCACCGGCGAGATCGACCTGGAACTCGCGCAGACCCGCGTCGGCGCCAGGCAGCTGGCCGTGGTCAAGGTGCACGACCGCGGCCCGGGCGTCCCTGCCGGCCAGCGCGAGCGCATCTTCGAGCCCTTTTACCGCCTGCCCGGCGCCAGCGAGCGCGAAGGCGGCGTGGGCCTGGGCCTGGCGCTGGTCAAGTCCATCAGCCAGCGGCATGGCGGCAGCGTGCGCTGCGAGGCACGGCCCGGCGGCGGCGCGTCCTTCATCGTGGAACTGCCGGTGGCCCATGCGATGGCCCAGCCGGCAGCGTGAAATAAATCACGAAATCCCGGCCGATTCAGCAAAAATCCCACGTCCTCCTCTATTTGGAGAATGGTCAAAGCGCGTGCAATCGGCGACAGTTCCCGGCGTTGCTGTCACAACACCCGCAATTGAGGGAAACAGGGAAATAAAACAGACGTCGGTGAAGCATTTATTGATCTCCCAACGACGTTCTCCCACCCAGGAGAACCTTCAAAAGGCCACCGCGAGGTGGCCTTTTTTTTGTCCCGGCACCGGGCAGCGCGGGCTTTGATACCCTAGGGAATCTCTCCCACCACAGGACGCCAAGCCATGAGCACCTCCCCCCAGCCTGCCAACATTCCCCAGGGCTTTTTTTCGTCCACCGCGGACCGCATGCCGCTGATGCCGCGCGAAGCCATGTCGCCGGCGCAGCGCGAAGCCGCCGACGCCATCATCGCCGGGCCGCGCAAGGCCGTGTTCGGCCCCTTCATCCCCCTGCTGCGCAGCCCGCAACTCATGGGCCGCGTCGGCGACGTGGGGGCGTACCTGCGCTTTGAGAGCATGCTGGACGCGCGCATCCGCGAACTCGCGACCTGCGTCGCCGCGCGCCATACCGCCAACCAGTTCGAGTGGCTGATGCACGCGCCGCTGGCGGTGGCTGCGGGCGTGGCCCAGGCCACCGTGGACGCCATCGCCGACGGCAGGCAGCCCACGGGCATGGCCGCCGACGAAGCGGTTGCGCTGGACCTGGTGTTTGAGGTGCTCAGGCAGCATGGCTGCTGCGACGCCACCTATGCCGCGGCCGTCAAGACCTTTGGCGAACAGGGCGTGGTCGAGCTCGTGAGCCTGGTCGGTTACTTCGTGATGGTGTGCTGGGTGATGAACGTGGCGCGCACGCCGACGCAGGGCAAGCCGGGCGTTGAGCCCCTGTCACCCTTCCCCGCTTAGGGCTTTGGCGCCAGCGCCGCCAGCACGCGCTCAGGCGCGATGTCGTTCAGGCAGCGCGTATGGCCCAGCGGGCATTCGCGTTCAAAGCAGGGCGCGCAGTCCAGCGGCGGCTGATAGTCCGCGTCAGCCTTGAGCCAAAGCACTGCCGCCTTGTCGCTCAACGGTGGCGTGTGCAGCGGGCTGGACGAGCCGAAAATCGCGACCTGCGGAACACCGAAGGCCGCAGCCACATGCATCAGGCCCGAATCGTTGCTGATGGTGGATTTGCAGGCGGCAATCAGGCACAGGGCCTGCACCAGCGAGGTCTTGCCCGCGAAGTTCAGGCATTTTCCGGGCTGCACCGCGTTCACCGGCGCGGCGATCTCTTCGCACAGCGCCGCCTCCTTGCCCGAACCCAGCAGCACCACCGGTAAATCCAGCCGGTCGGCCAGTTCCGAGAAATGGCGGGCCGGCCAGCGCTTGGCGGGACCGTATTCGGCGCCGGGCGCGAACACGTGAAAGCCGCCGCGCTGCAAGCCGAGTTCGGCCAGCGCCTGGTCGATGTCAGCGGGCGCCATCTGCAACTGCGGCCGGTCTTTCTCCAGGTCGGCACCACCGCTCAGCGCTGAATAAAACGCCACCATGGGCGGTTTGTTCTTGGGGTTCTTGAGCCGGTGCGTGAGCAGGCCCACGCGCGCCTCGCCGAAATAGCCAATGCGCTCGGGAATGCTGGCCAGGAAGGGCAGCAGCGCGCTTTTCAGCGAATTCGGCAGCACATAGGCCTTGTCGAACCGGCCTTCAATGCGTTTGGCGATCGCGCGACGTTCGCGGAACTGCAGGCCGCCGTGCGCAAAAGGGAATTCGATGACCTCGGCCACCTGCGGCATGGCGCGATACACCGGCGCCACCCAGGGCAAGGCCCCGACCGTGAGGCGCTCGCCGCGCGCCTCCAAGCGGCGCAACAACGGCTCCGTCATCACCGCGTCGCCTATCCACTGCGGCGCAATGACGAGGGCGTTTTTAGTGGCTTCCACCGAAGTGTTCGCCGGCCTTCAGCGCGTAAACGGTGCCGCAGTAAGGGCACTTGGCACTCCCGGTGCGTGCCACGTCCAGGTAGACCTTGGGATGGCTGTTCCAGATTTTCATGTCGGCCTTGGGGCTGGGGCAGTAGACGCCGCCTTGCGCATTGAGGTCCGAAGCCAGCAGTTCAACGGAAGAAGAGGTAGTGGTGGTCATGGTGCGGACTCAAACCTTGGCGAGCCAGTGGGCGTATTTCGGATTGCGGCCGTTGACGATGTCAAAGAAGGCGCTCTGGATTTTTTCGGTGATGGGGCCGCGCGAGCCGGCGCCGATTTCGATGCGGTCGAGTTCGCGGATAGGCGTGACTTCGGCGGCCGTGCCGGTGAAAAAAGCCTCGTCGGAGATATACACCTCGTCGCGCGTGATGCGCTTTTGCACCAGTTCCAGGCCCAGGTCCTTGCAGATGTGCAGGATGGTGTTGCGCGTGATGCCGTTGAGCGCGCCGGCCGACAGGTCGGGCGTGTAGACCACGCCGCCCTTGACCACAAAGATGTTCTCGCCCGCGCCTTCGCTGACGAAGCCCGAGGCGTCCAGCAGCAGGGCCTCGTCGTAGCCGTCGTCCAGCGCTTCCATATTGGCCAGGATGGAATTGGTGTAGTTGCTGACCGCCTTGGCCTGCGTCATCGTGATGTTGACGTGGTGGCGCGTGTAGCTGGAGGTCTTGACGCGGATGCCGCGCTTCATGCCCTCTTCACCGAGGTAGGCGCCCCAGGGCCATGCCGCGACCATCAGGTGGATCTGGTTGCCCTTGGGGCTGACGCCGAGTTTTTGCGAGCCTATCCAGGTCAGCGGGCGGATGTAGCAGGACTCCAGCTTGTTCTCGCGCACCACGGCTTTCGTGGCCTCGTTGACTTCAGCCTGGGTAAAGGGAATCTTCATGCGCAGGATCTTGGCGCTGTTGAAGAGGCGCTCGGTGTGCTCTTCGAGCCGGAAAATCGCCGTGCCGCCGGTAGCGTTGTAGGCGCGCACGCCCTCAAAAGCGCCGCAGCCGTAGTGCAGGGTGTGGCTCAGCACGTGGATCTTGGCATCGCGCCAGTCGACCATCTGGCCGTCCATCCAGATTTTGCCGTCGCGGTCTGCCATGGAGGGTGCTACTGGGGACATGATGGGATCCTTGTTCTGAGTGGGGTGATGCGGGGCCCCGGGTGCACCGCGGGGGCGCGCCCGGAAAACCTGAAATACGGATTTTACGGGGCGGGTGGCGCCGCGTCCTGCGCGGGCCTGAAAAGCTCGTGGTCCGCCAGTTTGCCGCCCACAAAGGTGCAGGTGACCTTCGACTCGCCGGCGTCGGTCCAGCGGAAGATCTCGGGCTGCGCGTCCTCGGCGGAAACCCGCTCGCCCAGGGCCCGCGTCATGGCCACGACATGCAGCAGCGTCATGCCGGGCTTGAGCTTGGCATTGAGCATGACCGCGCTGTCAACATAGCCGATGGGGCGATTGGCCGCGCGTTTCAGGACCTGCATCATGCGCGTGAAATGCAGCAGCACCCACATGACCGCGCCGCCGGCGACCGCGGCCACACCGGCCCAGCCGTAAAAGCGATAGCCCAGCACAACAGCCGCGACGCCGGCCACGGGAACAAGGATTTTCTGGAAGTTCATGGCGCTATTTTCGCAGCCCCGGCGGGCCACCGGACTGCGGGGAGTGCGTAGGCCACTGAAACCCGCTTTTCAGGCCGCCCGCGCGGCCCAGCCCGTGGCCAGCGCATGCGCCCAGTCGGCGCGTCCGCGGCCCGCCGCCACCCGCGATTGCGCCTCGTGGCCGTAGGGCACGGCGCGCAAATCGACCCGCCAGCCCGCAGCGGTTTTTTCGGCGATGGCGTAGCGCGCGTGCGGCGCGCCGTTTTCCACCACGTGCGGGTGCGGGTGTTCGTCGTCATAGGCCGGCAGGCCGACACTGCCGGGGTTCACGATGAGCACCTTGCCGCACTGCACCAGGCGCGGCACATGGGTGTGGCCGCACAGGACCAGCGAATGCCCGCCCTGCGCCGCAGTGCCAAGGCGTTCCCGCACTTCATCCTCCGTGGCCGGCCGTATGCCGGTGGCGTGGCCCGCACCTCCACGGCCGAACCCCGGAACCGTGGTTTCCAGCCAGTAGACCAGGTCGCTGCCCGGCGTGCCGTGGCACAGCAGGATGTCACCGCCGGCAAGTTCCAGGCTTTCGGGCAGCCCGCGTATCCAGGCCACATGCGCCGCCGTCAACTGGGCGGCCGTGTAGCCGTCGGTGCCCAGCGGGTCCAGGTACTGGCCCTGGTCGATGAGTTCCAGCACCTGCCGCTCGTGGTTGCCGCGAATCGTGGTGAAGCCGCGCGCCATCAACAGGTCGGCGGTTTCGGCCGGCTGCAGCGGCCCGCTCAGGATGTCGCCGAGGTTCACGATCTGGTCCACACCCTGCTGTTCGATGTCGGCCAGCACGGCCTCAAGCGCCGGCAGGTTGCCGTGGATGTCGGAGATGGCGGCGAGTTTCATGGGTTTGTCCTTCGAGTCGATTTTTAACTCAGGCTACGCACCACTTCCATGGCCTCTTCCACCCGCTCGACGGCGTGGATGGCCAGGCCCTCGATGGGCTTTTTGGGCGCATTGGCCTTGGGCACCACGGCCACGCTGAAACCCAGCTTGGCCGCTTCCTTGAGGCGCTCCTGGCCGCGCGGCGCCGGGCGCACCTCGCCGGCCAGGCCGACCTCGCCAAAGGCGATAAAACCCTTGGGCAGCGGCTTGCCGCGCAAGGACGAGGTAATGGCCAGCATCACGGCCAGGTCGGCCGCCGGCTCGCTGATGCGCACACCGCCCACGGCGTTGACGAACACGTCCTGGTCCATGCAGGCCACGCCCGCATGGCGGTGCAGCACGGCCAGCAGCATGGCCAGGCGGTCGCGGTCCAGGCCCACCGACAGGCGCCGCGGGCTGGGCCCGCCGTTGTCGACCAGCGCCTGGATTTCCACCAGCATGGGCCGCGTGCCTTCCAGCGTCACCAGCACGCAGCTGCCGGGCACCGGCTCACTGTGCTGGCTCAAAAAGATGGCGCTCGGATTTGCGACGCCCTTGAGGCCTTTTTCCGTCATCGCGAACACACCGATTTCGTTGACTGCGCCGAAGCGGTTCTTGATGGCGCGCACCAGGCGAAAGCTCGAATGTGTGTCGCCTTCAAAATAAAGCACGGTGTCCACCATGTGTTCCAGCACGCGCGGGCCGGCCAGCGCGCCCTCTTTGGTCACGTGGCCTACCAGCACGATGCACACACCGCTGGACTTGGCCGCGCGCGTGAGGTGGGCCGCGCACTCGCGCACCTGCGCCACCGAGCCTGGCGCCGAGGTGAGCTGGTCGGAATACACGGTCTGGATGGAATCGATGACCGCGATTGCCGGTTGGGTGGCTTCCAGCGTGGCAAGAATTTTTTCAAGCTGGATCTCGGCCAACACCTTGACCTGCGAGCCGTCCAGCCCCAGCCGGCGCGAGCGCAGCGCAACTTGGGCGCCGCTTTCTTCACCGGTGACGTAGAGGGTGTTGAGCCCGGCGCGCTGCAGCGAATCGAGCGCCTGCAGCAGCAAGGTCGATTTGCCGATGCCGGGATCGCCGCCTATCAGCACCACGCCGCCCTCGACGATGCCGCCGCCCAGTACGCGGTCCAGTTCCTCATGGCCGGTGGGCGTGCGTTCCATGTCGGTGGCTTCGATGTCGGACAGCGCAGTGACTTCTGAAGCCTTGGCCAGCGACTGGAACTGGCTGCTGTAGCGGTTCTTGGCCGGCGCGTTGCTCTCGGCGGCCGATTCGATCAGCGTGTTCCAGGCATTGCAGTGCGGGCACTTGCCCAGCCACTTGGGGCTGGTGCCGCCGCATTCGGTGCAGGTGTAAATCGTTTTGTCTTTGGCCATGCGCGATGTTACTGTACAAATAACCAGGCTTTGCGTTTTGGTCATGATGCGGGAATTCCGCCATCCCCGCATTCCCCGTACCTTGCCATGCCGCACCTGAACATTCAATACACCGCCAACCTCGACGCCCTCACCGACATGGGCCAGCTCTGCAACACCCTGGCCGCCACCCTGGTGGCGCTGCGCGCTGAAGACGGCGTGGCGCCGCTGTTCCCGGTCGCCGGCACGCGGGTCATGGCCTGGCCGGCGCCGCACTTCGCGGTGGCCGACGGCCAGCCCGGCCGCGCTTTTATCTATATGAACCTGCTGATCACGCCGGGCCGCAGCGAGGCGCTCAAAAAGCGCGCCGGCGATGCCCTGCTGGCCGCCGCAAGCGCGCACCTCGACCCGGTGTTCGCCCAGCACGCCGTCGGCCTGACGCTGCATATCGACGAGGCCGCGCCAGCCTATGAAGGCAAGCGCAACAACCTCGCCGCGCATCTGAGCTGAACCCCGCCATCGTGCACGGCAGCGCGCTTTTACAGACAATAGCTTTTCCGCACTCCGACCGACTCCCCCCAGCCCTCCTGAGGACACACCATGAATATCTCGCGCCGCCAGCTCATCCAGTCTTCCAGCGCCGCCGCCCTGCTGGCTGGCATCGGCCGGCAAGCCTGGGCCCAGGCCCTTGACAGCACCAAGGTCATCGCCGGCTTCGCGCCCGGCGGCACCGCCGACATCGTCTCGCGCCGCGTGGCCGACAAGCTGCACCCTGGCTATGCCAAAAGCGCGGTGGTCGAGAACAAGACCGGCGCGGGCGGCCAGATCGCCGTGCAGTTCGTCAAGACGGCCGCGCCCGATGGCGCGACCGTGCTGCTCACACCCATGTCCATGCTGGGCATCTATCCCCACACCTACAAAAAACTGCCCTACGACCCGGTGGCCGACCTGACTCCGGTGTCGGCCGCGGCGATTTTTGACTACGGCTTTGCCGTCGGCCCCATGGTGCCGGCCAGCGTGAAGAACGTGCCCGACTTCCTCGCCTGGTGCAAGGCCAACCCCGGCCAAGCCAACTTCGGCTCGCCGGCGGCCGGCTCCTCGCCGCACTTCATAGGCGCGCTGCTGGGCCGCGCCGGCAATGTGGACCTGCGCCACGTCGCTTTCCGCGGCACCCAGCCTGCGGTGCTGGACATGGTGGGCGGCCAGATCGCCGCCGTGTCCGGCCCCACCGGCGAATTCACCCAGCATGTGGCGGCCGGCAAATGCCGTTTGCTGTCCACCAGCGGCCCCAAACGCAGCCGCTTCACGCCCAACACGCCCACCCTCGTGGAGCAGGGCTTCAAGGACATGGCCTTTACCGAATGGTTCGGCTTCTTCCTGCCCGCCAAGGCGCCGCAGGACGTGGTGCAGCGCCTGAACGCCGGCATCCGCTCCGCCCTGGCCTCGCAAGAGGTGATCGACGGGCTGGCCGTGTCCTTCCTGGAGCCGGCGCCCACCTCGCCGGCCCAGCTGGCCGCTATGCTCAAGGCTGATACCGAGCTGTGGGGTCCCTTGGTCAAGGCCGTGGGCTTTACCCCCGAAGGCTAAGCCTTTACCCCCGTTGGTGAGCAAGCGCCGCCCTTTACGCCGGGCGGCCGGTGTTGTGATTAAGAAAACCATGGGCAACAGCATGAAGGTATGTATTTACGGCGCCGGCGCCATAGGCGGCTGGATCGGTATGGGACTGGCGCGCGCCGGCTGCAGCGTCAGCGTGGTGGCGCGCGGCGCCACGCTGCAGGCCCTGCAGCTGCACGGCCTTCGCCTGAACCAGGGCGGCCAGATCACGTCGCAGGCCGTGGCCTCCAGCGCCGTGCCGGCCGAACTCGGCGTGCAGGACCTCGTGGTGCTGGCCGTCAAGGCGCCCTCGCTGCCCGAAGTCGCGCGCCACATCGCCCCGCTGCTGGGCCCCGACACCCTGGTGCTGACCGCCATGAACGGCGTGCCCTGGTGGTTTTTGCAGGGCTTTGGCGGCGCGCTGGCCGGCACGCGCCTGAGTTCGGTGGACCCAACGGGCGAGATCTCTCAGGCCATCCCGGCCCGCCACATCGTCGGCTGCGTGGTGCATGCGAGCTGCTCGCTCGACGAACCCGGCCAGGTGCACCACCATTTCGGCAACAAACTCATCATCGGCGAGCCTTCGGGTGACAAGACGGCCCGCGTGCTGCAGTTTGCCGCATTGCTCGAAAAAGCCGGCTTCGAGGCCCCGGTGTCCGACCAGATCCAGAAAGACATCTGGTTCAAGCTCTGGGGCAATATGACCGCCAACCCCATCAGCGCGCTGACCGGCGCGACCATGGACCGCGTCCTCGACGATGAACTGGTAACCGCCTTTACCCACAGCATCATGCTGGAAGCCAAGGAAATCGGCGCGCGCATCGGCATCCCCATCAACCAGACTCCCGAAGAGCGCCACGTCATCACGCGCAAGCTGGGCGCCTTCAAGACCTCCATGCTGCAGGACGTGGAGGCCGGCAAACCGGTGGAGCTCGATGCGCTGGTCACGGCTGTGCGCGAACTGGGCCAGCTGACAGGCGTGCCCACGCCCTGCACCGACGCCTTGCTGGGCCTGGCGCGGCTGCAGGCGCGGGTCAAGGGCCTGTACTGAATCCCCGCCTCTCTATTCCTCTCTACTCAATTCTTTCACCACCATTTTTCCAGGAGACAGCATGAAACACATAGGCGTCATAGGCGCATCGGGCCTGATGGGCCACGGCATCGCGCGCAACCTGCTGGCCAAGGGCTTTACGCTCAGCCTCACCGTTCACCGCAATACCGAGCGCGTAGCCGACCTGCTGGCCGCCGGCGCGAAACAGGCCGCCAGCCCCGCCGAACTTGGGGCCTGCGACGCCGTGGTGATCTGCGTGACCGGCTCGCCGCAGGTCGAGGAAACCCTGCTGGGTGCGAACGGTGTGCTCTCCAAAGCCAAAGCCGGCCTCATCGTGATCGACACCTCGACCAGTGAGCCCGAATCCACGCGCCGCCTGGCCACCTTATGCGCCGAGCGCGGCGCCACGCTGGTCGACGCGCCGCTGGCGCGCACGCCGGTGGAGGCCGAACTCGGCAAACTCAACACCATGGTGGGCGCCGAGCAGGCGGTGTTCGACAAGATCCGCCCCGTGCTGGCGGCCTATTGCGAAAACATCTTCCACGTCGGCGGCCCCAGCGCCGGCCACGTCGTCAAGCTGCTCAACAACTTCATAGGCCAGGCCGTCTGCACGGCAACGGCCGAAGCTTTCGCCGTGGGCGCGCTGGCCGGCATTGAACCGCAAAAGCTGGTCGACGTGGTGTCCGCCGGCGCGGTCAACTCCGGCCTGTTCCAGGCCATGGCCAAGACCCTGGGCGGCGACTTCGCCGGCATCAAGTTCGAACTCGACAACGCGCGCAAGGACTTGCGCTACTACACCCACCTGGCCGAGATGGTGAAAGTGCCGTCCTTCGTCGGCGAAGCCGTGCACCAGAGCCTGGTGACGGCCAGCGCGCTGGGCCATGGCAAGGAATTCGTTCCGGCGCTCGTGAAGGCGCAGGAAAAACTCACGGGTGCAAAGATCGCGCCGCAATAAATCCGCTCAGCCCTTTTTGAATCCCATCATGACGACGACGTTAATCCTTGGCCGGCCGTCGTCGCCGACACGCATGACATAGGTCGAGGCCTCCGACTCCGGCCGCGCCTGGCCCTTGGCATCGAGGTAAGGCCAGCGCACATGGACGGAGGCCAGCTTGTCCGTCAGCCAGGTGACGGACTGGACTTCGGGCCGCGTGTCGGTAATGCCCATGTCCTTGTACTGTTTGGCGGCGCCGCCGTAGAAATCTTCGACCTCCCGCAGCGTGGCGACGGCCTTGGTGCCCTGGTCCGCGACGATCAGTGCGGGGACTTCCCAGCAGGTCGCAGCGGTCTTGCCGTCGCCGCGGGTAAAAGCTTTGGCGAATGTTTCGAGCACGGACCGCAAGTCCAGCTCTTTTTTGGTCTCAGACTGGCTCATGGACACTCCTTGACGCCGGCATCCCGAACGGCTGCAAGGCTTCACCGGCATGGCATCACAGCGGGCGACGCGTGGGTTTCGAGCGGCCCCAATTAAAAATTAGCCGGTCGCGGCAAGGGCTGGCGTCCGCCAAAACCTACACTGCGTGTGGGCCGGCGCGAAGGGCGCGACAGCGGGGGCTACAGCGCCTTGGCGTAAACCACAAAACCGGATTTCTCCGCCACCTGGTCGTACAGCCGCATCGCCGTGGCATTGGTTTCGTGGGTTTGCCAATACACCCGGTCGCATCCCGCCGCCCGGGCTTGTTCATAGACGGCCTCGATCAGCGCCTTGCCGACACCGCGGCCGCGCACCGATTCGGCCGTGAACAAATCCTGCAGGTAACAGACGGGCACTATGCGCGTCGTGCTGCGGTGAAACAGGTAGTGCGTGAGGCCCACGAGTTCGCCGCCGGCTTCGGCAACCAGCGCGTGCACCGGCTCATAGGAATCAAAGAAGCGCGACCAGGTCATGGCGGTGACCTCGTCCGCCAGCGCCGTGGGGCCGGAGCGGCCGTAAAAGCGGTTGTAGCCGGCCCAAAGCGGAAGCCAGGCGGCGAGGTCCGATTTCTGGATGGGGCGGACGGTGAGGGAAGAAGTATTCGTCATGAAGATGAGATCTCAGGCAGTAAATTCCACGGGCCGGGTGGTGCCGGATTTTTTGCGCACCACAACGGCTCTATTCCACCGCGACCGGCACGCGCTGCGCCAGTGCGCACATCAGCTCATAGCCCACGGTGCCGCCGGCCTGCGCCACTTCGTCAATCGGCAGCTCCGCGCCCTTGGCGGCGCGGCCCCACAAGATCACCTCGCTGCCCATGCCGGCGCCGGGCACGGGCGTGAGGTCGACCGTGATCATGTCCATGCTGACGCGGCCCACCATGCGGGTGCGCACGCCGTCCACCAGCATGGGCGTGCCGGTGCTGCAGTGGCGCGGGTAACCGTCGGCATAACCGCAGGCCACGATGCCTATGCGCAGCGGGCCGTCGGCCGTGAAGCTGGAGCCGTAGCCCACGGTGTCGCCGGCCTTGAGTTCCTGCACGCCAATGATTCTGGACGACAGCGTCATCGTCGGCTGCAAGCCCCAGCCGGCGGCCGTGTGTTCGGGAAAATCGGGCGCGCTGCCGTAGACCAGGATGCCCGGCCGCACCCAGTCGGAACGCCCGGCCAGCGCATCGCCGTGGCGCAGCGTGGCGGCGCTGTTGCTCAAGGTGCGCTCGCCGGGCAGGTCGTGCGTGACGGCGTCGAAGGCCTGCAGCGCTGCGGCTATGCCTTTGGGGCCGTCGGCGTCGGAGAAGTGCGTCATCAACGTGATCTCCTCGACCTGCGGCAGCGCGTTCAGGCGCGTCCAGGCCGCGCGGAAGCGCTCGGGCGGAAAGCCCAGGCGGTTCATGCCCGAGTTCATCTTGAGGAACACGCGGTGCGGCAGCTGCGTCTTGTGGGCGGCCAGCATGTCGACCTGCTCGTTGCAATGGATGGCATGCCACAGCCCCAGGCGCGAGCACAGCTCCAGGTCGCGCGCGTCAAAACAGCCCTCCAGCAGCAGGATGGGGCCGCGCCAGTCGAGCGCGCGCAGGCGCTGCGCCTCGGCCAGGTCCAGCAGCGCAAAGCCGTCGGCGCTGCGCAGCGCGTCAAAAACACGCTCGATGCCGTGGCCGTAGGCATTGGCCTTGACGATGGCCCAGACCTTGGCGTCGGGCGCGGCTTCGCGCGCGCGGCCCAGGTTGTGGGCCAGTGCGGCGGTATGGATGGTGGCAAGAATGGGGCGTGGCATGGCGCGGTGATGTGGTTGGTGTGGGATAGCGGGGTCGGCAGGCCGGAACGTATTCGAGGGCTTTTCTCATTCTGGCACCGCCCCCCATGCTATAAACCGGAATCGTCTGGAGACATTCACCCTTATCTTGCAGCATCAGATCGGCTGATGCAGTGCCGCAATGACCACAACAGTTTAATGAAGCGCGGTTTTTACACCATCATGGCGGCCCAGTTTTTCAGCTCACTGGCTGATAACGCGCTATTTGTGGCCGCCGTGGAGCTGCTCAAGACCAGCGGGGCGCCCAAGTGGCAGCCGGCGGCGCTGGTTCCCATGTTTGCCCTGTTTTACGTCGTGCTGGCCCCTTTTGTGGGCGCTTTCGCCGATGCGCGACCCAAGGGCAACGTCATGTTCGTGAGCAACGCGATCAAGGTGATCGGCTGCCTCATGATGCTGTTCGGCTCGCATCCGCTGCTGGCCTACGCCATCGTCGGCCTGGGCGCCGCGGCCTATTCGCCCGCCAAATACGGCATCCTGACCGAACTGCTGCCGGCTTCGCAGCTGGTCAAAGCCAACGGCTGGATCGAAGGGCTGACGATTTCCTCCATCATCCTGGGCGTGCTGCTGGGCGGCCAGCTGGTCGGCCACACCGTGTCCAACCTGCTGCTGTCCTTTGACTTCCCGGTTTTCGACACCGGCATAGACACCGCGCCCGAAGCGGCGATCTCCGTGCTGATCCTGCTGTACATCATCGCGGCCTGGTTCAACACGCGCATCCCCGACACCGGCGTCGAGATGCGGCCCATGCCGCGCAACAAGCTCGAGCTGCTGCCCGACTTCTGGAACTGCAACTCGGCGCTGTGGCGCGACAAGCTGGGCCAGATCTCCCTATCCACCACCACCCTGTTCTGGGGCGTGTCGGGCAACCTGCGCTACATCGTGCTGGCCTGGAGCGCCGCGGCCCTGGGTTACAGCACCTCGCAGGCCTCCTCGCTGGTCGGTGTGGTGGCCATAGGCACGGCCGTCGGCGCCGTGCTAGCCTCCATGCGCATGCGCTTGGACCAGGCCACCAGCGTCATGCCGCTGGGCATCGCCATGGGCCTGCTGGTCATCCTGATGAACTTCATCGGCAACGTCTGGGTGGCCGCGCCCTTCCTGATCCTGCTGGGCGGCCTGGGCGGCTTCCTGGTGGTGCCCATGAACGCGCTGCTGCAGCACCGCGGCCACAACCTCATGGGCGCGGGACGCTCCATCGCGGTGCAGAATTTCAACGAGCAGGCCTGCATCCTGAGCCTGGGCGCCTTCTACAGCCTGTCTACCGGCCTGGGCCTGTCGGCCTTCGGCGCCATCACCGCCTTCGGCGTGGTGGTGGCCGGCTTCATGTGGCTGATCCAGCGCTGGCACAAAAGCAACACCGTCAAATACAAAGAGCAGGTCGACCACCTGCTGAGCATCGCCCGCAGCGATAAATCGCACTGATGCAAGTTGACGCAACACGCGCCGCCGTGCCTGGCGGTACGTCCAAAGCCGTTCTGGCACTCACACTCAACGCCTTCATCTGGGGCGTTTCATGGTGGCCGCTGCGCCAGCTGCAGGGCCACGGCCTGCACCCGCTGTGGACCACGGCCCTGGTCTACGCGGTCGTGGTCACCGGCCTGCTGACCCTGCGCCCGCAAGCCTGGCGCGGCTTCCTGGCCCATCCCCAGCTGTGGTTCCTGGCGGCCGCCTCCGGCCTGACCAACGTCGGCTTCAACTGGGCCGTGACCGTGGGCGACGTGGTGCGCGTGGTGCTGCTGTTTTACATGATGCCGGCCTGGTCGGTGCTGGTGGCCTGGGTCATGCTGGGCGAAAAACCCACGCCGGCCTCGCTGCTGCGCCTGCTGCTGGCCATGGCCGGCGTGCTCATCGTGCTCAAGACGCCCGAATCTCCCTGGCCCGTGCCGCACAGCGGCGCCGACTGGCTGGCCATCATGGGCGGCTTCAGCTTCGCGGTGACCAATGCCGTGCTGCGCAAATACAAACACACGCCCAGCGAATCGCGCATGCTGGCCATGTTCGGCGGCAGCGGGCTGATGGCAGCCTGCGCCGCGCTGGCCGGCATGTCGCAGGCCCTGGTGCCCGCGCCGGCACTGGCGCCGGCCGGCATCCCGGTGGTGCTGGGGCTGGCGCTGGCCTTCATGGCCAGCAATGCCGGCCTGCAGTATGGCGCGGCGCGCCTGGCCGCCGGCACCACGGCCATCGTGATGCTGACCGAAATCCTGTTCGCCAGCCTGTCCTCGGCCGCGCTGGGCGCCGCCGATCTCACGCCGCGCGTGCTGCTGGGCGGCAGCCTGATCGTGCTGGCCGCCGTGCTGGCAGCCATGGCCCCATCGGCGACACCCCAAACCGCGCCCGGCGGTGCAGAATCGCACTAGAGCAATAGCCCCCACGCTTTTCGCTAGCGCGTAATGCGCTGCCCCCCGTGGGGGCTAATTTCCCTTGGGGCGGCCCGGCGGGAAATTGCATCATTTCGATGGCAGTTCACACAGGAGACAACCATGGGCGCAGCAAAAACGGTTTACGACTTCCAGGCCAAGGACATCACCGGCAAAGACGTGCCGCTGGAGGCTTTCAAGGGCAAGGTCATGCTCATCGTCAACACCGCCAGCAAATGCGGCTTCACGCCGCAGTTCGCCGGGCTGGAAGAGCTGTACAAACAATATGCCGGCAAGGGCCTGGCGGTCCTGGGCTTTCCCAGCAACCAGTTTCTCTCGCAAGACCCCGGCAGCGACGACCAGATCGCCGAGTTCTGCCAGGTCAACTACGGCGTGAGTTTCCCCATGATGTCCAAGATCGACGTCAACGGCCCCGCCGCCCATCCGCTGTACCAATGGCTGTCGGCCGAGGCGCCCGGCCTGCTCGGCATCAAGGCCATCAAATGGAATTTCACCAAGTTCCTGGTCGGCAAGGACGGGAAGGTCATAAGGCGTTATGCGCCATCCGACAAGCCGGCGGATCTCGGCAAGGATATTGAAGCGGCGCTCGCCGCCTGACCTTCAGGCCGGCTTGGTGTTGGCCTTCTTCACCGAGCGCAAGTAATCCGCCAAGGTGCGGCCGGCTTCATGGCCCACGCGCTCGTCAAGCACGTCGACCTCAGCCATGCGGTCCACGCGAAAGCTGCGAAAGTCCTGCCGGGCTTCGCACCAGGCGCCCAGCGTCCAGACACTGCCCCAATAAAAGCAGCCCAGCGGCCAGAGCACGCGCCGGCTTTCCCGCCCTGCCCCATCAAGGTAGCGCACCTCCACCTTGCACCGCGCATGCACCGCCTCGCGCAAACGCTGCAGGCTGCGCTGCGTGGCCTCATCGGGATTGATCACCACCGCATACAGCGGCACACCTTCGGCCGCCGTACGCGCCGCGGGCGGCAAGACCGAAAAAATCTTGCCCCAGGCGGCCTCGGCATCGCCCGCCATGGCCGGGTCCAGCCAGGCCTGGGCCAGGCGCACCGAAGCGGCCAGCGCATTGGCTTCCTTTTGCGTAAACATCAAGGGCGGCAAGTCAAAGCCCGCACCCAGCCGGTAACCCACGCCGGCCTCCCCCTCGATAGGCACACCCTGATGCTGCAGGTCGGCCACGTCGCGATAGATGGTGCGCTCCGACACCTCGAGCCGCTTGGCGAGGAAATCCGCCGTGCTCAGGCGGCGGCCGCGGATCAGCTGGACGAGATGAAAGAGGCGGTCAGCGCGGCGCATGATGAGTTAAGGGATTGAAAAGATTGGAGCTTACCGCGTGGGGCCCAATTGCTGAGCGCGGCTATAGTTCCTCCAGACTGGATTGCAACCGCCAAGTTAGACGCCCGCAAACCAACCCACCCAATAAATAAATATGCCCTCCATTCATAACGGCTCCGGCACCATGTACTACGGCAAGCGAGATGTCGATATCGGCGGATCGTACGTTACGACCGAGTGGATCGTGTTTTTCTGGCTTCCAATACTGCCCCTCAGTTCCTGGCGCGTCTTCCCACTTACGGACGAACTTGTGACCAGCTATGGAACCCGACAAGCCTATCAAGCAAGACCCGTCTCTCTAAACTGGGCCCAGGTGCTGAATGTCTACCTTCTCACGGCCGGCTGCCTTGCTGGCGCCTGGTACGTCTTTAGTCACTACATCTTTTGAGGAAAGCACATGCCCTTCACAATGAGCGGAACCGGAACACGCTACTACGGGGAGCGAGAACACAACATCGGCGGGCAGTACATCACCACGCTGTGGGTGGTGATCATCGGAGTGCCCCTCTTGCCACTGTCGTCATGGCGGGTCTACCCGCTCAGCGATGAACAATTTGTCGACCACTCATATCTTCATGGCAGAGAAGTGCATCACACGGAGCAAACCTTCCAGGCCAAGCGTGTGCCACTGAACTGGAAGCAGGTGCTGAACATCTATGCCGTCACCGCCGTGGGTGTCGGGCTGGTGCTATGGGCGCTGCACCGTGCATTCGGGGGACGGGGCGCCTAACCCTTTGCCGGAACATGAACAGGAGTGGCCCTTGACACAATCAGTTTCTGAAAGCGTACGGCAGGTTAACCCGTCTATTGCGTCAATGAAAAACTCCCTGAAGCAGGCCGGGTCTAACGCCAGTGAAGACAAAAAAGGCACTGTTAGAAAACCTCATTATTGAAGGAGAGAGGTTTATAGAAGTGTCTAAGCAGTTTCCCGTGATCAACAGGGAAGCCGCTCCGTCCAAACTCTCGCTGCAAACAAGTGGCAAGCGTATCGGCGGAATTCTGAAGAAACTGGGGATTGGCGTAGTGATCTCCCTGCTTATCGCTATCGCCTGGAAGTTCCTTTCGTAGGCTCCAGCACTGGACATAACTTCCAACATGGTGGAAAATAAATTCCACCATGACAGAACCCTCCTCCGACCTCAACCAGCGCATTGCCGAGCGCGTGCGCGAGCTGCGCGCCGCCAAAAGCCTGTCGCTCGACGCGCTGGCCGCCAAAAGCGGCGTGAGCCGCTCCATGATTTCGCTGATCGAGCGCGGCGAAAGCAGCCCCACCGCTGTGGTGCTGGAGCGGCTGGCCACCGGCCTGGGCGTGATGCTGGCTTCGCTGTTTGACGCGCCCGCCGCCCAGGCGCCCGCCAGCCCGGTGGCGCGCCACGCGGACCAGTTGCAGTGGCAAGACCCGGCTTCGGGTTACCTTCGGCGCAACATCTCACCGCCCGGCGTGCCGCAGCCCATGCAGATCGTGGAAGTGCACTTCCCCCCGGGCGGGCGGGTGGCCTTTGAAACCGGCGCGCGCGATGCGCGTGTGCACCAGCAGGTCTGGGTGCTCGAAGGCGCCATCGACATCACGCTGGGCGACGCACGCCACGCGCTGCGCGAGGGCGACTGCCTGGCCATGCAGCTGGATCGCCCCACGATGTTCCACAACCCCACGCGAAAGCCCGCACGCTATGCGGTGGTGATCGCCACCGAACCGGCTTGAACTTCGTGATGAACACCGCACCCTGGTCGCTGCGGCGCCTGCCCGCCGTCACCGACGAACAGATTCTCGAACTCGCCGACGTGCTCATCGATTGCGTCGAAGGCGACGCCTCGGTGAGTTTTATGCACCCGCTGTCGCGCGAACGCGCCACGGCCTTCTGGCGCGGTGTGGCGCAGGGCGTGGCTGCGGGCGAGCGCGCGCTGCTGGTCGCCGAAGACGCGCAAGGCATTTGCGGCACGGTGCAACTGGTGCTGGCCCAGCCCGAGAACCAGCCGCACCGCGCCGACCTGGCCAAGATGCTGGTGCACCGCCGCTGCCGGCGCCAGGGCCTGGGCGAGGCCTTGATGCGCGGCGCCGAAAGCATGGCGCGCGACTGCGACAAGACCTTGCTGGTGCTGGATACCGTGACCGGTGACAACGGTGAGCGCCTGTACCAGCGCCTGGGCTGGCAGCGCGTGGGCGTGATTCCCGGCTATGCGCTGTTGCCGCGCGGCGGACTGGTGGGCACCACGGTGTTTTACCGCGAGCTACCAACGGAAAACTAAGCCACCTGCTTTTTGACGACGGCAAACGGGCTCAGGCCCAGCCAGGACTGCATGGACTGGATGATGTCGCGGGGGCCTGAGAGCTTCAGTTTGGCGCGCTCGCTCTCGACCGAACTCAGCCCCATCCAGATGGAGGTCATGGTGCGCAGGTCGGTGGTCACAAATAAATTGATTTCAAAGCCCGGGTCGGACCAGCACAGGTCGACCTCGCCTCTGGGCTCCACCACCAGCCACCAGTGGCTTTGCGACGAAGGCAGGTCGGCGTAGAGAAACTGGATCACGGTGCGCTTGCGCGGCAGCGGCTCGGGATTGAGGTTGCGCCGCATGTCCCACATCAGCAAACCGGGGTCCAGGTGCCTCAGCGAGGCATCGCTTCCCACCCACTTCTGCCCCCAATTGCCCAGCGCATCGACAACGCCCGCCAGTTCGCGCCCGGCCTCGGTGAGGTGGTAGTCGAAAACATCTTTCTCCGAAGGCAGGCGCTTGCGTTCGATGACGCCTGCCGCCTCCAGCTCTTTCAGGCGCTGGGACAGCAGCGTGGGCGACATCTTGGGAACGCCGCGCCGCAAATCATTGAAGCGCGTGGAGCCGGCGATGAACTCGCGGACCAGCACCAGCGTCCAGCGGGTGCACAGCACCTCGGTCGCCATGGCGAGGGGGCAAAACTGTTTGTAGCTGGCTTGGGTCACGGCGGGTCCTTTGGTTGGCGCCGGCAAGCTTGGAAGCCCACGGGCGCAAAGACTAGTCACAAAACTGTACCGGCCCGTCCAGATTCGTGACTGGAGGCAAACCCGCCATCGCCGGATACTTTTCAAGGGACGGCAGAAGATGCCGCCCTGTTTCAACAACCTGACCAACCAAAGCAGACTGGAAAAGCGATATGAGCGTATTTTTAATTGCCGAAATCAAGATCACCAACGACGCCTGGGTGCCCGAGTATGCGGCGAATGTCCACAAGCTGGTCGCCAAACAGGGCGGCAAATACCTGTCCCGCAGCGGCAACATCACGCCGCTGGAAGGCGCGCACAAGGATTGCACGCTGGTTGCCGTGATGCAGTTCCCGGCCAAGGCCGCGCTGGAAGCCTTTGTCAATGATCCCGCCTACCAGCCCTATGTCAAGGCACGGCAGGCCGGCAGCACCAGCCAGTTCTACATGATTGACGATACTGACATCGCGGGTACCGTGCCTTACCTCAAGGCCGCGTAAGCCGGAGCCCCGTGAAGCGGTGCCTGCGGCTCATGCCGCAGGCATTGCGTTCACGGCAGGAGCGCCATCTGCCGGCCTGGAGGCCGGGCCGGGCTTTGGCTTGCATCGGTCTGCAGGTCCAGCGCCCCCAGGTCGGCCCGCATGGCCCTTGCGACCAGCCGCATGTCGTGGTCGCTGACCTCGAACAGGCCGAAGCGGAACTTGTAGCCCCAGTGCTGGCGGTTTTCCACAAACTCGAACTCGTCCAGCCAGGGCAGTATGGACACCTCGCGCGTGGCCACGTAAGCCACGTCGCGGCGGAAGGGCACAAAGCCGCCGCCCATGTCAAAGGCATAGGGCTCGCCGGCCTGCACCACGCCTATGGAGACAAAGCGCTGGAATTTATCTTTGCCGCCCATGGTCAGTGCGGGCGAATAGTAGGCTACCCGGTCTCCGGCAACCATACGCTTGAGCGGCGCGCATTTGCCGTGGCACACCTGCATGTAGCCGGTGCTTGGTGTCTCGCAGCCACGCCGCGCATGCTCGGCGCTCGCAACGGCGATCCAGTTCTTGCGGCCCATCGCCGTTCAGGCCAGCGCGTGCAGACCGACGCGGTTGCCGTCCAGGTCGGTGATGTGCGCAAAAAATCCCAGGCCGGGCGGCAGCGCCTGGCGTGGCAAGGCGACCTTGCCGCCGGCTTTGACGGCGCGTGCCAGGGCGGCATCGAGCGACGGCGAGGCATCGAGGTAAATCAGGGTGCCGCCGGACGCCGGTGCAGGCGCGGTGGGGCCGGCCAGGATCGCGCCGCCCACGCCCGTTTCTGCTTCATAGGGAAACACCGCGCCTTGGGACGGGCCCATGGGCTCGCGGCGCATCTTGCACTCGAGCACGGCTTCGTAAAAGGCTTGGGCCTTGTTCAAGTCGGTGCTGGGGATTTCAAACCAGGTGATGGCGTTTTTCATGAGAGGCTCCTTTGTTGAAGAAGCCTTGATGGTGCCGGGAGGCTACTGACAACGTAGTGTCAGTAGCGTGTTTCGGAAACGGTCAGAAAAGCGCGTCGTCCAGCACTTCCACCCAATGCCGCACCGGCGTCGCCGTGCCGCTTTGCAGGTGCGTAATGCAGCCGATATTGGCGGAGATGATGGTCTCGGGTGCCGATGCCTGAAGATTTCCGAGCTTGCGATCGCGCAGCTGGTAGGCGATGTCCGGATTGAGCACCGAGTAAGTGCCGGCCGAGCCGCAGCACAGGTGCGATTCGGCGGCGGCCACCGTCACCTGGAAACCCAGCGCGCCCATCAGCGTCTCGACCCCGCCGCGCAACTGCTGGCCGTGCTGCAAGGTGCACGGCGGGTGGAACACCAATGCGCCGGCCCGGGCCTTGACCTTGCCCTGCAGCTCGCCCACCAGTTCGGGCATCAGTTCGCTGAGGTCGCGCGTGAGTTCGCTGATGCGCGCGGCCTTGGCCGCATAGGCCGGATCGTCCTTGAGCATGTGGCCGTATTCCTTGACGGTGACGCCGCAGCCGGAGGCATTCATGACGATGGCTTCCACGCCGCCACCTTCCGGGATATGCGGCCACCAGGCGTCGATGTTGCGCCGCATCTGGTCCTTGCCGCCTTCGTGGTCGTTGAGGTGAAACTTCACCGCCCCGCAGCAGCCGGCTTTGGGCGCCAGCACGGTTTCTATGCCGGCCGCGTCCAGCACGCGCGCGGTGGCGGCGTTGATGTTGGGCATCATGGCCGGCTGCACGCAGCCTTCCAGCATCAGCATCTTGCGCGCATGCGTGCGCCGCGGCCAGGCGCCGGCGTCCTGCCTGGGCGGCACCTTGTTCTTGAGGGCCGCGGGCAGCAGGCCGCGCACGGCCTGGCCGGCCTTCATCGCGGGCGCGAACAGCGGTGAGGGCAGGCCTTCCTTCAGCACCCAGCGCAAGGCTTTCTCGCCGGCCGGGCGCGGCACGCGCTCGTCGACCAGCTTGCGGCCTATGTCGACCAGGTGGCCGTATTCGACGCCGCTGGGGCAGGTGCTTTCACAGTTACGGCAGGTGAGGCAGCGGTCCAGGTGCAGCTGGGTCTTGCGTGTGGGCGCTTCGCCTTCCAGCACCTGCTTGATCAGGTAGATGCGGCCGCGCGGGCCGTCGAGTTCGTCGCCCAGCAGCTGGTAGGTCGGGCAGGTGGCGGTGCAAAAGCCGCAGTGCACGCATTTGCGCAAAATAGCTTCGGCCTCGCGGCCTTCGGCGCTGTTCTTGAATTCGGGGGCGAGATGGGTTTGCATAAAGTCAGGGCGCCTCTTTCAGTGCCACGGCAAGGGCCTTGCGCCGGGCGCGCCGGAAATCCGCATACAGGGGCGGCAGCGACAGCGCCAGCAGCATGAGGGCAAGCGGCACAACCCAGACAAAGCCGACGTACTTGAACCCGGCCGCGCCGACCACGCCACCGGCGATGAACATCGCCAGCAAGGTGCCGAACAGCCGCAGCTTGATGCGGTTGGCGCGCACACGCGACTCGGGCGGGCTGCCGGTGCGGTTCCAGTAAAACATCTTGCCGAACTCGATGCCCAGGTCGGTGATCACGCCGGTCATGTGGGTGGTGCGGATCTGTGAGGACGAGATTTTGCTGACCAGGGCGTTCTGCAGGCCCATGGTGAAGGCCAGCACCAGCACGGTCAGCGGCACGGCAAACGGGGTCTGGCGGTTCAGTGTCGCGCCCAGCAGCCCGAACAACAGCATCAGCACGGCTTCCAGCAGCAGGGGCAAGGCGTATTCGCTGCGCAGATGATGCTGGCGCGCCCAGTTCACCAGCACGGCCGTCACGGCGGCGCCGGTGACAAAGGCCAGCAGTGCGCCTACGGCGCCCAGTGCCAATGTCATGTGGCCCAGGACAAGGTTGTCGGCCAGCAGGGAGGCGAATCCCGTCATGTGCGAGGTGTACATGCCGACCACCAGAAAACCACCCGCATTGATGGCGCCGGCGTTAAAGGCCAGCAAACCACCGAGCAGGCGATTGATGGAGGGTGTCCGGTGCTGCCCGGTCAGGTGGCGGAGGCGTCGCATGTCCTGCCTTACCAGTCCGCGTACAGGCGGCCGGGGTTGAAGACACCCGCCGGGTCGAACTGCTTCTTGAGTTCGCGGTGTATGCGGTCCAGCGGCGGTTTGAGCGCGGAGAACACCGGCGCGGATTTGCCGGCCGAGCGGAACAGCGTGGCGTGGCCATGGGCCTGGGCCGCCGCCTCGCGCACCAGTGCCGCGTCGCTGTCGGGCCGCTTGAGCCAGCGCTGTGCGCCGCCCCATTCCACCAGCGTCTCGCCCAGCTCGAGTGGCGGCGCTGTGTCGGGCACGCTGAGCCGCCACAGCGACTCATCAGCTTGCAAGGCGAAGAAGGGCTGGGCCTGCTCACGCAGCGCGGTCCAATGGTGGGCCGCATCGCTGTCCAGAACTTCCCCGCCCATGGAGGTTTGCGCGGCGGCGACAGCCGCTTTCGCCCCACGCAGGCGCACCCACAGCCGCCCGCTCCGCCAACAGGAAGCGTTCACGGGCAGCGGCATGGCGCCCCAGCGGTTGAGCTGTTGCAGGGCGGCGGCTTCATCCATGTCGAAGACCAGCGTGGCCTCCATGGGCGCAACAGGCAATACCTTGAGAGACACCTCGAGCAAGACGCCCAGCGTGCCGAGCGAACCGGCCATCAGGCGCGACACGTCGTAGCCGGCGACGTTCTTCATGACCTGGCCGCCGAAAACCAGGCGTTCGCCCTTGCCGTTGAGCAGCACCACGCCCAGCATGTAGTCGCGCACGGCGCCCGCACTGGCGCGGGCCGGGCCGCTCAGGCCGCTGGCAACCATGCCGCCCACGGTGGCTTTGGCTTGCGTGCCGTCGAAATGCGGCGGCTCAAAGGGCAGGCACTGGCCTTGCTCGGCCAGCAGCGCCTCGAGTTCGGCCAGCGAGGTCCCGGCGCGCGCAGTGACCACCAGCTCGCTGGGTTCATAACTGATGACGCCCTTGTGCGGCCGGATGTCAAGGATGTCGCCCGCAAGGGCCTGGCCGTAAAAATCCTTGCTGCCGCCGCCGCGCAGGCGCAGCGGCGTGCGCGCGGCGGCGGCCGCGCGCACGCGCTCGGCCAGCGCGGCGCTGATGTCGGTATC
>NZ_JBFUCN010000019.1:0-140164 GCF_056405195.1 Polaromonas sp. P1_H6
GAGACCCCGCCGACCCCGCCTGAACCGAGCACCGCAGGTTGCCCGTAGCGAAGCGAAGGGACGCAGCAACCAGGGTCGCCTTTTCTTTTGCTTAMTTTTCTTTTGGCGAAGCAAAAGAAAAGTGAGTAGCTGCCGGGCTACCCCCGGCCAGCAACCCTCAGCAAAGGGCGAGGGCGCGCAAGCCGGAGCAAGACCCAGCCAAGCGCAAGCTTAGTCTTCCAACTCCGCCTTAGCCATCTCCACATCCAACCGTTCCGTCGCATCCAGCGCCTTGCTGGCCGCTGCCTGCTCATAAAGCTTGGTGGCCTCTTTCATCTTCTTGTCGCCTTCAAGCATGACCATCCCGTTGGCGTACTCGATCATGCCGATGGCCGAGCCGGGGTGTAGTTTCAGGGCGTCTTTGTAGAGCGACAGGCCCACGTCCTTCTTGGCGCCGTAGGTCATGCCGCCTATCAGCGAGCCGACCTTGTCGATCACCTCGGCGTGGAAGGCCGCCAGCGCGATGTGGGCGTCGGCGTGTTTGGGCGAGAGCTTGATGGCCTGCTCAAGTGCGTTCTTCACCTTGGTGCCAAGGCCCTGGGCCAGGGCCTTGGCCACGCTGATGCCCTGGCTGTAGCGGCCCAGCGCGTAAGCCTGCCAGTACCAGGCGTTGGCGTTCTTCGGGTCGTCTTTTTGCTGGGCTTCGGCGCGGGCGGCGACTTCCATGAAGAGGTCGAGCTTGGCTTTTTCCTTGGTTTCCAGGTAGGTGGCGTACATGCTGGCGGCTTTGTTGGCCACCGTGATGCCGTCTCCGCCGGCCTTGAGGCCGGCGTCAAAGGCCTTCTGGAATTCACCGTTGTGGAACAGCACCCAGGCCTGCAGTACGTCGGCATCCTTGGGTAGGGGCTCGCAGTCGCCTGTGTGCAGGCGGGCCCAGCTCTTTTTCAGGCTGGCGGCATCGAATGCGTAGTCGCCGGCATGGGGAAAAGCGGTCCATTTGGCCATGTGTCTTGTCTCCTGTAAAAATTGTTGGTGTTATCAATGAGGGCTGTTTGAAGGAACTCAAGCCGGGTTGCTGTAAGCGCCGACCAGGGCTTGCAGGTGCGCGCGCTGGCTTTGCTCCAGGTAGGGGATCAGCAGGTTGAGCACGTGGTGCGCGCCGCGCAGCAGCGCGGCCTGGGCGTTGGCGGGCTCCAGCGCATTGCGCGGGTCGCGCACGTACTCGAAGCTGAGCCAGTAGGTGAGCACCACCACCATGCTGGTGGCCGTGGCCTCAACCTCGCGCGAATCGATGGTCACGGCGCCGGCGCGGCTCATGCCGTCGAGCAGGCTCTTGATGGCGCGTGTCTTGTTCTTGAGCACCCACTGGAAGTGGGTTTCCAGCCGGCGGTTCTTGCTCAGCAAGTCGTTGAGGTCGCGGTAGAGGAAACGGTACTGCCAGATCAGTTCGAACAGCGTGTGCATGAAAAACCAGGCGTCCTCCACGTCGCGCACGCCGTCGCTGGCGTTGAGCAGTTCGCCCAGGGATTTTTCATAACGGTCGAACAGCGAGTTGATGAGCTCGTCTTTGGCGGGGTAGTGGTAATAGAGGTTGCCCGGGCTGATGTTGAGCTCGGCCGAGATCAAGGTGGTCGACACATTGGGCTCGCCAAAGCGGTTGAAGAGGTCCAGGGTAACCTCCAGGATCCGCTCTGCTGTTCGGCGCGGCGCTTTTTTCGCCATTTTGTCTACCTCGTATTGTTCTTGAACTCTAACCCGGCGCTGGCCGGCGCGAAACTAGGGAAGTCCACCAAGCCTCAATATCCGCCCATGGAGAACCTTTGGGTTACGCCGGGACCGCCGTGCGGGAAGCCGGTTGCAGTGCATGGCTTAAATCCTCCATCACTTCCTCCAGCGAGGCGATGGCGCGGCCCACGCGGGTGGCGGCCGGCCTCGCGGCCACCAGGTGGCGCTTGGGATCCTCCAGAACGTCCAGGTTCAAGCTCACGCCGTGCCGCGCGAGCTTGGCCGACAGCGTGGTCTTGCGTGAGCGCAGCATCTGCCGGGTCTGCTGGTAGGCGTGCTCGGCCAGTTCGCGGCGCTGACGATAGCTGAAGGTATTGGCCAGGAACAGCTCGGCATCGCGGTGGTCGGGCTCCAGCAGCACGATGTCGGTGTCGGGATAGGCGTGTTCGTAGTGCTTCATGCCCAGCTCCAGCCGCGAATGGATCATGGAGCGGAAGGTCTGGCTCATCACCGCGGGCAGGCCGCCGCTCACGATGCGCGGGATGGCCTGCTTTTCAGGCGGCAGGCCGCGGCGCATGACGCGCTGGTCCATGGCCAGCCGGGGAGCGCGCGTGGAATTGAAAGGCACCAGCGG
The DNA here is from genome assembly GCF_056405195.1 of Polaromonas sp. P1_H6. Classification (NCBI taxonomy): domain Bacteria; kingdom Pseudomonadati; phylum Pseudomonadota; class Betaproteobacteria; order Burkholderiales; family Comamonadaceae; genus Polaromonas; species Polaromonas sp. P1_H6. Next base: position 2,339 of record NZ_JBFUCN010000019.1, read on the forward strand.
GTTCAGGCAGAACATCAGGTCTATGCCCTCGTCCATGGCCACGCCGGCGTGCATGGTCTTCTTGAGGGCGCCGTCCACGTAGTAGTGGCTGTCGATCTCCACCGGGGGGAACAGGCCCGGCAGGGCCGAACTGGCCTGGACGGCCTTGGAAATCGGCACATGGTCCCAGCCGGGGCGGCCGAAGGGCGCGGCGTCGCCGCTGTCCAGGTTGGTCGCCACCAGCGTCAGGCGCGTGCGAAGTTGCCGGAAGTCGTTGGTGCGCCCAGGCTTGGAAAACAGTTTTTCGAGCTGCGTGTCGACTTTGTCGTTGGCAAAAATGCCCGTGGGCAGGGCCGGCCCCAGCGCCTCCAGTGCATGCACAAAAGACTTGCGCCCAAAGGTGGCGCGCCACGCGGCCGATGCGGCCAGGCCGGGCAGGGTGATGCCGCGCCGCAAAAATTCGCCATAAGCCGGCACCATCAGCCAGGCCGGGTCAAACACCTCCGAGGCCTGGTCGCCGTTTTCGATAAAGGCAGCGCAGAGTTCGCGTGGTGTCATGCCATTGGCCAGGCCCGCCGCGATAAAGCCGCCGGCCGAGACACCGACATAGTGGTGCAGTTCAGTGAACGAGATGCCTTGCAGGGATTCATCGAGTGCGCAGAGGGCGCCGATCTCGTAAATGGCCCCCAATGGGCCTCCCCCGGCGAGGGCCAAGGCAATGCGCGGCTGGCTCGTGGAGGGTTTGCTTTTTGAACGCTTGGCAGAGGTCATGGAAAGAAAGTGTAGACGGCGGCCCCGGAAATAATTGCTGCTTTGCAGCAAAACCGCGCAGGCGGAGAGGCGCGCACAGGCGTAAAAAAAGGGACGGCATGTCCCTTTTTCTGGTGAAGCTCGAAGTGCTTAAGCCGACTTGCGCGCGGCCGGGCGCTTGGTGGCCGGGGCCTTTTTGGCGGCGGTCTTGGTCGCCGTCTTGGCGGCCGGGGCCTTGCCGCTGAGTTTTTGCACGTTGCGGTTCAGTTCGTCGATGCGGGCGATCAGTGCGTCCACGTCCTTGGCGGAAGGCACGCCAAGCTTGTTCAGGGCCTTGGCGACACGGTCTTCAAAAATGTTTTCGAGCTTGTCCCACTGGTGGCCGGCTTTGGACTGGATGTCGGTGGCCATGGTGGCCATCTTGTTGGTGGCCTCGGAGATTTTCCCTTCGGCGACGGCCTGGGTTTTGCGCTGGATGGACAGGCCTTCCTTGACCAGGGTTTCAAACACTTTGCCGCCTTCTTCCTGCGCCTTGGAGAAGGCGCCCAGGCCGGCCAGCCAGATTTGCTGCGCGGACTCTTTGACGGCGCCCGACAGCTGGGGACCGGATTTTTTGTCGGCGCTCATTTTTTGCAGTTTCTTGACCATGGTGGACTCCAGACAGTGAGGGTTGTGGATTTGCGCGGACAGTATGCCGCATAGACCGGAAAATATAAGCCTTCCCCGCGGCGCTGTTTAGGTGCCCCGCTCTATGGAAAAGCACGCCCCGCGCCGCTGAGCGCGGGTTTCTGCTGAATAGAGAGTCATGCGCTTTAAGCAAGAATCAGTTTTTGATCGACAGTTCAGCGGAGAAAACACAACATGCATTATTTCGTCACGGGGGCCACAGGCTTCATCGGCAAACGCCTGGTCAAAAAACTTCTGGAACGAAAAGGCACGACCGTTCATTTCCTGATCCGCAAGGAAAGCGCCGGCAAAGTGGCGGCACTGAGGGAGTACTGGGGCGTCAGCGCCGCGCGGGCTGTCGCCATCCATGGCGACCTGACGAGCAAGAAACTGGGCGTCAGCAGTGAGGACATCAAAAAGCTCAAGGGCCAGGTTGGGCATTTTTACCATCTGGCCGCCGTCTACGACCTGGGCGCCGACGAGGAAAGCCAGATCGCCGTCAACATCGAGGGCACGCGCAGCGCGGTGGAGTTCGCCAAGGTCATCGATGCCGGGCACTTCCACCATGTGAGCTCCATCGCCGCGGCCGGCCTCTATGAAGGCGTGTTCCGCGAGGACATGTTCGAGGAGGCCGAGAACTACGAGCACCCGTATTTCATGACCAAGCACGAGAGCGAAAAAATCGTGCGCAAGGAATGCAAGGTGCCCTGGACGGTGTTCCGACCCGCCATGGTGGTCGGCGACAGCACCACCGGCGAGATGGACAAGATCGACGGCCCCTACTATTTCTTCAAGCTGATCCAGCGCATGCGCCAGCTCCTGCCGCCCTGGATGCCGGCCGTGGGCCTGGAAGGCGGGCGCATCAACATCGTCCCCGTCGACTTCGTGGTCGACGCGCTGGACCACATCAGCCACAAGACCGGCATCGCCAAAAAATGCTTCCACCTGGTGGACCCGGTGGGCTACCGCGTCGGCGACGTGCTGGACATCTTCAGCCGCGCGGCCCATGCGCCCAAGATGAACCTGTTCATCAACGCCGCCCTGCTGGGTTTCATCCCGCGCGGCGTCAAGAAGAGCCTGATGGCGCTGGCGCCGGTGCGGCGTGTGCGCAACGCGGTGCTGGCCGACCTGGGCCTGCCCGAGGACATGCTGACCTTCGTCAACTACCCGACCCGTTTCGACTGCCGCGAGACCATGGCTGCGCTCAAGGGCGCCGGCATTGAGTGCCCCAACCTCAAGGACTACGCCTGGCGCCTGTGGGATTACTGGGAGCGCCACCTGGATCCCGACCTGCACATCGACCGCTCGCTCAAGGGAACAGTGGGCGGCAAGGTGGTGCTGGTCACCGGTGGCTCTTCCGGCATAGGCCTGGCCGCTGCGCACAAGTTCGCCGAGGCCGGCGCGGTCACCGTCATCTGCGGGCGCGACCAGGACAAGCTCGATGAAGCCTGCAAGGAAGCCAAGGCCAAGGGCTACCAGTTCGTGGCTTACCCGGCCGACATCGCCGACATGGCCGATTGCGATCGTTTCCTCAAGCTGCTGATTGCCAACCACGGCGGCGTCGATTTCCTGATCAACAATGCCGGCCGCTCCATACGCCGCGCGATCGAGGCCAGCTACGACCGTTTCCACGACTACGAGCGCACCATGCAGCTCAACTACTTCGGCTGCCTGCGCGTGACCATGGGCCTGCTGCCCGGCATGGCGGCCAGGCGCAAGGGCCATGTGGTCAACATCAGTTCCATCGGCGTGCTGACCAACGCGCCGCGTTTTTCGGCCTATGTGGCCTCCAAGGCCGCGCTGGACGCCTGGACGCGTTGCGCGTCGAGCGAGTTCGCCGACGTCGGCATCAGCTTCACCACCATCAACATGCCGCTGGTGCGCACGCCCATGATCGCGCCTACCAACCTGTACAACAACGTGCCGACGCTGTCCCCCGAAGAGGCCGCCGACATGATCGCGCAGGCTTGCATCTTCAAGCCGGTGCGCGTCGCCACACGCCTGGGCATCACCGGCCAGCTGATGCACGCGCTGGTGCCGCGCATCGCGCAGATCGCCATGAACACCAGCTTCCGCATGTTCCCCGACTCTTCGGCCGCCAAGGGCGAGAAGGGCGCCAAACCGCAGCTGTCGGCCGAAGCCGTTGCCATGCAGCAGATGATGCGTGGAATTCACTTCTGACCGGGGCGGCGGCCCTTGCCCACGGCCTTCCCGCCGCGAGGCCGAGGGCATAATGTGAGCCGGTGCCGCACTGCAGCGGCGCATGGAAGGTGAGCTCATGATTTTGGTTACGGGGGGAGCCGGATTTATCGGCGCCAATTTTGTCCTTGACTGGCTGGCAGGCAGCGACGAGCCGGTCGTCAACCTGGACAAGCTCACCTACGCCGGCAACATGGAAACACTGGCGCCCCTCAAGGGCGATCCACGGCACGTTTTTGTCAAGGGCGACATCGGCGACAGGGCCCTGGTCGCTGAACTGCTGGCCAGGCACAAGCCGCGTGCCGTGCTCCATTTCGCGGCGGAGTCGCATGTGGACCGTTCCATCGCGGATCCCGAAGAATTTATCCAGACCAATATCGTCGGCACCTTCCGGTTGCTGGAAGCCGTGCGCCAGTACTGGGCCGGCCTGCCGAACGGCGAGAAGGCCGCGTTCCGCTTCCTGCAGGTGTCCACCGACGAGGTTTACGGTTCGCTCAAGCCCGCCGACCCGGCTTTCAGCGAAACCCACCGCTACGAGCCGAACAGCCCCTACTCGGCCAGCAAGGCGGCCAGCGACCACCTGACCCGGGCCTATCACCACACCTACGGCCTGCCGGTGCTCACCACCAATTGCTCCAACAATTACGGCCCTTACCATTTCCCCGAAAAACTGATCCCGCTGATGATCGTCAACGCCCTGGCCGGCAAGCCGCTGCCGGTCTACGGCGACGGCCAGCAGGTGCGCGACTGGCTGTACGTCAAGGACCACTGCAGCGGCATTCGCCGCGTGCTCGAAGCCGGCAAGCCCGGCGAGACCTACAACATCGGCGGCAACAACGAGAAACCGAACATCGACATCGTCCATGCGGTGTGCGCCCTGCTCGACGAGTTGCGCCCGCGCGCCGGCGGTAGCTACCGCGAACAGGTCAGCTTTATCAAGGACCGGCCGGGCCACGATCGCCGCTACGCGATCGATGCCGCCAAGATGACGCGCGAATTGGGGTGGAAGCCCGCCGAAACCTTTGAAACCGGCATCCGCAAGACCGTGCAGTGGTACCTGGACAACCCTGAATGGGTCACCCATGTGCAGAGCGGGGCTTACCGCGACTGGGTCGATGCCCAGTACGCGACGGCCGCGGCCTGAGCGCGCGCATGAAGATACTGCTTTTCGGCAAGAACGGCCAGGTGGGCTGGGAGCTGCAGCGCAGCCTGGCGCCCCTGGGCGAGCTGGTCGCGCTGGACCGCCACAGCCATGACTTTTGCGGCGACCTCGCCAATCTGGACGGCATCCGTGAGACGGTGCGCCAGATCCGGCCTGACGTCATCGTCAATGCCGCTGCCTACACCGCCGTCGACAAGGCTGAAAGCGATGCCACCACCGCGCATACCGTCAATGCCGAAGCGCCGGGCGTGCTGGCGGAAGCGGCGGACGCCGCCGGGGCATGGCTGGTCCATTATTCGACGGACTATGTGTTTGACGGCAGCGGCAGCAAGCCCTGGGAAGAAAGCGACCCGACCGGCCCGCTCAGCGTTTATGGGCGGACCAAACTCGAGGGCGAGCAGCGCATTGCAGCGCGGTGCGCCCGGCACTTGATTTTGCGCACCAGCTGGGTCTATGCGGCCCGGGGCGGCAACTTCGCCAAGACCATGCTGCGCCTGGCCGCCGAGCGCGACCGCCTGACGGTCGTCAGCGACCAGTTCGGAGCGCCTACAGGGGCCGACCTGCTGGCCGATGTCACGGCCCACATGCTGCGCGGCGCGCTCACTGGGTCCACAGCGGGCTTTGCCGGGATCTACCACGTGGCGGCCGCGGGCGAAACGTCCTGGCATGGCTACGCGCGCTTTGTTCTCGATTACGCGGCGAAAAGCGGCAGGGCGCTCAAGGCCTCACCGGAGACCGTGGATCCTGTCGCCACATCGGCCTTCCCGACACCGGCGCTGCGCCCGCATAATTCGCGCTTGAACACCGCCAAACTTCGTGGCGCCCTTGGCCTGCAGCTTCCGGCATGGCAGCAGGGCGTGGCCCGCATGCTGGCAGAAATTACCTGATCGCTCAAACATGACTCAACGCAAAGGCATCATCCTGGCCGGCGGCTCCGGTACCCGCCTGCACCCGGCCACATTGGCCATCAGCAAACAGCTGCTGCCGGTCTACGACAAGCCCATGGTGTATTACCCGCTGAGCACGCTCATGATCGCCGGTATCCGCGAGGTACTGATCATCAGCACGCCGCAGGACACGCCGCGCTTCGAGCAGCTCCTGGGGGATGGATCGCAGTGGGGCATGAACCTTCAATACGCCGTGCAGCCCAGCCCCGACGGCTTGGCCCAGGCTTTCATCATCGGGGAGAAGTTCCTGAACGGCGCGCCCAGCGCCCTGGTGCTGGGCGACAACATTTTTTACGGCCACGACCTGCACAGGCTGCTCAATGAAGCGGATGCCGAAACGTCGGGGGCGACGGTGTTTGCCTATCACGTAAAGGACCCGGAGCGTTACGGTGTCGTGGCGTTTGATGCCACCGGACGCGCGCGCAGCATTGAAGAAAAACCGGCCGCACCCAAAAGCAATTACGCCGTCACGGGCCTGTATTTTTATGATGCCCAGGTCGTCGAGATCGCCAAGTCGATCAAGCCAAGCGCTCGCGGCGAGCTTGAAATCACCACGGTCAACCAGCGCTACCTGGAACAGGACCAACTGAAGGTGCAAATCATGCAGCGCGGCTATGCATGGCTGGATACCGGCACCCACGACAGCCTGCTGGATGCCAGCCAGTTCATCGCGACGCTGGAGCACCGCCAGGGGCTCAAGATTGCCTGCCCGGAGGAGATTTCCTGGCGCAACGGATTCATTGACGACGCCCAGTTGCACAAGCTCGCCGAGCCGCTGGCAAAAAGCGGCTACGGCCAATACCTGCAGAATCTTTTGAAGGAGGCCGGCCGGCCATGAAAGTCACACCGACGCCGATCGCGGACGTGCTCATCCTCGAACCCCGGGTGTTCGGTGACCAGCGCGGCTTCTTCCTGGAGAGTTTCAACCAGCGCGCATTCAATGCCGCGACCGGCACCGATTTCAGCTTTGTCCAGGACAACCACAGCCGGTCGGCAAAAAACGTGCTTCGCGGCCTGCACTACCAGGTCGGGCAGCCGCAAGGCAAGCTGGTGCGCGTCGTGCGGGGTGCCGTCTTCGACGTCGCGGTCGATATCCGCCCCGCATCGCCGACTTTCGGCCAATGGTTCGGCCTGGAGCTCAGCGAGGAGAATCACCGGCAGCTGTGGGTGCCGCCCGGCCTTGCGCACGGCTTCCTGGTGCTCAGCGACAGCGCGGAATTTTTGTACAAAACGACTGACTACTATGCGCCCGAGCAGGAGCGCTGCATTGTCTGGAACGACCCCACGCTGGGGATCGCCTGGCCCCTGGAAGGCGGCTCGCCCCTGCTTTCAGGCAAGGATGCCGCGGGTTTGAGCTTTAAAGAGGCGGTGTCCGCACCCTAGAACCCGTGGGTTCTTAAAGGCTTGCCAGGCCGACGAGGTCGCTGTCCTGGGCGTCGGGGGTGAACCCGCTGACGTGCTTGAGCAGCAATATCCGCAAGGTGGCGGTGTCGTTGGCTTTCACCGCCTGCTTGAGCACTTCCAGGTCTCCGCGGAAATCCGCCCAGGGCACAAATTCTTCGTGCGCTTTGAGGATGCGGGGATGCAGCGTCGCGACGGGGTTGTCGCCGATCAGCAGCTCTTCATACAGCTTTTCGCCGGGGCGCAAACCGGTGACCTCGATCGCGATGTCGCCGTCGGGGCGGTTTTCGTCGCGCACCGTGAAGCCGGAGAGCTTCACCATGCGGCGCGCCAGGTCGATGATGCGCACCGGCTGGCCCATGTCCAGCACATAGACTTCGCCGCCTTCGGCCATGGCGCCCGCCTGCAGCACCAGCTGGGCGGCCTCGGGGATGGTCATGAAATAGCGCGTCACGTCGGCATGGGTCAGGGTGATCGGGCCGCCGGCCTCAATCTGGCGCCGAAACAGCGGCACGACGCTGCCGCTGCTGCCCAGGACGTTGCCGAAGCGGACCATGGCAAAGCGCGTGCGGTTGTTCACTGCAGGGGCTCCAGGGCCGAAACTCGGGGCCGGTGTTGCCGAGAGCGCTTGCAACACCATCTCGGCGAGACGTTTGCTGGCGCCCATGACGTTGGTGGGCCGCACGGCCTTGTCGGTGGACACGAGCACGAAATGGCTGACACCGGTTTCTATCGCGGCGCGTGCCGTATTGAAGGTGCCCAGCACATTATTGGCGACCCCCTCGGCGGGATTGCTTTCGACGAGCGGAACGTGTTTGTAGGCGGCTGCGTGGTAAATCGTGTGCGGCTGGTAGGCCCGGCAGATTTCCAGCATGCGGCCGTAGTCGCGGACATTGGCCAGCAAGGGTGCAATTTCCACGGCCTCGCCATGTTCGGCAATGCGCCGGCATAGGTGACCCAGCTCCTGGTGGATGCTGTAGAGGCCGAACTCGCTGTGTTCGACAAGGATCAGGCGCGCGGGCCGCTCCTGCAGTATCTGGCGGCACAACTCGCTGCCGATGCTGCCTGCGGCGCCGGTGACCAGCACCACTTTGCCCTTCAGGTTGCGCGCCAGCAGCGCGCGATCGGGCGGCACGGGATCGCGGCCCAGCAAATCTTCCACATCAAGGTCTTTGATGTCCGCCAGGGCCACACGGCCATGGGCCAGGTCGGTGAGTCCGGGCAGGGAACGCACGTGGACCGGGAGTGGCTGCAGTTCGTTCAGGATCTCGTTGCGGCGGGCTCGGGTAATGGACGGCAGTGCCAGCAGCAGGTCGGTGATTCCGTGTTGTTCCACCAGGCCTGGCAGTTCTGCCGGTGCGTAAACCGGCACGTGATTGATGGTCAGGCCTTGCAGCGCCCGGCTATCGTCCACAAATCCCAGCAGTTTGAATTCATGGGAAGTGGCGATGGCATTGGCGATTTGCACGCCAGCGGAGCCTGCGCCGTAAATCAGCAAGCGGCTGACTGGCATGTCCCGGCGCTGGCCGGCTGAAAGACTGCTCAACCATTGCCTGGCAACAGCACGGCTGCCGCCCACCAGGAGTATCAATATCAGCGGTTGCAGCAGGCCAAGGGAGCGCGGCACATCCGGCCAAGACATGACTACCAGCAGGCCGGAAAACACGACCGCATACAGCGATACGGCGATCACCAGCGCTCGCATCGCGGCCATGCCGCTATGCCGGAAAACCGCGCGGTAAAGACCGTTGCGCCAGAAAATCGGAGCGGCCAATAAAGGTGCCAGCGCATAAGGCAGCCACTGGTGGATGCTGTAGGGCCAATGCAGGGTATCGAGCCGAAGCGAGTAGGCCACCCATACAGCCACGACGCCCGTGACGATGTCAGCGAACGCCACCATGAGTTGCTTGACGCGCCGTGACTGGCCCAGCAGTTTTTGTTTGATCATTGACTTTGCATCGTAAGTTAGGCCGGCCCGGCGGCTCAATGGGACACGCCGTCGCGACGCAACACCTTGGCTGCGGTCAGCCACAAAATCCGGATGTCGAACCAGAGCGAGCGCCGGCGCAGATACTCTGCGTCCAGCGCCACCTTTTGGGGAATCGGCAATTCGTCACGACCATTGATTTGCGCCCATCCCGTCAGTCCCGGCACCAGCTCGTGCACCCCTTGCGCCGTGCGCAGGGCAATCAGGTCGTCCTGGTTGAACAGTGCCGGACGGGGTCCCACGAAGCTCATGTCGCCAACCAGGATGCTCCAAAGCTGCGGGAGTTCGTCGAGGCTGCTCTTGCGCAGGAACGGGCCGATCGGGGTCAGGTGCGCCGCCGGGTTCTCCAGCAAATGCGTGGCGACGGCCGGTGTGCCGGTGCGCATGCTCCTGAACTTGGGCATCCTGAATATGCGGTTGTGGCGGCCAACGCGATCGGACCAGTACAAGGCGGGGCCGGGGGACGTGAGCCTGACCAGGACAACGATGATCAGGATGGGAAGGGCCAAGACGGCCGACAGCATGATGGCCAGGGCCAGGTCAAATAGCCTTTTCAAAGGAACTGCACCTTTTGCTGAGTTGTTTTGCTTTTCATGAATGATCCCTTTTTACCCAGCCTCCCGGGTAGCGCTGTTGTTTCCACAACAGCGTTTGTGACGCTCGATTCTATGCTGACGTCCTTCGGGGAACGCAGGCATTTCAAATAGGGATGTTGGCCCTCTGCCCTCCACAGAGTTGAAAAAGAAGTTTCATGTGGCTATACTGTTCATCAGTTGAACAAGCCCCTCTCCAAAAGGATGCCAATAGGTGGCATCGACACCCGTTTCCCCTGATCTGGCCGGTCAATCCAAACAAAGATGTCCACTGAAGAGTCCCATTTGCAGGTGCTGCGTTTGCTGCAGACAAATCCACGAGTCAATCAGCGCGGCTTGGCGGATGCCTTGGGGATCAGCCTTGGCAAAACAAACTACTGCCTCAAAGCGTTGATGAGCAAAGGGCTGATCAAGGTGCAGAACTTTCGTAGTAGTGATAACAAGCTTGCGTACGCCTATCTGCTGACGCCGTCAGGGATGGCGGAGAAGTCGAAGCTGACGGCGAAGTTTTTGAAGCGAAAGCTGGCAGAGTATGAGTCGTTGCAAGCGGAAATCGAGCAATTGAAAACCGAGATTGACAACGAATGAACTTACCTACGATTCAGGCAAGGCCGGTAGTTCTCTGTGGTGGATCCGGAACGAGGCTCTGGCCACTTTCGCGAACAGGCTTTCCCAAGCAATTCCTTTGTCTTACGGGTGAAGAGAGCCTGTTTCAGCTGGCTACCAAACGATTGATGAGCGTAGGTAATGCGCAAATTGATGTTGGAGCTCTGTACATCGTTACCAATGAGGAGCACCGTTTTCTGGCGCAAGAGCAATTGCGCGAAGCGGGCATTGAACTTGAGTGTTCGCTTCTGGAACCCGTGGGACGTAACACTGCGGCAGCGCTGACTCTGGCCGCTCTTGCTGCAATGGAAAATGGGGATGATCCTGTTCTGCTTGTGACTCCCGCTGATCAAACTGTCGTCGATCAGCCGGCTTTCGCCACCGCCATGCAGGCGGCAATTCGCGAGGCTGCCACCGGCGGCATCGTCATCCTTGGTATCACGCCGGATCGGCCGGAATCCGGCTATGGCTACATCAAGACTGCCTCGAGTGCCGTCCCGCCAGTGGAAAGTTTTACCGTGGAGCGTTTTGTCGAGAAGCCCGATGCCTCAACGGCACAGCGATATCTCGATGAGGGTGGGTATTACTGGAATGCCGGAATGTTCGTGCTGAAGGCCTCGGTGTGGATGGCGGCGCTGGAACGTTTCCGCCCGGATATTGCCCGAGCTACTCGCGCCGCATGGGCAAAGCGCAGCATCGACCAGAAATTTGTTCGTCCCGGAAAGCCGGAATTCACCGCCGTCCCCGCCGAATCCGTCGATTACGCCGTGATGGAACACTGCTGCGGTAGTGATTTTTCGCTAAAAATGGTCCCGCTTGATGCAGGCTGGAGTGACCTGGGCGCTTGGGATGCCGTCTGGCAAGTCCTGCCCAAGGACGACAAGGGCAATGCCTGCTTTGGAGACGTCTTGACCGTTGACAGCCGGAATACCCTGGTACATGCCACCAGCCGTCTTGTCAGCCTTGTGGGCGTAGACAACCTCATCGTTATCGAAACTCCCGACGCTGTCCTGGTGGCTGATCAATCTTGCAGCCAGGACGTCAAGCACATCGTCAACCAGCTCACTGCTGGCGGGCGGGAAGAACTCGCGATGCACCGCAAGGTCCATCGCCCCTGGGGTTGGTACGACAGCATCGACGATGGGCCGCGCTTCAAGGTCAAGCGTATCCAGGTCAAACCCAAAGCAAGTCTTAGTCTGCAAAAACATCATCACCGGGCAGAGCATTGGGTGGTGGTCAAGGGTACAGCGGAGATCACCTGCGGGGACAAGACGACCATGCTTACCGAAAACCAATCCACTTATATTCCCTTGGGCGAAATTCATCGCCTGACCAACCCCGGCACGATTCCGTTGGAAATTATTGAAGTGCAGTCGGGCAGCTATTTGGGTGAAGACGATATCGTCCGTTTTGAAGATCGGTACGGACGGAGTGACCGATGAGGGCCGCCGCAAAGATTTATGTCGCCGGCCATCGGGGCATGGTCGGCTCGGCCATTGTCCGTCGATTGCTGGCCGCGGGCCACCCGGCCGAGCTGTTGCTCACCCGCACCCACGCGGAGCTTGACCTCACGGACCAGGCCGCGGTGCGCCGTTTTTTCGAAACCGAAAAACCCACGCAGGTGTATCTCGCGGCAGCCAGGGTCGGCGGCATCCACGCCAACAACACTTATCCCGCCGGGTTTCTTTATGAAAACCTGATGATCGAGGCCAACGTCATCGACAGCGCTTACAGAAGCGGCGTGCAGAAGCTGCTGTTCCTCGGATCCAGCTGCATTTACCCGCGCCTGGCCGCGCAGCCCATGCGCGAAGATGCCTTGTTGACGGGCACGCTGGAGCCCACCAATGAGCCCTACGCGATTGCCAAGATCGCCGGCATCAAGCTATGCGAGAGCTATAACCGCCAGTACGGCGACAGCCATGGCCTGGACTACCGCAGCGTGATGCCGACAAATCTGTATGGCCCCGGGGACAACTACCACTCCGAGAACTCCCATGTGATCCCGGCGCTCATCCGCCGCCTCCATGAGGCGAAGGTGAAAAATGCGCCGCAGGTGATCATCTGGGGCAGCGGAACACCGAAGCGGGAGTTTCTGTATGTCGATGACATGGCCGCTGCATCCGTCCATGTGATGGACCTGGACAAGGTGAGCTACGACCGGCATGTGTTGCCCATGCAAAGCCATATCAACGTCGGCGTCGGCAGCGACATCAGCATCCGTGAACTCGCCGAATCCATCGCCCGCGCGGTCGGGTATTCCGGCGAGTTCAGCTTCGATACCAGCAAGCCGGACGGTGCGCCGCGGAAGTTGATGGACAGCGCCAGGCTGAACGCACTGGGCTGGCATGCGGAGGTCGGCCTTGAGCAGGGGCTGGCGGCTGCGTACCAGGATTTCCTGGGATCGCATTCGAGCGCACAACCTCAGTCACAACCGGCCCGAAAATAAAGAAAGCCTCACACGATGTCCTCACAACAAAAGGTTGCATTCATCACCGGCGTTACCGGGCAAGATGGTTCGTATCTCGCCGAGCTGCTGCTGCAGAAAGGGTATATCGTGCATGGCCTCAAGCGCCGCACGAGCCTGTTCAACACCGACCGCATCGACCACCTGTACCGGGACCGCCACGAAAGCGGGGTGCAGTTCTTCCTTCATCACGGCGATATGACCGATTCGTCCTCGCTGATCCGCATCATCCAGCAGATCCAGCCGGACGAGATCTACAACCTCGCGGCGCAGAGCCACGTGGCGGTCAGTTTCGAGGAGCCCGAATACACGGCCAATTCGGATGCGTTGGGCGTGCTGCGCCTGCTGGAAGCGATCCGCATTCTTGGCCTGGAGAAAAAGACCCGTTTCTACCAGGCGTCCACCAGCGAGCTGTATGGCCTGGTGCAGGAAACCCCGCAAAAGGAAACGACACCTTTCTATCCGCGCAGCCCCTATGCGGTGGCCAAGCTCTACGGCTACTGGATGGTGGTCAATTACCGCGAGGCATACGGGATGTATGCGTGCAACGGCATTCTGTTCAATCACGAAAGCCCTGTGCGCGGCGAAACCTTTGTAACGCGCAAGATCACGCGCGCGCTGGCACGCATCAAGCTCAACCTGCAGGACTGCCTCTACCTCGGCAACATGGACGCCAAGCGCGACTGGGGGCATGCACGCGACTACGTTGAAATGCAATGGCTGATGATGCAGCAGGAAAAACCCGAGGATTTCGTGATCGCCACCGGCGTGCAATTTTCGGTCAGGGATTTTGTCGATGCCGCAGCCAGGGAACTGGACATGCGCATCCGCTGGGAAGGAACCGGCGTCGACGAGAAGGGCTATGACGGCAGCGGCAGATGCATCGTCAGCGTGGATCCGCGCTACTTTCGCCCGACTGAAGTCGAGACCCTGCTGGGCGACCCGACCAAGGCCAAGGAAAAACTGGGCTGGACGCCCAAGACCACGTTCGCCGAACTCGTCGCGGAAATGGTGCGCGAAGACCTCAAGGCCGCCGAGCGCGATGAGCTGATCAAGCACCATGGCTTCAAGACGATGGATTACCACGAGTGACCGTGCAACGTCATCAGTCCCTGTTTGAACTTCTGCGCCGGCTGTGGCCTCACATCAGCCCGCGGCGCAGGGTCCAGCTGGGCGTCCTGTTTGTCCTGATGATCCTCGCTTCCCTGGCCGAGGTGATCAGCATCGGGGCGGTGTTGCCGTTCCTGGGCGTGTTGACCAATCCGGAGCCGATTTTCAGGCAGCCTTATGTGCAGGGCATGATCCAGTGGCTCGGGTTGACAGAGTCCAGGCAACTGCTGTTGCCCTTGACCGTTGTGTTCGCCGTGGCGGCGATTGTCTCCGGTGTGATGCGCTTTATTCTCCTCTGGGCGCAGACGCGGCTGAGCCATTCCATCGGCGCCGATTTCAGCATCAGCATCTACCGCCGCACGCTCTACCAGCCTTACGCGGTACACCTGGCGCGCAATAGCAGCGAGGTCATTGCCGGCATTTCAGGCAAGGCGAACGGGCTGGTGAACGGCACCATTCTGCCCATCCTCGCCATCGTCAGTTCCCTGCTGATGCTGGTGACCATCGTGGCGGCCCTGACCGTGATCGAGCCGCTGATTCCCTTTGTCGTGCTGGCAGGCTTCGGCACGATTTATGTGTTGATCCTCCTGGCGACCAAGAAGCGGCTTGTCGAAAACAGCATATGCATCAGCCGGGAGCAGAACCAGGTCATCAAGGCGCTGCAAGAAGGCCTCAGCGGGATTCGCGATGTGTTGATCGATGGCGCGCAGGCGGCGTACTGCAAAACCTATCTGAATGCAGACCAGCCGCTTCGGCGGGCAATGGCCAACGTCCAGATCACCAACAGCAGCCCGCGCTTCGGCATCGAGGCCCTGGGCATGGTGGTCATCGCCGTGCTGGCCTATGTGCTGGGCAAGCGGCCGGAAGGCATTACCACCGCGATCCCCGTGATCGGCGCCATGGTGCTGGGGGCGCAACGCCTGTTGCCTGTGATGCAACTGGTCTATTCGAGCCTGGCGCACATCCATGCCGGCCGGGCGCCCTTGCAGGACACCCTGGAACTGCTCGACCAGCCTTTGCCCGCCTATGCCAGCGAGCCCCGGCCGGAGCCGATCGCGTTCCGCCACAGCATCGATCTGAAAGGCCTGCGCTTTCGCTATACGCCGGACGGCCCGCTGGTGTTGAATGCATTGAATCTGACGATACCCAAGGGCGCCCGCATCGGCTTCATCGGCAAGACGGGCAGCGGCAAAAGCACGCTGCTGGACATCGTAATGGGCCTGTTGCCGCCTACCGAAGGCACCATGCAGGTCGACGGGGTAACGATCACCCCGCAAAACCATCGCGCCTGGCAGGCGAATATCGCGCATGTGCCGCAAGCGATTTTCCTGTCCGACAGCACTATCGCGGAGAACATTGCCTTCGGCGTGCCTCCAGGCCAGATCGATCAGGTCCGCCTGCGTGCGGCCGCCGGGAAGGCGCAGATCGCGCAGACGATTGACACCTGGGACAAGCAGTACGAAACCATGGTCGGCGAGCGCGGCATCCGTCTGTCCGGGGGGCAGCGTCAGCGCATCGGCATCGCCCGGGCACTGTACAAGCAAGCCAATGTCATCGTGTTCGACGAGGCCACGAGTGCACTGGATAGCGAGACCGAACAGGCGGTGATGCAGGCAATCGACAGCCTCGGCGATGAGTTGACCATCCTGATCGTGGCCCATCGTTTGACGACACTGAAGAATTGCTCCCAAATCGTCGAGCTGAGTGCCGGCGCTGTCAAACGGGTGGGCTCCTATGCCGAAATCATCAGCCACCCTTCACAAGGTATTTCCCAATGATTCCCTACGGCCGACAAGATATTTCCCAAGCCGACATCGATGCCGTGCTGGAAGTCCTGAAATCGGACTTCCTCACACAGGGGCCGATGGTCCCGTTGTTCGAGCAGACCATAGCCACTCACGTGGGCGCCGGGCACGCCGTCGCGGTCAATAACGCCACCGCGGCACTGCACATCGCATGTCTCGCGCTCGAATTGGGAGAGGGTGACTGGTTGTGGACATCGCCGATCACCTTCGTCGCCAGTGCCAATTGCGGCCTGTACTGCGGAGCGAAGATCGACTTTGTCGACATCGATCCCGCCACCTACAACATGAGCG
Source organism: Polaromonas sp. P1_H6 (assembly GCF_056405195.1). NCBI lineage: Bacteria > Pseudomonadati > Pseudomonadota > Betaproteobacteria > Burkholderiales > Comamonadaceae > Polaromonas > Polaromonas sp. P1_H6. Next base: position 18,299 of record NZ_JBFUCN010000019.1, read on the forward strand.
TGGAAAAGCTGGCCGAAAAGCTGGCATTGGCGGAGAAGGAGGGCCGGCTTCCCAAAGTGGTCGTTCCCGTGCACTTCAGCGGCCAGTCCTGCGACATGGCGGGCATTCACAAGCTCAGTCAGCAATATGGATTCAAGGTCATCGAGGACGCATCGCATGCCATCGGCGCCAGCTACCAGGGCCAGCCGGTCGGGAACTGCAGATACAGCGACATCACCGTGTTTAGTTTCCACCCGGTGAAGATCATCACGACCGGTGAAGGCGGCATGGCGCTCACCAATGATCCCGCTCTGGCGAGCCTGATGCAGCGCTTTCGAAGCCATGGCATCACCAGTGAGGCCAAGAAAATGCAGCCGCGGCCGGGCGACGAGATCTGGAACTACCAGCAGATTTGCCTCGGTTACAACTATCGGATGACCGACATCCAGGCCGCCTTGGGTGTGAGCCAGATGAAGCGGCTGCAGGAGTTGGTTCAAACGCGCCATCGCGTCGCCGAACGCTACGACAGCGAACTGGCCCGCTTGCCCATAACGCTGCCGTGGCAGCACCCGGACTGCTACTCTAGCTATCACCTGTATGTTATTCGGGTTAAGTCTGGCTTCGCGACCCAACGGCAAGTTTACGACGTGCTGCAAACCGCAGGGATTAATGTCAATTTGCATTACATACCTGTTTACCGGCAGCCCTATTATGAAGATAGGGGTTTCGTTGTGGGCTACTGCCCCTCTGCGGAGCAGTATTACAAGGAGACTTTAAGTCTGCCAATGTTCCCCACCCTTCGCGAAGCTGATCAAGCGTTGGTCATCGCAACGCTGCATAAATATTTGAGTGAATGATATGCAGAAAGTCATTTTTTTGAACGATGAGGGTGACGCGTGGTTTGAACGCAATCACCAAGCCATGCAGGATCGGGAATTCAGTCGCGAAGAGCCCGTTATCAATGCTTCGATAAAGGCACTGCCGTTGATCGGACATTCAAAGCCGAGGTTGCTGGAAGTCGGCTGTGGAGAGGGAAAACGACTGGCGTGGATGAGTGAACATCTCGGCATGGAGTGCCATGGGATCGAACCATCTGGGAAAGCTGTGGCCTCGGCGAAAGCAATTGGAGTTCTCGCTCAACAAGGCACGGCGGATGCTTTGCCATATGACTCGGGCACGTTCGATATTCTTGTATTTGGATTTTGCTTATACCTTTGTGATCGCGAGGATTTATTTCGGATTGCCCAGGAAGCCGATCGTGTCTTGAGGCCGGATGGCTGGATAGTTATCCAGGATTTTTTCTCTTTAGCACCCGCTCGGCGTGAGTATCACCATAAACCCGGGATTTTCTCCCACAAGATGGATCATCGTCGCCTCTTTGATTGGCACCCTGCCTACACTTGCTTTTCCCACGAATTGACTCAACATGGCGGACCAGGATTCACGGACGACCCGCAAGAGTGGGTTGCAACCTCGGTGCTGAGAAAGGCACGTTTCGCATGAAGCGGCTTGCATTGGGAACTGCTCAGTTTGGTTTGCGCTATGGCATTGCCAACAAAGGTGGACAAGTAGGGTTAGGTGATATCGCGGAAATTTTGGCACTTAGCCGTGAAAATAATGTCGACACGCTAGACACCGCTATTGCTTACGGCCAAAGCGAAACCAGTCTCGGAGGGGTCGGCATCAATGGTTTCAAAGTAGTAACCAAACTGCCAGCAATGCAAGAGGATGTCGACAACGTGGAGGCATGGGTGCGTGAACAGATGAAAGCCTCTCTTGCGCGCTTGGGCGTGACACGGATTTACGGCTTGCTACTGCACCGCGCCGAACAGCTCATTGGGCCTCATGGTCAGGCGCTTGCCCGGGCGTTGCAGGCACTCAAAGAGGATGGTTTGGTTGTGAAGGTCGGGGTATCCATTTACGAACCGGAGCAGCTGGCTTCAATCATTCCGGTCTGCATGCCTGATCTAGTGCAGGCGCCATTGAATCTGCTTGACCGGCGCCTGGTTTCATCGGGCTGGTTACAGCGCTTGCACGATTCTGGCGTGGAAGTGCACACGCGCTCTGCGTTCCTTCAGGGGCTGCTACTGATGCCTCGAGTCTCGATTCCATTTAAGTTTGAACGCTGGAGCTCCACGTGGGATATATGGCGTGAGTGGCTGACTGAAAATACGGCCTCCGCGACTCGTACCTGTTTGCAATACCCGCTTTCTTTTCCTCAGGTTAGTCGCGTTGTTGTCGGCGTGGATACCGTCGAACAATTTAAGGAACTACTGAGCGATTTAGCGGGCATAGATATGGCTGCTCCATTGCCGGACTTTACCTGCACCGACGTGGACCTCCTCGATCCTTCAAAGTGGAATCAAGCTAGATCATGAAAATCGTTGCTGTCGTCCAGGCCCGCATGGGCTCGACCCGATTGCCCAACAAGGTCATGAAGACGATCGGCGGCGTGCCGATGATCGCGCTGCTGTTGGCCCGTCTTTCGCGTTCCGTCGAGTTGCACAAGATCATCGTGGCCACGTCGATCGATCCCAGGAATCGCGTCCTGGTCGAGCATGTTCAAGGCTTGGGTTATGCCTGTGAACAGGGCAGCGAGAACGACGTGCTGGATCGCTTCGTCAAGGCCGCCAAGGCGCACCAGACCGATGTGGTCGTGCGCATCACTGGCGACTGCCCGATGGTGGATCCCGCGCTGGTAGATGAATGCATTCGCCGATTCCGCCTCGCCGGTGTCGATTATTTCAGCAATGTGAGCCCGGCCACCTATCCCGATGGACTGGACATTGAAGTAGTGACCCTGGCCGCGCTGGAGCGGACGCTGCAGGAAAGCGACAGCCAGTTCGACCGTGAGCACGTGACGCCTTATGTTCGGACATCCGGTCGTTTCGCGACAGCCGCGATGCAGAACGAGCAGGACCTGTCTAGTTTGCGCTGGACCGTCGATGAGCCGGCTGACTTCGAGGTAGCGAGCAATGTCTTTGCGCACTTTGCCCCGAATATCCATTTCGGGTGGCGCCAGGTGCTTCAACTGCAATCGGATGCGCCCGCGATGTTCGCGGCCAACCACCAGATACTACGAAACGAAGGAGCGGCAATGGGTAACGGTCAAAAACTGTGGAAACGAGCCAAGCAGATCATTCCGGGCGGCAACATGCTGCTCTCCAAGCGCGCCGAGATGTTCCTGCCCGAGCAATGGCCGGCTTACTTCAGCAAGGCCAAAGGCTGCAAGGTCTGGGATCTCGACGGCAAGGAATACATCGACATGTCCATCATGGGCATTGGCACCAACATCCTGGGCTACGGTCATCCGGAAGTGGACGCCGCCGTCCAGCAAACCGTGGCGGCCGGCAACATGTCTACCTTCAATTGCCCTGAAGAGGTTTACCTGGCTGAGAAGCTCGTTGAACTTCATCCATGGGCTGACATGGCCCGGCTGGCACGCTCAGGTGGTGAAGCCAATGCCATTGCCATACGCATTGCACGCGCAGCCTCAGGTAAAGACAAGGTGGCTGTGTGTGGCTATCACGGCTGGCACGACTGGTATTTATCCGCCAATCTGGGTGATGGCGAGAATTTGGCTGGCCACCTTTTGCCGGGCCTGGATCCAAAAGGTGTACCGCAAAGCCTGCGCGGCACGGTATTTCCGTTCAACTATAACAATTACGCAGAGCTTGAAACCCTGGTAAGCGCGCAGGACATTGGTGTCATCAAAATGGAGGTTGTGAGGAATAAAGGTCCTGAAGACAACTTCCTGCACAAAGTGCGCAAACTCGCCACAGACCGCGGAATAGTTCTGATCTTCGACGAGTGCACTTCTGGCTTTCGCCAGACTTTTGGGGGCTTGCACAAAATGTATGGCGTAGAACCCGACATGGCCATGTTTGGAAAGGCTTTAGGCAATGGCTACGCCATAACGGCAACCATTGGCCGGCGCGAAATCATGGAGGCCGCTCAATCTACCTTCATTAGCAGTACTTTCTGGACGGAGCGCATTGGACCGAGCGCGGCGTTGAAGACATTGGAAGTCATGGAGCGGATGCAGTCTTGGAACACAGTTACGCAGACTGGCATGGAGATCCGCCAGCTTTGGCAGCAATTAGCAGATAGACATGGCCTGGGTATTGACCATTGGGGGTTGCCTGCGCTTACCGGGTTCACCTTCCAGAGCCCTCATGCATTGGCCTATAAGACTCTTATCACCCAGGAGATGCTTGCCAAGGGTTATCTGGCCGGTAATAGTGTTTATGTGTGCACCGAGCACACACCTGAAGTTGTTGCCAGTTTCTTCGAAGCACTCGATCCTGTTTTTGGCCTGATCAAAGAATGTGAAGACGGTCGTGACGTGATGAGCCTGTTGAATGGCCCTATATGCCATGGCGGCTTCAAGCGCTTAAATTAACTATTCAGATGCAAGTCGCCTTTCGCACCGACGCCTCGTTGCAAATAGGCAGCGGCCATGTCATGCGCTGCTTGACTCTCGCCGACGCGCTCAAAGCACAGGGGGCGGAGTGCCATTTCATCAGCCGTGAGCACCCCGGTCATCTGCTGGAGTTGATACGCCAGCGCGGGCACAAGGTTAGTGGTTTAGTGCCGCCCGCCACGCCTCCTGAGGTGGCTGTTAAAAGCAAATTAAATGAAGACCTCATTCCCAAGCAAGAATCGATACACGCTGCCTGGTTAGGCAGCACCTGGCAGGCCGATGTGCAAGAGACGACCGCCATTCTGGCCACCCTGCAACCCGCCTGGCTGGTAGTCGACCATTACGCGCTTGATCAGCGTTGGGAAGAGGCGCTTGCGCCGCATTACCGCAAGCTGTTGGTTATTGACGATCTGGCAGACCGACCACACCACTGCGACGTACTTCTGGACCAGAACTGGTTTGGCGAGGACACTCCAGCGCGCTATCGCAACCTGGTGCCACCACATTGCAAGTGCCAGCTAGGGCCCGAATACGCGCTACTAAAACCTGAATATGCGCAATTGCGGGAATCGATGCCCCCGCGTGATGGCACCGTGCGCCGGATGGTGGTATTCCTTGGTGGCAGCGACGCGACCAATCAAACGAGCAAAGTGCTGGAGGCGTTGGTGCAGCCCGGCTTTGCACACCTGCGGGTGGATGTTGTGATCAGTCAAAACCATCCGGATATCGAATGCGTCGCTGCACAAGCTGCCGCCAGACCGGGAACTACCTTGTATCAGGACCTGCCTACGCTTGCGTCCTTGATGGTGCACGCAGACCTGATGATCAGCGCTGGGGGTTCGACCACTTGGGAGCGCATGTGTCTGGGTTTGCCTGCCATTGTCATCAGTGTTGCCGCCAATCAAACCCCCACCAACCTCGCTTTGGTGAATGCAGGCTATATTGTTTTCTTAGGCGATAAGAACGAAGTAAGCAGCTCAAATATTGCGAAGGCTATTACTTGGTGTCTGGAAAATCCCGCGGCGCTCAAGGCGCAAAGCCTTCTTTGTCAAAAATTGGTAGCAGGCGATGGCGCGCAAATAATTAGCCAGCAACTGCTGCAAGGTGGCGGGGCCCGATATGCCGCTTAGACCACTCACAGAGGAAGACCTGTCGCTTGTGCGAGCCTGGCGCAATGCTCCCGAAGTGCGACGCAACATGTACACCACGCATGAAATCTCTGCGGCCGAGCACCAGGCGTGGTTTGCGAGACTGAAAGACGACGCCACATCGCGCTGGTTTATCCATGAAGATGCTGTGGGCCGGGCCGATGGCGTTGTTTACTTTACCCATCTTCAGTCTTCAAGCGGGAGTGCTTTTTGGGGGTTCTATGCTGCACCAGGTGCTTTGCAGGGCACGGGTACGCGGCTGGGGTTGGATGCCCTCGACGCTGCTTTTGCCGTGTTGGGCCTCCATAAGTTGAATGCTGAGGCCATTGCGAGTAACGAGGCAAGTCTGCGATTTCAAAAAAAGTTGGGGTTTAAAGAAGAAGGTCAATTCCGTGACCATCACTTCAACGGTCAAAGCTACGTCAATGTCGTACGGCTTGGTATCTTGGCTTCAGAGTGGGCGCTCAAACGAGAAGAGATCCAGAGCCAAATCGCCGAGGCGAATCCGGGGGGACAACCAATCAATGCGTTTGAACCGAATCCAGGAGGAGTGCGAAAATGTTACATCGTGGCAAGTTGCAAGCCTTGGAACGAGTCCAATTTCAACTTGTTGAAATCTGAGATTGAGGCAGACTGGCGCTGGGTAAGCACTCAAGAACAACTGTCACAAGCCCTTCTTACCTGCAACCCGCGCTATATTTTCTTTCTACATTGGAACTGGTTCGTTGCCGGCGATATTTGGAAAAACCATGAATGCATTTGTTTTCACATGACAGATGTTCCCTATGGCCGGGGAGGGAGCCCGCTACAAAATCTGATTGTTGTTGGGCACAAGGAAACGAAACTCTCGGCGCTGCGTATGGTGGAAGAGATGGACGCTGGGCCGGTTTACACAAAAAGACCGCTGTCGCTAGAGGGCCGTGCCGAATCAATCTATAGGCGTGCAGGCGCACTCAGTTTTGACATCATTCGCTGGTTGATTGCAAACGAACCAACACCGGTGCCCCAGCAAGGGGAGGGGATTACATTCAAGCGGCGTAAACCGGCGCAAAGTATATTGCCAGCCCAAGGTGACCTTGAAACGGTGTATGACCACATACGCATGCTTGATGCGCCGAGCTATCCATTGGCTTTTATTGAGCACGGTGAATTTCGGCTTGAGTTTTCCAATGCCGTTTTCAAAGGCGACGACGTAACGGCCGATGTCAAAATTTGCAAAATCAAACCACCGTCAGCGGAGGATTAATGATGACCTACAAAATCAATGGCCGTGCAATCGGCCCAGACCACCCACCCTACATCATTGCCGAGCTTTCGGCTAACCATAATGGGGTGTTGGCTCGTGCGCTGGAGACGATTGATGAAGCCGCACGCGCCGGCGCAGATGCCATCAAGTTGCAGACCTACACCGCAGATACGATGACGATCGACTGCGACCGCCCGGAATTCCTTATCAAAGGAGGGCTTTGGGACGGCTACAAGCTCTATGACCTGTATAAATGGGCCGAAACACCTTTTGAATGGCATCAGGCGATGTTTGAACATGCACGCAAGCGTGGCATCACGGTGTTTTCCACCCCATTCGATGAAACGGCTGTTGACCTGCTTGAAAGCCTAAATGCGCCGGCTTACAAGGTGGCTTCTTTTGAGGTTACCGATTTGCCACTTATCCGCTACATCGCAAAGACCGGCAAGCCGATGATCATGTCAACCGGTATGGCAAACGAATTAGAAATTGAAGAAGCCGTTACCACAGCGCGTGAAGCCGGTTGTGAAAATCTTGTGCTTTTGCACTGCATCAGTAGCTACCCTGCTCCCATGGATCAGGCAAATTTGCGTCAAATGGCAGAGCTTGCGCAGCGCTTTGGCACTATTCCAGGCTTGTCGGATCATACGTTGGGCACCACTGCATCTGTGGGTGCTGTTGCGTTGGGTGCATGTGTCATTGAAAAACACTTCACCTTGAGCAGGGCTGACAAAGGCCCTGATAGCGAATTTTCCATTGAACCCGCTGAATTTGCGCAACTCTGCCAAGCATCGCGTGAGGTGTGGTCTGCGATTGGCAAAGTGGGCTATGAGCGGCAGCAGGCCGAAACTGGCAGCAAATTGTTCCGTCGTTCGATCTACTTTGTACGTGACGTGGCGGCAGGTGCGGTCGTCACGGCGGAGGATATCCGGCGCATTCGACCGGGGATGGGATTGGCACCCAAGCACTTTGACACGCTTGTTGGGAAGCGTTTGAAAGTTGGTGTTGCACGTGGCACAGCTACAAGTTGGGATCAGTTTGATGCGTAAAACCGTCTTGGTCGTAGCTGCCCACGCCGATGACGAGGCGCTTGGTTGCGGTGGAGCGATTGCACGCCACGTTGCGGAGGGCGACATTGTGCATGCTGTATTTCTGACCGATGGTGTAAGTTCTCGGCAGGGTTCAAATACGCATGAGTTGGATCGGCGGCTTGCTGCCACTGAACAAGCGCGCCAGGTCCTGGGTATTGCGACAACTATTTTCCTGGGATTGCAAGATAACCGCTTGGATGGTTTGCCGCTTATTGATGTCATCCAGCCCTTGGAAGAAGTTATACGTCAACTCAACCCCCAGGTCATCTACACCCACCATTATGGCGACTTGAACATCGACCACCGTGTCGCACATCAGGCCGTCATGACTGCTTGCCGTCCGACGCCGGAATGCTCTGTCAAGGAAATTTACGCGTTTGAGGTAATGTCAAGCACGGAGTGGAGCAGTGCAAGCCTGCGGCCGTTTTTGCCTACGATGTTTATTGATATTTCTGCTTACCTGCACATCAAGGTAAAGGCTTTGCAGGCTTATGCCCTGGAAATGCGGCCAGTGCCACATTCCCGTAGCGTGGAGCATTTAACTGCACTTGCGCACCATCGTGGATATTCCGTGGGTGTGGATGCCGCAGAGGCTTTTATGGTGATAAAGACTTTACGGTGATAAGCGACAAAGGCGAGTTCGGCAAGGCCCTCAAGGCCGGCGACCTGTTCACCAACGGTGCGATCCGCAGCGTCAGGCCCGGCTTTGGCCTTGCGCCAAAATACCTGGATGAGGTGGTCGGCCATTACCTCGACGGCGGTGCGGTGTTCGGCACGGCCGCGACCTTGAATCATCTGAAGGGGCGCTGAAGTCGCCTCCCGCCGCATAAGGTTTATTGAAAGAATCCGCATGAGAATCGTTGCAACCATCGAAGCGCGCATGACTTCCAGCCGCCTGCCGGGTAAACCGCTGCTGACTGCCGCAGGTGCGCCCATGCTTGAGCACCTGGTACGCAGATTGAAGGCCGTGCCGTCGATCGATGCGATCGTCCTGGCAACGACGGTCAATGCCGCCGACGCACCGCTGGTCGAACTCGGCGGCCGTCTCGGCATCTCCGTATTCAGGGGGGACGAGAACGATGTGATGCAGCGCGTCATCGATGCCGCCGCCTCGGCCGATGCCGATGTGGTAGTCGAGATCACGGGTGATTGCCCGATCATCGATCCCGAGGTCGTCGAGCAGACCATCCGGATGTTCAAGGCCCATCACGCCGACTACGTGAGCAATGCCCATGTGCGAAGCTATCCCGACGGTATGGATACCCAGGTGTTCACGCTGGATACGCTCAAACGGTCGGCGCGGATGACAGACGATCCACTCGATCATGAACACGTGACGCTGCATATCCGGAATCATCCGGAAGTGTTTACGCATGTGCATCTGGTTTCGCCGCCCGAAACGCATTGGCCCGAGCTGGGCCTCACGCTCGACGAGCACAGCGATTACGAATTGCTCAAGAAAATCATCGAACATTTCGATGCGCACACTCCCTTGTTCTCCTGCCTCGATGCGGTGCGCTTTCTGCGCAAGTTTCCCGAGTTCGCCGAGATCAACAAGGACGTCGCGCGCAAGGGCAATGCCTGATGGAACATGTTGCAGTCGTCGCCCATGATGCGGGAGGCGCTGAAATCCTGAGCAGTTGGCTGAGCCGCGCCCCTCGCAGTTGCAGCGCTGTCGTTGCCGGGCCTGCCGCGGCGATATTCAGGCGGAAGTGCCCCGAAGCCGAATACCTGAGCCTGGATGAGGCGCTGGACAAGTGCGCTTGGGTGCTCTGCGGTACCGGCTGGCAGAGCAGTTTTGAGCGCGAGGCGATTATGCGCGGCCGGGCGAAGGGAAAGAAAACGGTGGCTTTCCTGGATCACTGGGTCAACTATCGTGAACGTTTCCAGGAGGCAGGTCAAAGCGTATTGCCCGATGAGATATGGGTCGGCGACGAAGATGCGGAGCGCATTGCCCGTCCTCTCTTCCCGGAAGTTCCCGTGGTGTTGCAGGCGAATCCGTACCTCGAGGATTTATTGGTGGAAATCGCCCGGATGAGCGCCGGCAAATCCCGTCCGTCCGCAACGAGTGTCTTGTATGTCTGCGAACCTGTTGCCGATCATGCCCTCGCGCAGTATGGCAATGAGCGTCACTGGGGCTATAACGAGCACGATGCGTTGCACTTCTTCCTGGAAAACATCGATCGCCTGGGGAAGAAGATCGATGTCATCACCATTCGTCCTCATCCATCGGAGCGCGCGGATAAATACCATTGGGCTCGCGATTTCACGGCGCTGCCCATCAAGTTCGGCGGACAGCGGACCTTGCTTGAGGAGACCATCGAGTCCGACATCGTCGTCGGTTGCGAATCGATGGCGATGGTGGTCGGCCTGTTGGCAGGGAAGCGCGTGATCAGCACCATTCCGCCGGCTGGCCGGCCTTGCCAGCTACCCCAGGGCGGGATCGAGCATATGCAAAGGCTGGCCGCAGGGGCCGCGCATCATGTCTGAGTCTTGCGTCATCATCGGTCTCGGCCAGATCGGGGTGGGATACGACCTCGATCTTCCGGCCGACGCCGCCGTTTACACGCATGCCCGCGCGATTGTTGCGCATCCCGCATTTCAGCTCGTGGGAGGGGTGGATGTTTTGCCCGATCAGCGCGCCCGCTTTGAGCAACACTACGCCTTGCCTGTTTTTGATTCTGTCGAATCCGCAATGCGGCAGCTACAACCGGATGTGGTGGTGATCGCGACGTCCTCCGCATCGCATTGCGCCATCCTCGCCGAAGTCGTCAAGACCTGCCGGCCCAAATTGATAGTGTGTGAGAAACCCCTGGCGTACCAATTGGAGGAGGCCCGGGCCATGGTGCGGATTTGCGAAGACGCCGGAATCGACCTTTTCGTGAACTACATTCGCAGGACCGACCCTGGCGTGATCGAGATCAAGCGGCGGATCGAAAGCGGTGAGATCAGCACGCCGGTCAAGGGAAATGCCTGGTATTCGAAAGGAATACTGAACAACGGCTCACATTTTCTCAATCTGCTCGAATTCTGGCTGGGCGATATAAAAAGCACCACAGTCATAGATTCTGGCCGCCTTTGGGATGACCACGATCCTGAGCCCGATGTAGAAGTCCGGTTCGAGTGCGGTGCCGTGGTTTTTCGCGCGGCTTGGGAGGAAGCCTTTTCCTATTACGGCGTGGAATTGTTGAGCCATTCCGGGCGCCTGAGGTATGAGCGGGGCGGCGAGTTGATCGAGTGGCAGGCAGTGTATTCCGACCCAAGCTTCAAGGGCTATAAAATCCTGGGTAGCGAACGGGAGGAGATTGCCAATGGCATGGCGATCTATCAATGGCACGTCTACGACCAGATCCGCGATCACTTGGCCGGCAAAGCCACCGCGCTGTGCACCGGGCGGCAGGCCTTGAAGACGCTTGAAGCAATCGAATCCATCATTAAACAGAGAACATCATGAGCACAGAGAAACTGGCACTGTTCGGCGGGCCCAAGGCAATTACCCAGCCATTCCAACGATACAACTCGCTCGGCAAGGAAGAGGTCGACGCGGCCCGCCGCGTGGTGGAGAGTGGCAATCTGTCGCAGTTTCTGGGGTGCTGGGAACCTGATTTTTTCGGCGGCCCCAAGGTCCAGGAATTCGAAAAGCAATGCGCCGCGTATTTCGACGTGAAGCATGCCATCACAGTCAATTCCGCGACTTCCGGCCTCATCGCCGCAATCGGTGCGGTCGGTATTGAGCCGGGCGACGAAGTGATCGTGTCGCCCTGGACGATGTGCGCGAGCGCCACCGCAATCCTGCACTGGAATGCGATCCCCGTTTTTGCCGATATCGACCCGGTGACGTTCTGCCTCGATCCTGCATCCGTAGAAGCCAACATCACGCCTTACACAAAAGCCATCATGGCGGTTGATATCTTTGGCCACTCGGCCGATATGGATGCGCTGATGGCAATTGCCGCGAAACATGGGTTGAAAGTTATCTCGGACACCGCGCAAGCGCCTGGCGCCCTTTACAAGGGCAAGCTGGCGGGCACCTTGGCGCATGTCGGCTGTTATAGCCTGAACTACCACAAGCACATCCATACCGGTGAAGGCGGCATTCTGGTCACGAATGACGATGCGATCGCCGAAAAACTACAACTGATCCGCAACCATGCCGAGGCAGTCGTCGCCGGCAAAGGCGTGACTGACCTGAGCAACATGATTGGCTACAATTTTCGCCTCGGCGAAATCGAGTGCGCGATCGGCATCGAGCAGCTCAAGAAGCTCAAGGGTTTCGTCGCCAGCCGCCAGCATGCCGCCGCAGGACTGGCCGCGGGTCTGGCAGGCTTGGCCGGGCTGCGGACACCGGTTGTCCAGCCTGACTGCACGCACGTGTATTACACCTATCCGATGCTTCTGGACGTGGCGCAACTCGGTGTGTCGCGTGCCCGCATCATCGAGGCGATCGAAGCCGAAGGACTTGTGGGGCTGGCGGCCGGTTACGCAAATGTGCATCTGCTGCCCATGTACCAGCAAAAGATCGCCTACGGCTCGTCGGGCTTTCCGTGGTCGTCAGATATCTGCCGCCGCGACGTGAGCTATGCGAAAGGCATCTGCCCCGTTGCGGAGGCGCTGCACGACACGACTTACCTCGGCTTCGAAATGTGCTTGCACCAGCTCACGGATCCGGAAGTGCAGGCGATGGTGCGGGCATTCAGGAAGGTCTGGGCCAATCTGGATGCACTCAGGTCCGCATTCCCCACTGACAGGGGCCATTGAGTTGATCGACGGTTTCGTCAGCCTGTCGGGACGCAAGATATTGCTGCGTCCCTTCGAGCAATCGGACATCACGCCCGAGTACGTTGCGTGGCTGAACGACCCCGAGACCGTGAGATACAGCAATCAGCGATTCATCGTGCACACGGAATCGTCGTGCCGCGCATACCGGGAGAGCTTCCTGAACACGCCCAATCTGTTCCTGAGCGTGAGGATCCAAGGCGAGGACCTCGCCATCGGCACCATGACGGCGTATGTCTCCCCGCAGCACGGGGTTGCCGATATCGGCATCATGATAGGACGCAAATCGGCCCGGGGACAGGGTACCGGCCAGGATGCCTGGAATACGCTGGTGAACTGGTTCATCGATGAGCGGCGGATCCGGAAGGTGGCGGCGGGCGCGATGGGCAGCAACAAGGCGATGATCAGGGTGATGGAGCGGTCGGGCATGCACTGCGAGGCAGTGCGCCCGAGGCACGAGCTGCTGGACGGCGAGCCCCAGGATCTGCATTTCTACGGCAAATATGCGCAGGCGGCCGATTGAGCGCGCTGACGGTGGAGGAAGAGGGACGCATGAAGATTTTGAAGTCGATCTATTCGTGGTTGAGGCAGCGGATTCCGGAAGTCTATTTCCGGATTCGGCATGCCCATTCGATATTCTCAAAGCGATTCTTCACGCTGTCTGTCTTCGGCCACATCGAGCTGGAGAGCGATTTCGGCCTGAATGAGAGCAAGGCAATAGACCGGGGCAATAAAGCGCCGGACGGGCGCTATTACAGCAGGTACCACACCGTCGACTGGGCCGGCCTGCCTCCGTCCATCAAACAGGCAATCAGGAATTACGACAGCGTGCTGAGGATGTTCCTCGGCGATGGATATCTCGTCAACGACGGGCTGGTGTGGCGCAACTATGCGATTCCGGAGGCGTATCGCAACACCGAACTGTTCAGCCAGAACTGGCACTACGACAAGGTGGTCGATTTCAGGAATGTCCAGCTCTTCGTGCTGGTGAGCGATGTGTCGGTCGACGACGGCCCATTCGAGTTCGTCGCCAATCCGGACGAGCACAAGCTCCTGCCATCGGTGATGGATAGAAACAACAAGGATTTAAACCTGATCGCGCGCAAGCTCACGGGCAAGCGCGGCGACACGCTGCTTTTTTCAACCGGCTCGACACCGCATCGCGCGGGTATTCCGGCTGAAGGCCGGTATCGGGACATCTTCAGCATCGCCTTCTTTCCCGCTTATACCAACATTGGGCAAAGTTCGATTGCCTTGCTTGCGGGGCCGGATTGAAACGACATGACATCGCGCCCCAAATGCAGTCCGCAACGGTCATGACATGAGCAAAATCCTGCTTATAGAGCCCTATGAATTCTTGTCGAATGAATACAGGGGCAATAACAAATACGCCATCTATGCGGAAAAGTCGATCGCCTATTGGTCAGGTGATGCACGCCAGACCGTAGCCATCGCCTATCCCGACGCGATTCCCGCCGACCTAGACATCGATGAAATAAAAGCCAAGATCCACTGGACCATGCCGTTGTGGTTCCGGTGGATGGGACAGGCCGATAGATACGAGGATTTTCAGCACTCCTGCCTGTTGTTCGTCGTCTGCCTTGCGCAGAAAATGCGCGCGCTCGGGGTGAAGTCCGTAGTCTTCTTCACGGGGGTCGCCCACCACATTGAGTATTCCCTGATCGAGGCCGCCTGCCAGATTGCAGGAGCGCAGCAGGTCTATTTATATCCGATGCCTTTTTGTGCATCGCCGAGTCGCTTGTTGCCCGTGGTGCAACACGCTTCGATCCGGGACCGGAGCATTCTGGCGGTAAAGGTCTCGGACAAGCAGGTTCGGGACGAGGTGATTGCCTACCGGGACAACCATCTTGCCGCCAAGCCACCGCAGCTGAACGAAAAGATCGACCGGACGGCGACGAGCTACGGTTATGCGCTTGCGCGTGTCGCGATCTTCGGCGCCAAGGCAATCGCGAAAGCGATATTGAGGAAAAATGCCGGCCTCGTCCGGCATCCGATCGACGAGCGCAAAGACTACGATGCCTTGTCGATACTGAGAATCGTCCGGCACCAGAAACGCGCGCTCGAATACTACCTCTCCAGCATGCTGGATGAGGCTGCGGTGGACCGCCTGATCGAAGCAGAAGGGGCGCTGCCCATCCTGTACGCCCACTATCAACCGGAGGCCTCGACCTTTCCGGAGGGGGGCGATTATCCGACCCATCTGGATGTGGTCATCGCAATCCGGAAACTGGGCTATCGTGGGAAAATCCTGTACAAGGAGCATCCCGGCAGCTGGATTTACTATTCCCGGATCGTTGGTTTCTCGAGGGTCGGGCTGTGCAGGTCAATCGAGTATTTCAGGCAGCTTGCCGCCATGGGTTGCGTCTTCGTGCCGCCGACCTACAAGTTGAGCGAGGCTCGGAGCCGGAAGCTGTTTCCGATCACGGTGACGGGCTCTATCGGGATCGAACGCAGCATGGTCGGGCTCGCCACCTGCTGCGCGGGGCTCCCCTGGTTCAGGGATGCGCCGGGAATCCATGATCTTGCCGGGACTTTCGGCCGGGACGGTGTCTTTTACGACCGGCAGCGTTGGCAGTTCGAGCCAATGGATGGTGTGGATTGGTTTGACCGCGCCCTATCGATGAAGACGATCAACAACTACCCCGGCATAGGCACCGGCGTTTCATCGGGGTCGGCGACGGACAAAGCCGAGTTTTTGAGCGAGTTCGGCGAATTGATGAGGCGGCTGGACAACCAGGTCGCGGCGCCGTCATGAGTTATCTTGCAAAAATAAAAAGAAGGTTGTTGGCCGAAACCGGGTCTGTGTGGTTTCGCCTCGCGCACGGCTTGATGCGCGGAAGGATACGGTCGGACTTCCCGTCGATCGCGAGGTGCCGCTTTGGGATCAACACGGTTTTTCGGGGCGCACTCGCCTTGAACAATAGCGCATTGATCATGGGCGATCAATGCGCCGTGGCCAGCTCGGCGGAACTTGGCGCCGGTGAAGACGGTGTGATCGAGGTCGGGGATGGTGTATCGATCGGCCCCAGAAGCATGATCTCCACGAGCGGCGGGACGGTGAAAATTGGCAGCCGGACATCATTCTTTTCCGATTGCCTTGTGTCGGGCGAGGTTGCCATTGGTGAAGACTGCCTGTTCGCGAACAATGTCACGGTTCTGAGCGGCACGCATCAGATACGCGGCGGCGGCACCATACGTGAAAACGATGCGGCGTTCATGAGATCTCCGGATTACCGCCCGTACGACCCTATCACCATCGGGGCCGATTCGTGGCTGGGAGCGAATTCAGTGATTCTTCCCGGCGTCAGCCTGGGCAAGGGCACCGTGGTCGGAGCTAATGCCGTGGTGACGAAAAACTTTCCCGACTATTCGATCCTGGGCGGAGCGCCTGCCAGGATCATCGGGTCCCGGCTCGCCTAGACCTGAATACCGGCCTGGTTGTCGCCAGGCACGTCGCACTAAACATGCATTGATTGGATCATCAAAGTGAATTTAATTTCCAGAGTTCGCGCCAAAATCAAATCGATCGGTGACCGCAAGCAACAGGCGCTTTACGGCGGCCAGCGGCCGGTCTATCCGAAGAGTGGAGACGGCGGCTTGAAGATACATCTGGGTGCGGGGCCCATCAATATCCAGGGTTGGGTCAGTATCGATGCGCGCCAGGCGCCGCACATCCATTTGAGATCGGAAGGGTTCGCCCTCAACGAGTTTGCGGATGGTGCCATCAGCGAGATCTACATGTGCCATGTGCTCGAGCATTTTTCGTTCGAGGAAATCGATGAAATTCTCCGCAATTTCCGGAAGAAACTGAAAGTCGGTGGCGTACTACGGCTGTCCGTGCCCGACTTCGACCGCCTGGTGGCCGTCTACCAGGCCAACGGCAGCAACCTCGAACTGATCAAGTTCGCCTTGATGGGCGGGCAGGACTACGAGCACAACTTTCACAAGTCGGTGTTCAATCGCGCTGCGCTGGCGGGTCTGCTGGCTTCATGCGGGTTCGAACACATGACTGAATGGAATACCCTTGAGGAGTTCGGCGCGCACCTCGGCGACTGGTCGGAAACGGGTTTCCAGACTCCCAAGGGAGAGTTCCCCATCAGCCTGAACATGAAGGCGATCAAGGCGCAGGCCTAAGCGCGCCACACGCGTTGCGAAACGTTGACGTACCCAATTCATGCTCGTAGAAAACCAATCTATCTGCATCGTGGCATCCACGCTGCCCGTCGGCTTCATCGCGGCGCAGATGGATACGCTGAAGGTCAAAAAGATCTATGTGCTGAGCAAGGCGCACGAGCTGTCTTATCAGAGGTTCAGGAAAAAGCATCCGCAAGTCGAGATCGTCCGCGCCCCCTCCGGCCTCTTAATGCAATCGCTTTATTTCCTGTTTGTCTTGTTGAAGGCGCGCTCAAGCGGTACGCAGGTCGTGTTCTTTCACGAGTGCTGCCTGCCCATGCTCGACCTGCTGCTGACGGTCATCAAGCCGCGTGGATACTATTTTCCGCAGGTGACCATGTCCGGCTTCCAGGAAATCGAGCCCGGAGCGTTCCCGAGAAGCCGGCTGTACCGGCTGCTTGGCTTACTGGGTGTCATCGACCGCTTCAGGTTCTATCGTTCGCCGGCGGTAGGCGACAACGCGATTGAATACGTGATGGCGATCCGCGGCTACCCCGGCTCGATAATCAGCAAGGACGTGGGCTTCTCGCGGGAAGTGGTGTCCAGGTGTTATTCGTGCGGCGGCCAAAAAACCAATAAAATCCTGTTCATTGCAGGGAAGAGTTTTGTTTCCGATGCGAGCCAATCCACGCTTTTCCAATCCCTGATTGACGCCGCCCATGGGCAAGGCTACGTGTGCCACATCAAGGACCACCCGAACCCGGTTTATCGCCTGGATTTGCAGATTGACGGCGCGGTTGTCATTGACCCCTTGCTACCGGTCGAATTGATGGATAAAGACTATCATCTCGCCGTCGGGGTTTCATCGTCGGCGCTGCTGGGTTTCAATGAGCGCGCGGTCAGCTTGGTCCATATGTTCGACGACATGTCGCCGGTTGACAAAAGCTTGTGCGTCAGGCATTTCGAAGAGGCCTTCCCGGGCAACAAAATCAACTACATCCGCTCCCTGGTGGAGTTTGGAAAACTGCTATGAAAGCCTGACAATGAATGTGAATGCAGTCCTGGTTACCGGCGCCGACGGCTTTATCGGCTCCCACCTTGTGGAGCGCCTGGTGCAACAGGGCTACAAGGTCCGCGCCTTCGTCCAATACAACTCCTTCAACTCGTGGGGCTGGCTGGACCAGTGCCCGGCCGAGATGAAGGGGCAGTTCGAGGTTTTTTCGGGCGACATCCGCGACCCGCATGGCGTCAAAACCGCGATGCAGGGCTGCGACGCGGTGCTGCACCTTGCCGCCCTCATCGCCATCCCGTATTCCTATCACTCGCCCGATACCTATGTCGACACCAACGTCAAGGGTACCTTGAACGTCCTGCAGGCGGCGCGCGAGCTCGGCATCAAACGGCTGGTCCATACCTCGACGAGCGAGGTGTATGGCACAGCGCGTTTTGTCCCGATCACCGAGGAACACCCGTTGCAGGGTCAGTCGCCCTACTCGGCGAGCAAGATCGCCGCCGACCAGATGGCGTATTCCTTCTACGCCTCGTTCGGATTGCCTGTCGTCATCGCCCGTCCATTCAATACTTACGGCCCGCGCCAGTCCGCGCGTGCGGTGATCCCGACCATCATTGCCCAGATCGCCAACGGCAAGAAGCAGATCAGTCTGGGCGCGGTATCCCCGACCCGCGACTTCAATTTCGTGCAGGACACGGTGAACGGTTTCATCGCTGCCCTGGAGTCCGATCGCGGCATAGGCGAAGTCGTCAATTTCGGCAGCAACTTCGAAGTGTCGATCGGCGAAACCGCCAAGCTGATCGCGGAGGCGATGAACGCGGAGGTGGAGATCGTCACCGATGAGAACCGCCTGCGTCCTGCCAATTCAGAAGTCGAGCGGCTTTGGGCCGACAACACCAAGGCGCTGGAACTGTTCGGATGGGCGCCGGCCTACGGCGGCCGCGACGGGCTTAAGCGCGGGCTTGCCGAAACAGCGGCGTGGTTTCTACGCCCTGAGAATCTGCGCGGCTACAAGGCCGACATCTACAACATCTGATCAATCCCACCAAGTGCAGACACCACAGAATATCCCCGCACAGGTAGTGCAGGCCCTTACACAGGTATGCGGCCCGGGCCCGGTCGCCTTGCATGAGCCGCGTTTCGGCGGGCAGGAATGGGCCTATGTCAAGGACTGCCTGGACTCCACCTTTGTCTCGTCCGTCGGTGCCTATGTCGACCGCTTCGAGGCGGACCTGGCCCGGTTCACCGGCGCGAAACATGCTGTCGCCGTTGTCAACGGCACCGCCGCGCTGCATGTGGCGCTGCTGCTGGCCGGAGTCGTGCCCGGCGACGAGGTGCTGATCCCCGCGCTGACTTTCATCGCGACAGCCAATGCCGTGCGTTATTGCGGCGCCACGCCGCATTTCGTGGACAGCAACATGGAGACACTCGGTCTCGACCCGGCAGCGCTGCGCGAGTGGCTCAAGCATTGCAGCGAGCAGCGCGGCGGCGTTTGCGTGAACAAGCAGACCGGGCGCCCGATCCGTGCCCTTCTGCCCATGCATACCTTGGGGCACCCGTGCGATCTGGCCGGCTTGCTGGCGGTGGCCGGTGAGTTCGGCCTTGCGCTGGTCGAGGATGCCGCCGAGTCGCTGGGCAGTCTCTACCAGGGCCGCCATACCGGAACCAGCGGCCTGGTCGGAACCCTGAGCTTCAACGGCAACAAGACCATCACCACCGGCGGCGGCGGCGCCATCCTGACCAACGACACGGCCCTGGCGCGTCGTGCGAAGCATGTGACCACTACCGCGAAACGCCCCCACAGCTGGGCGTTTGAGCATGACGAGGTTGGCTACAATTACCGCATGCCGAATATCAATGCCGCCCTCGGCTGCGCCCAGCTTGAGCAGTTGCCCGGATTTCTGCAGTCGAAGCGCCGCCTCTATGCCAAATACCTGGCCGCTTTCGCGACGACACCGGAGATCAGCCTGGTTGCCGAGCCCGCCGGCTGCGAAAGCAATTACTGGCTACAGGCCATCATGTTGAGCGAGACTGTCGCCGGGCAGCGCGACGAGGTACTGAAGGCGACCAACGGCGCCGGGCTGATGACACGCCCGGTCTGGACCTTGCTGCATCGCCTGACCCCCTATCTCGACGCCCCTCGCGCTCCTCTACCTGTCGCCGAGTCACTCGAGCGTCGCCTGATCAACATTCCCAGCAGCGCGGGTTTGGCGTGAAGCCCCTGCTGCTCATCGGCGGCGGCGGCCACTGCCGCTCCTGCATCGATGTGATCGAGGCCCAGGGCCAGTACACGATTGCCGGCATCGTCGACTTCAACGAAACGGATGCGTCGGCCCGCCTGGGCTATCTCTGGTTGGGAAGCGATGACAACTTGCCGGACCTGCTCGAGAAATACCCGTCGGCACTGGTCACGGTGGGGCAGGTAAAAAGTCCCGATATCCGAATGGCCTTGTTTGAAAGACTGCAAGCCCTGGGCGCTGACTTCCCCACAATCGTCTCGCCGCTCGCGCATGTTTCACGTCATGCGGTGGTGCTACCTGGCACGATCGTCATGCATGGTGCGATAATCAATGCTGGCGCCACGGTTGGCGCAAACTGCATCATCAATAGTCAGGCCCTGATTGAGCACGACTCGATCGTGGCAGCGCATTGCCATATCTCCACCGGCGCCAGGCTGAACGGGGACGTGCATATCGATATGGGCTCGTTTGTTGGCAGCGGTGCGGTCGTCCACCACGGCGTGCGGATTGCCAGCCGTTGCGTCGTCGGCGCAGGCGCCATAGTGGTGAAAAATTTGACCGAAGGTACGATCTTTCGGGGTACGCGATGAATAGTGCTCGCACTTTGATTATTGCCGAAGCCGGGGTTAACCATAACGGCGATATCGCCATGGCCAAGCGTCTCATCGAGCTTGCAGCCGAGGCGGGCGCCGACATGGTCAAGTTCCAGACTTTCTCGGCCGATCGCCTCGCCACCGGTACCGCCGGCAAAGCCGAATACCAGGCCCAATCCACCAGCGCGACCGAGTCGCAGCACAGCATGTTGAGCCGCCTCGAGCTGAGCGCCGAGATGCACGCAGTGCTGGTCGAACATTGCCGCCAGCACGGGATCGCCTTCTTCAGCACCGGCTTTGATATCCAGAGCCTGGATTTTCTGGTCGGTCTGGGGCTGGACCGGATCAAGATCCCTTCCGGCGAAATCACCAATCTGCCCTATCTGCGCCATGCGGGCGGGCTGGGTAAACCTTTGATCCTGTCTACGGGCATGGCCTCGCTGGGCGAGATCGAAAACGCGCTGGCCGTGTTCGAGGCCGCCGGCGTTTCTCGTGATCAGGTGATCGTGCTCCACTGCAATACCGAATATCCCACGCCCATGTCCGACGTGAACCTGCGCGCCATGCAAAACATCGGCAAGGCGTTCGATGTCGCCGTCGGCTACTCCGATCATACGCAGGGCATCGAGGTCGCGATTGCCGCGGTTGCGCTGGGTGCTTGCGTGATCGAAAAGCATTTCACCCTGGATCGCAGCCTGCCCGGCCCCGATCACGGCGCGAGCCTGGAGCCTGATGAACTCAAGGCGATGGTGAGGGCTATCCGCAATATCGAAGCCGCCATGGGCGACGGCGTCAAGCGCGCCAGCCCCAGCGAAAGCAAGAACAAGCCGGTTGCCAGAAAGTCCCTGGTAGCCAATGCGCCGATCCGCGCGGGCGAAAGGTTTACGGCCGAAAACATCACCGCCAAGCGCCCCGGCACGGGCATATCGCCGATGCGCTGGGACGAGGTCATCGGTCGCATGGCATCACGCGACTTTGCCGCCGACGAGTTGATTTCGCTGTGAAAAGAATTTGCGTCGTTACCGGCACCCGGGCTGAATATGGCCTGCTACGCTGGCTCATGGAAGGCATCCGGCAATCGCCGAAACTCGCGCTGCAGGTGATTGCCACAGGGGCACACCTGTCGCCGGAGTTCGGCCTCACGTATCGCGATATCGAGGCAGATGGTTTCGCCATCGATCGCAAAGTCGAAATGCTGTTGAGTTCGGATACGCCTACCGGCGTGACCAAATCCATGGGCGTGGCGATGATCGGCTTCGCCGATGCTTTTGCCGGGCTTCGCCCCGACCTGGTGCTGTTGCTGGGCGATCGGTACGAGATATTTTCCGCCGCAGCCGCTGCGACGATCGCACGCATTCCGGTCGCGCACTTGCATGGCGGAGAGACGACCGAGGGCGCTTTCGACGAGGCCATGCGCCACTCCATCACCAAGATGGCCCACCTGCATTTCGTCGCGGCCGAAGCGTACCGCCGCCGCGTCATCCAGTTGGGCGAGGATCCGGCCCGCGTTTTCCTGGTGGGCGGCCTGGGCATCGACAATGTGCTCAAGCTGGACCTCCTCGATCGGGCGGCGCTGGAAGCGGCGCTGGACTTCAAGCTGGGCCCGAAAAACCTGCTCGTCACCTTCCATCCGGCGACGCTGGAGCCGGGCGCGGCGGCCGGGCAGATGGACGAACTGCTGGCCGCGCTGGATACCTTGCAAGACACCCACCTCATCTTCACCATGCCCAACGCGGATACGGAAGGGCGGGCCTTGAGCCGGCAGTTGGAGGCCTACGCCGCCGGCAGGCCGGATGCGAAGGTCTACGCCTCGCTCGGGCAGCTGCGTTACCTGTCGGCCATCGCCCATGTCGATGCCGTCGTCGGCAATTCCTCGAGCGGGCTCGCGGAGGTCCCCAGCTTCAGGAAGGCGACGGTCAATATCGGCGACCGCCAAAAAGGCCGCCTCAAGGCGCAAAGCGTGATCGATTGCGCGCCGGACCGCGAAAGCATCAAGGCGGCGCTGGCGGAAGCTTATTCAGCAAATTTTCAGGCAAATCTGGGCCAGGTGATGAGTCCCTATGGAGATGGCGGCGCCAGCCAGAAAATCCTGCATATCCTGGAAGATTACGATTTCCCGGCTTCCCTCAAGAAAACATTTCATGACTTACCCGTCATGGATGCGGCAGGACTGACATGAGCGCCTCAATTGAACTTTGGCGCCAAGGCATCCTGCCGCTCAGTGCGAATATCCAGCAGGCGATCCTGAATCTCGACGAGGTCGCGATCAAGATCGTGCTGATCGTCAACGAGAGCGGACGGCTGGAAGGCACGATCTCAGATGGCGATATCCGCCGCGGCCTGCTCAGGGGGCTGGATATGAGCAGCCCCCTGGCGGAGATTGTCCATCGCAACGCCCTGGTCGTGCCTCCGGGATTGGGGCGGGATACAGTTTTGCAACTGATGACGGCCAACAAGATCCAGCAGATTCCCATCGTCGACGACGATCAGCGTGTGGTCGGGTTGCATCTCTGGGATGAGGTCACAACGCCGGCCGCGCGTTCCAACCTGATGGTGATCATGGCGGGGGGCAAGGGAACGCGCCTGATGCCGCATACGGAAAACTGTCCCAAGCCCTTGGTACCGGTGGCCGGCAAGCCCATGCTGGAACACATCATCGAGCGCGCCAAGTCGGAGGGATTCAACCACTTTGTCCTGGCCATCCATTACCTGGGCCACATGATCGAGGACTATTTCGGCAAGGGTGACAAACTCGGCGTGACCATCGATTACCTGCGCGAGCCTGCGCCGTTGGGCACGGCCGGGGCGCTCGGCCTGCTCAACCCGCGGCCCGATGCGCCCTTCGTGGTGACCAACGGCGATGTGATCACCGACATCCGCTATGGCGAGTTGCTCGATTTTCACAACCGCTATACGGCGGCGGCGACGATGGCCGTGAGACTGCATGAGTGGCAACACCCGTTTGGCGTTGTTCAGACGGACGGCATCGACATCGTTGGCTTCGAGGAAAAACCGGTTGCGCGTAGCCACATCAATGCAGGGGTTTATGCACTGATGCCTGAAGCACTCGACTGTCTTGTGCCTGGGGTGCCATGCGACATGCCTGCCTTATTCGAACGCCTGCAGGGCAAGGCGATGCGCACGGTGGCTTACCCGATGCACGAACCGTGGCTGGATGTAGGCAGGCCCGACGATTTGAAGTTTGCAGCAGATTCCATTAGCAATAGTTTGGTGAAAGAGTTGAAGCCATGAAGAGAGATTTAATCAAGCAATACAATTTGCCGCCCGAAATCAGGTTCTGCAAGAAGTGCACGGTTTCCAATCAGCGTCCGCGTATAACCTTCGATGCGCATGGCGTCTGTTCCGCTTGCAATTACGCCGAGTTCAAACGCACGCAGATCGATTGGGCGCAGCGTGAGAAGGAACTGGTTGATCTGTGTGACCGATATCGCAAGAGCAATGGCGAATACGACGTCGTTGTGCCATGCAGCGGCGGCAAGGACGGCAGCTTTGTGGCTCACCAGCTGAAGTTTAAATACGGCATGAACCCGCTTGCGGTGACGTGGGCGCCGTTAAAGGCCACCGCAATCGGGCGCCAGAATCTTGATGCATTCATTGCCTCCGGTTTTAACCATATCCTGGGCACACCGAACCCCCAGGTAACCAAGAAGCTCACGCACTTGTCGTTCAAGCATCTGGGTGACCCATTTCAGCCGTTTATCTATGGGCAAACCAATTTTCCGCTGCACATGGCCGTCAAACACAATATTCAGCTCATCATGTATGGCGAGAATGGTGAGATCGAGTACGGCGGCGACATGAAGAACGCCTTCCGGCCGACGCGCGACATCCAGGATCACGACAAGCATTACTTCTCGGGGTTGCCGCCGGAATTCTGGGCGGAGCATGGTGTCTCCCTGGCGGACTTGTATCCCTTCATGGCGCCCAGCTATGAGGACACCACGAAGAACAAGACCGAGATACATTTTCTGGGCTATTACAAATTCTGGGACCCGCAGGAGAACTACTACTACTGCAGGGAACATACTGGTTTTACACCCAACACCGAACGTTCTGAGGGTACGTACTCGAAGTATGCAAGCCTGGATGACCAGATTGATGGATTTCATTACTACCTGTCGTACATCAAATTTGGCATCGGCCGCACGACCTCCGATGCAGCCCACGAGATCCGTGACGGAAAAATCACGCGGGAAGAGGGTGTCGCGTTGGTCAAGCGCTATGACCATGAATTTCCGAGGAAGTATTACAAGGAATTCCTGGAGTTTTGTTCGATTACCGATGCGGAAGTGCACGAGGTCATCGATAGCTGGCGCTCGGACCACATCTGGCAGCAGCAGGATGGTGAGTGGAAGCTGCGCCATGCAGTCTGGCACGAAGGTGTTGAATAAATAAGTGCATGAGCAATACACGTCTCATTGCCCGGCTTGATATCAAGGGCGCGAACCTGATCAAGGGGGTGCACCTCGAAGGCTTGCGCGTTATCGGCGATCCCGGCGACTACGCGAAGAAATACTACGAGCAGGGCGCGGACGAACTGTTGTATATCGACATCGTCGCCAGCCTGTACGGGCGCAACAAGCTGACGGACATCATCCGTGCGGCCGCCAAGGATGTCTTCATTCCCATCACGGTGGGCGGCGGCATCCGCAGTGTCGAGGATGTCAGCGACCTGCTCGGCGCCGGTGCCGACAAAGTGGCGATCAACACGGCTGCGGTGCTCCGCCCCGAGCTGATCCATGAGGTTTCTCGGCGTTTCGGGTCGCAATGCATGGTACTGTCGATCGAGGCGAAACAGCAGTCACCGGGGCACTGGGAGGTGTACACGGACACCGGGCGCGAAAGAAGCGGCCTTGATGTGGTCGAGTGGGCGCGCAAGGGCGAGGCGCTCGGCGCCGGGGAAATCCTGGTGA
The DNA here is from genome assembly GCF_056405195.1 of Polaromonas sp. P1_H6. Classification (NCBI taxonomy): domain Bacteria; kingdom Pseudomonadati; phylum Pseudomonadota; class Betaproteobacteria; order Burkholderiales; family Comamonadaceae; genus Polaromonas; species Polaromonas sp. P1_H6. Next base: position 43,875 of record NZ_JBFUCN010000019.1, read on the forward strand.
CTTCGATTGATCGCGAAGGTACTCGCCAGGGATTCGATCTGGCGCTAACGCGGGCGATCACCGACGCCGTCGGCATTCCGGTCATCGCAAGCGGTGGCATGGGCAAGGCTGACGACCTGATTGCGGTGGTCAGGCAAAGCGGGGCGAACGCGGTGGCAATGGCGGATATCCTTCATTACGAGCGCGCGACCCTTGGGGAATTGCGGCAAGCTGCGAAAGCTGGCGGAGTGCAGGTGCGTGCATATGAGCGCTGATGTCGTTGTCATCGATTACGGGGTAGGTAACCTGCTGAGCGTAAGCCGCGGCCTGGAGCATTGCGGCGCCTCTGTGCTGGTGTCAAATGATCCGGAAACTATTCTGGCCGCGCCGCGGATCGTCCTGCCGGGTGTCGGGGCCTTTCGCGATGCCATGGCCGAGTTGCATCGCCGCAATCTGGACGAGGTGGTGCGCGCTTTCGCCCGCCAGGGCAAGCCCCTGCTGGGCATCTGCCTGGGCATGCAGCTGTTGCTCGACGAGAGTGAGGAATTCGGCGTGACCCCCGGCTTGGGACTGATTCCCGGGCGGGTGATTCCCATCCCGACCAGCACCAGCGACGGACGCGCGCAGAAAGTGCCCCATATCGGCTGGAGTGAACTGTCCCTGCCGGATGGCAGGAGCAGCTGGGACGGCACGCTGTTGCAGGGAATGGGCCCCAGCGAGGCGTTCTATTTCGTCCACTCCTTCATGGCCGCCCCGCAAGACCCCTCGCACCGCGTGGCCGATTGCCGGTACGGCGGTGCCCCCGTGAGCGCGGTGATCGCGCGGGCCAACATTCATGGTTGCCAGTTTCATCCGGAAAAAAGCGGGACCGCCGGCCTGAAGGTGCTCAAGCATTTCCTGTCCCTATGAAGATACTCGCCCTCGTTCCCGCGCGCGGCGGTTCCAAGCGCCTTCCCGGAAAAAACACCCGTGTGCTCGGGGGCAAGCCCTTGATCGAATGGAGTATCCAGGCCGCGCAGGGAATCCCCGAAATTGTCGACATCGTAGTGTCCACGGACGATGAGGGGATCGGCGGCATCGCCCGCAAAGCGGGTGCATCGGTGCCGTGGCTGCGGCCGGCGGCGCTGGCAACAGACGAGGCCTCTTCAGTGGACGTGGCCTTGCATGCGCTTGATGACTACGAAGGTCTGCACGGCCCCTTGGATGGCTTGCTGCTGTTGCAACCGACATCGCCCTTCCGCAGCCGGGAATCGGTATTGCGGGGGCTGGAAATGTTCCGGGCGCATGCGTTCCGTTCGGTCGTCGGTGTATCGCAGGCGAGCACGCATCCGCTGTGGTGCTTCCGGATCGACGGCGTCTCGATGAAGCCTTTTGTCGAACGCAGCCAGGCGGATCTCCGTGCTCAGGTCCTGCCGCCTGCCTACGCGCTCAACGGCGCGTTCTACCTCATTTCCCCCGCCGAGCTGCGCGCATCGCGCTCTTTCTGCAATAAAGACACGATCCCCCTTGTCATGGATACGCCCCTTGAAGGGGTCGATATCGACACGGAAACGGATTGGCAGTGGGCCGAGTATCTGCTTGGCCTTGCGCTGCCAAAGTAAAGTCATGCCGGCCGGCTTTTTCATATGGGGCGGCCCATCTCTCCTTGCCGCTGGCGCTCATGATGCAGCCCCCCGATGACATGAATACAGAAAAGATCTCCGGTCGACTGGCCGCCGTGCTGCTGGTCCTTGTGTTCCTCTATGCCACGACCTACCAATTGCCGTTTATGGCCGCCGTCGATTGGGTCCAGGCAACCGACGTCTACTCTTACCTGCATATTTCAGGATCGGCCCCAGGGCTTCCCGCGGAACGTATCGCCTATCACTTCTCGCAGCGATGGATTCCACATTACCTGGTGGGCATCGTTTCGGTCTTGTTCTCCGTCGATCTCGGCATGGTGTACACGCTGACCGTGTTGTTCCTGATATTCGCAATTGCATGGATATCCTTCGGCGTTTTGCGGCAAAGTACGCCGAACGCCGCATTCGCATGCCTGCTCTTCCTCATTGTTTCGCTGTCGGCGTTTTCGTACCGGCTGATCATCTTCGTGCCGGGCCTTCTCATCGACCTGGTCTGCGTGCTGGGCCTGGCCATCACGCTGAGTGGCCTCGTCAATCGCAGGGTCGGCTGGATATTGTTTGGCATGGTGGTTGCCACCTTGGGCAAACAGTTGTCGCTGCTGCTCCTGCCCGGCGTATTGCTGTACGCCCTGGCCGTCTTCGGTCGTACGGAGGGCAGGCGTGCCGCATTGATGAAGTGCTTCTGGATCGGTGCCGTCACCGTAGGCACCTATGCCCTGTTGATCGCGACGTCGGCGCATTTCGCATATCCAAATTCAATCACACGCACGGTGCTGTTCGCTCTTTTCCCCTGGCTGGTATCGGCCCAGTTTTCCGTCTCCGGCTTCGCCGAGCATATTTCCCGCGTCCTGGTGCCATTGCTTCCTTTCATCGGCATATTCATGCTGGCATGCTGGAAGCGGGTCACGGGGAGGGAGATGCTGCGGCGCTTGATGGCGCTCGAGAATGTCGCCCTGATTCTGATGGTGCTGGGGCCGATGGCGTATGCCTTCCTGCCCGGTCCGCAGGTACAGATGGGCAACCAAAGCCGCTATGTCGCGCTCAGCATGCTTCCGATGGCCCTGCTGACCTTGCGCTGCGCGCCCGCTGTCCAACTCGATTTGGCCTGGGGCGACTATCTATGGCTGGGCGTCGTCCTATGCGGTATTTCGTATCACCACCGCTACACCGTCGTGCAGGCAACGCCGGGTGTGTTCGTTGCGGTGCACCTTTTGAGCCTGCTGTGTCTGCTGGGATGGTTTGCCTGGAAAATGCAGGCTGGAGGACGGGCGCCCTTGCCCGCGGCTCAGGAGGCCTGACCGGGCTCGATTGAAAAGGGGCGCCCAAACAGCCGGATCGCCCCAAGCAGGGCGCGGCCCCTGGCGGTAAGAAGCAGGCCCCCATCCTGCGCCACGACCAATCCGCTGCCCTGCATCATCTCCAGGCGTGTCAGCAGGCCGTCTTCCGCATTGAAGGCGGCATCGAAGGCGGCAAGGTCGAGCGAGCCTTGCGGTGCCGCGTGAAGGTAGGCCAGCATTTTCAGCGTGACCGAGTTCAGCAGGTTGATCAACACCATCAGGTAAAACAACCAGGCCGCCAAGAACAGATACAGCTCCACCAGGTCGAGCCGAAACGCCGAGAGCTGATAAGCCAGGAGCGCCAATGTGGCCGCGCCGCCCAGCGCCACCCCCTTGGGCATGAAGCGTGCACCCCCCGTCAGGCGGCACACCAGTACATGCAGCGCAAGTGTGATGGCAAGGAGCAGCACGACTGTCTGCAGGACATGCAAGAGGCTCATAGACGCTTCAATCCGTAGATTGCCAGCACCCACGCGCCGACCGTATGGACACGCCGGCCGAGCGGGGTGATCGAATAGATCCCCGCCTGCTCCTGGGCAAATCCCAGGTGGACCATCTGCCCGAGCCTGCTGTCCCTCAGGTCCCGGATACCGACGCCACCGGCTTGCATGCGCGACTCCAGGCTTTGCGGTGTCACGGGCTGCTGCTCCGATTCCAGTGTCTGCATGGCGGCCATGATGCCGACCGAGATGCTTTTCCGGCAAATGCCGATCAGGGCGAAAACAAACACGTAGTGCAGGGAAAAGTAGATGAATGCGCCCGTCGCAATGCCCAGCAGGGCGTGGCTGTCGATGCCGGCGCCGGCCAGCGCGGCCACGACCGTGACGCAGAGGTAGGCAAGGAAAATTCGCGAGTGGACGCGGTTCACACGTGTGTAACTGTCGGCGCCGGCCGCCGTCTTGTCGACCACGATATAAACCAGGAACGCCGCAAAGAAGGCGATGGCGCCGTAGATACCGATATTTTCGATATCGCTCGAATAACTGGGGAAGGGAAACATGCGGGATCCAATAGCCGAAATTGAAACGGTGTCCATAGCCTGGTTCTGCCCGGCACAGGGCGCGTACAGAGGAATTACTACTTCGGGCGCATGTTAAACTACGAAGGTTTTATCCGCCAATCTTTCCATAGGTACCGCGATGGGTTCGAGTATTCGCCGATCAGTGATGTCACCTGCGTTTGAACATCTCTTTGTGCGCGCCTCAGGCGGCTGGAACTGACATGAAAGCCGTTATTCTGGCCGGCGGGCTTGGAACACGCATCTCCGAAGAGACCGCCCTCAAGCCCAAACCGATGATCGATATCGGCGGCAAGCCCATCCTCTGGCATATCCTGAAAATCTACTCCCATTTCGGGATCAACGATTTCATCATCTGCTGCGGCTACAAGGGTTATGTCATCAAGGAGTACTTCGCCAACTACTTCCTGCATAGCTCGGATGTCACCTTCGATCTGCAGCGCAACGAAATGGAAGTGCACCATCGCTATGCCGAGCCCTGGCGTGTCACGCTGGTGGACACCGGCGAGGAAACCATGACCGGCGGACGCCTGAAGCGCATCGCCCGCTTCGTCGAGGGCGAGGAGGCATTCTGTTTCACCTACGGCGACGGCGTCAGCAATGTCAATATTGCCCAGTTGATCGACTTTCATCGTGAGCACCAGCGGCTGGCCACTTTGACAGCCGTGTTCCCGCCGGGCCGGTTCGGTGCGCTGAATATCGCGCCCGACCACAACGTCATGTCCTTCAAGGAAAAGCCCAAGGGCGACGGCGGCATGATCAATGGCGGTTTCTTCGTGCTGTCCCCCAAGGTCATAGACCTGATAGCCGGGGACCAGACCAGCTGGGAACGCGAGCCGCTGGAGATGCTGGCCGCCTCCGCGCAACTGAAGGCCTATCCGCACGAAGGTTTCTGGCAGCCGATGGACACACTGCGCGACAAGAATCACCTCGATGAGCTGTGGGCATCCGGCAAGGCGCCCTGGAAGGTCTGGGAATGAATCCCGGGTTCTGGAAGGGCAAAAAGGTCTTGCTGACCGGCCACACCGGCTTCAAGGGCGCGTGGCTGGCATTGTGGCTGCAGCGCCTGGGCGCCGTCGTCAGCGGCTATGCGCTGGCGCCGCCCAGCTCGCCCAGTCTGTTCGAGCTTGCCGATGTGGGCAGGGGCATGCACTCGCTGGTCGGCGATATCCGCGATGCCGCCGCCCTGGCGGAGGCCGTCGCCAATACGGCGCCGGAAATCGTGATCCACATGGCTGCGCAGTCGCTGGTGCGTGTTTCCTACGACACACCCGTCGACACTTATGCCGTGAATGTCATGGGTACGGTGCACCTGCTTGAGGCCGTGCGCCGGACGGCCGGCGTCAAGGCGGTCGTGGTGGTGACGACCGACAAGTGCTACGAAAACAGGGAGTGGGCCTGGGGCTACCGTGAGAACGAAGCCATGGGCGGCTACGATCCCTACAGCAGCAGCAAGGGTTGCGCCGAACTGGTGAGCGCGGCCTACCGGTCCTCATACTTCAATCCCGATGCCTATGGCACGCACGGCGTGGCCGTGGCCACCGCACGGGCCGGAAATGTGATCGGCGGCGGCGATTGGGCGCAGGACAGGCTGGTGCCCGATATCCTCGCCGCATTTGCCGGCGGCAAGGCGGTGCAGATACGGCACCCGAATGCGATACGCCCGTGGCAGCACGTGATGGAGCCGCTGTGTGGGTACCTCACCCTGGCGGAGCGCCTGTACACGCAAGGGCCCGCGTATGCGGAAGCCTGGAATTTCGGGCCGAACGATGCCGACGCCAGGCCGGTCAGCTGGGTGGCCGACGAGCTGGCGAAGGCTTGGGGCGGCGGCGCCGGATGGCAACCGGTCGAAGGCGTGAACCCGCACGAGGCGCACCATCTCAAGCTTGACATCTCCAAGGCGCGCAGCCGGCTGGGTTGGCATCCGCAGTTGCCGCTCGCGCAGGCGTTGAAGCTGGTGGTGGCGTGGGCAAGGGGTCAGCAAGGCGGCGCGGATGCGCGCGCCCTGACGTTGGAACAGATTGCCGCGTATCAATCGCAGGCGAAAAATTGAACAGCATGCAAAACGCAAGAACAGAATCCATACGTGAAGAGATCGCCAGGCTGGTCGACGAGTACGCCTCGATCGCGTTCGCGCCCCAGCCCTTCTTTCCGGGCGCCACCGCTGTCCCCCCGTCGGGGAAGGTACTGGGCGCGGGCGAGCTGAAGAACATGGTGGCCGCCTCGCTGGACGGATGGCTGACCACGGGCCGCTTCAATGCGGAGTTCGAAAAAAAACTGGCCGCGTTCATCGGTGTCAAGCATCTGCTTACCGTGAACTCCGGGTCATCGGCGAATCTCGTTGCCTTCAGCACGCTGACCTCCCCCAAACTCGGCGGCCGGGCAATCCAGCCCGGCGATGAAGTCATCGGCGTCGCCGCCGGATTCCCCACCACTGTCAATCCGATACTTCAGTTCGGCGCGGTGCCGGTCTTCGTGGATGTCGACCGCCTGACCCACAATATCGACGCGAGCAAGATAGAGGCCGCCATCTCGCCGAAAACCAAGGCCGTCATGCTGGCGCATTCGCTCGGCAACCCGTTCAATCTCGACGTGGTCACCGAGTTGTGCAAGCGGCACAATCTCTGGCTGATCGAGGACTGCTGCGATGCGCTGGGTTCGACCTATCGCGGCCAGATGGTCGGTACCTTTGGCGACATCGGAACCCTGAGTTTCTATCCCGCCCATCACATCACCATGGGCGAGGGCGGTGCGGTGTTCACCAGGCACGACGAACTCAAGACCATCGCTGAAAGCTTTCGCGATTGGGGCCGGGATTGTTATTGCCCTCCAGGCAAGGACAACACCTGCGGCAAGCGCTTCTGCTGGAAGCTGGGCGACCTGCCGCAGGGGTATGACCACAAATACACCTATAGCCACCTGGGGTACAACCTCAAGATCACCGATATGCAGGCTGCGTGCGGACTGGCGCAGCTCGATCAAGCGCCCGCCTTCATCCAGGCGCGCAAGTCGAATTTCGCGTTCCTGCACCAGCGCCTCCAGGACTGCCAGGAGTTCCTGTCCCTGCCGGTGGCGACCGAGCACTCCGACCCGTCCTGGTTCGGCTTCCCCCTCACCCTCAAGGACCAGAGCCCGGTGAGTCGCCTCGACCTGCTGACCTATCTTGATCAGAACAAGGTCGGCACGCGGCTCCTGTTCGCCGGCAATCTGACACGCCAGCCCTATATGGCGAATGCGAAGTACCGCGTCAGCGGCGACCTCACCAACACGGACAACGTGATGAACAACACATTCTGGATCGGCGTCCAGCCCAGCCTGAGCGAGGAGATGCTCGACTTCGCGGCGCGGAAGATAGAAACCTTCCTGGGCGTCAACTTTTGAACCATGTGACCCATCCGCAAGAGAACATGACCATGGACTGCAGAAGCTTGCGCAAGACTGTCCTGGACATGGCCTACGCGGGTGCCACCGTGCATATCGGTTGCGCATTCTCCATCGTCGAGCTGCTGGCGGTCCTGTACCGCAATCACCTGCGCTATCCCGGCAATGCGCCCGAGGCCGCCGGCCGCGACTACCTGGTCTTGAGCAAGGGGCATGGCGTCATGGCGCAGTACGCCTGCATGTACGAGAAAGGCTGGCTCAAGCACGAGGACATCGCTACCTACTTTGCCGACGGCAGCGACTTGAAGGGTTTGTCCGATTCGCGCATTCCCGGCCTGGAGGTGACGTCCGGCTCGCTCGGGCACGGCTTCTCGGTTGGCGTGGGCCTAGCCCTGGGCGCTCGGCTCAATGGCACCGATCAGAAGACCTACGCCATCGTGGGCGATGGCGAATTGAACGAAGGGCCGATCTGGGAGGGCGCCATGTTTGCCGCCCACCATGAGTTGGACAACTTCATGGTGGTGGTGGACGAGAACGGCTTCCAGGCGATGGGCGCCACCGACGATGTGATTCGCCTGGGCTCCGTCAAGGACAAGTTCCTGAGCTTCGGTTTCGATGCGCTTGAGGTCGATGGTCATGACGAAGCGGCGATTGACGCGGCGATCCGGCAGCTTTGGTTGGATCCGTCGCACCGGCCCAAGGCGCTTGTAGCCCGGACGGTGAAGGGCAAGGGCGTCAGCTTCATGGAAAACAACAATATCTGGCATTACACGCGGCTCGACGCCGGGACCTATGCCCTGGCCGTCGAAGAAGTGGCGCGGGGCGAATCATGAGGACGGCTTTCAGCGAAACACTGGTCAGCCTGGCCAAGGCCGACCCGCGCATACTGCTGCTTACCGGTGATCATGGCTATGCCTTGTTCGACAGCTTTCGCAAGGCGTGCCCGCAGCAGTATATCAATGCAGGAATCGCCGAACAGAATATGGTCGGCGTCGCCGCAGGGCTGGCGCGCAGTGGCTTTCATCCCTTTGTGTACGGCCTGAGCGCCTTCATTCCGATACGCGTTGTCGAGCAGATCAAGCTTGATGTGGCGCATGACAATCTCCCCATGGTGTTTATCGGCGACGGTGCCGGTTTCGTCTACAGCCATCTGGGGACCAGCCACCAGGCGACCGAAGACATCGCGTGCACGAGATCCATCCCGAATCTCTCGATTTTTTCACCGGCCGACCGATTTGAAGTGCCGGTCTGCATGCGATGGGCTCACGCCGCGAAATCGCCGGTTTATCTACGCCTGGGCAAGTCCGATCGCGGCGACGTGCATACGGCGGCGCCGGGCATGGACGTGGGCAGCGTCTTTCCTGTCGTCGCAGGCGGTCCGCTCGCCGAGGTGGCATTGATTGCCACCGGCTCCATGGTCAGCACCGCGAAAAGAATCGCCGCGGATCGTTTTCCCGGCGCCTCGGTCTGGAGCGTGCCCAGCATCAAGCCCATCGATTCGCAGCAGGTCGCCGATATCTGCCGCCGGCATCGTGCGGTAGTCGTTCTGGAAGAGCATTCGGTCCTGGGTGGCCTGGGCGCGGCCATCGCGGAAATCGCCGGCGAGTTCGCGCCCGTCCGGATACTGCGAATCGGGACGTCGGATCGTTTTTCTCACCATTGCGGCAGCTACGAATACCTTCTGCGCGAGCATGGGCTCGACCAGGCGGCAATTGAGTTGCGTATGGCAGCCTTCCTTGGGCAGGCCGGCTGATGCGCATTGCCATCCTGGGCGCAACCAGCGAGGTCGCACGAGATCTGGCCGCTCTCATGCTCGAAGCCGGAGGGGATGAGCTCTTCCTCTACGCGCGAAGGCCGGATGCCGTCCAGGCGTGGCTGGCACCCCGCAGTCTTCCCGCCCCGGCCGCCAACGCATCGCTGGATGCGTTCCCCGGCGACCAGGCCTTCGATGCCATCATTAACTTCGTGGGTGTCGGAGATCCGGGCAAGGCGCTGGCGCTCGGCCCATCCATTCTCGATGTAACGCAGACCCACGACGATATGGCGCTGGACTATCTGAGGCAACATCCGGCGTGCAGGTATATCTTCCTGAGCAGCGGTGCCGTCTATGGCGGCAACTTCGTAGACCCGGTCACGGGGACGGAACCTGCCCAGGTGGCCATCAATCGCCTGTGCCCCGGTGACTGGTACGGCGTGGCCAAGCTCTACGCCGAATGCCGCCATCGCGCCAGGCCGGATGACGCGATAATCGACCTGCGCGTCTTTAGCTACTTCAGCCATACTCAGGATATGTCGGCGAGCTATCTGATGGCGGATGCGATACGTGCGATCGAAAGCGGTACGCCGTTGACGGTGTCGGCCGGCAACATGATGCGCGACTACCTTCATCCGGTCGATTTCATGCAACTGGTCAAGGCGGTGCTGAAAGCGCCGCCGGGCAATGGGGCCATCGATTGCTACAGTCGGGCGCCAGTAGACAAGCTTTCCCTGCTCGCGGCCTTGCAGGAGCGTTTCGGGTTGCAGTACAACATAGCCGCGGACACGCCGGCTTCCGGGCGCGGCGGAAAAGTCAACTATTACTCGGAAAGCCGGGCTGCCGAGGAATACGGATATCGTCCCGCTTTCGGTTCGATGGATTGCATACTCGGAGAGTCCGAAAAAATCCTCTACGGACGTGCGACATGAAAAAACTCATCAGTATTGTTACCCCTGCCTTCAATGAAGAGGGCAATATCGAAGAGCTGATCTCGCGGGTGAGGACGGTCTTCGAGGCTCAGCTTCCCGAGTACGACTACGAGCATATCGTGATCGACAACGCCTCGAGCGACCAGACTGCGGCCATCGTAAAGCGGCTCTGCGCGGTGGACAAGCGCATCAAGTTGATCGTCAATTCACGAAATTTCGGCCATATCCGTTCACCCGTCTACGCCATGAAGCAAGCCAGGGGCGACGCCGTCTTTTCGCTGGTCTCCGATCTCCAGGATCCGCCTGAACTGATTGCCGAGTTCGTGCGCATATGGGAAAAGGGTGAATACAAGATGGTGCTGGGCATCAAGAAGACGAGTGCCGAATCGCCGGTGTTCTTCCTTGTGCGGAAGACGTACTATGCGCTCGTCACCAAGCTGTCGGAAGTGCAGCTGGTCAAGAACTTCACGGGGTTCGGGCTGTACGACCGGCGCGTGATTGACGCGATCCGCTCGATCGACGATGCCTATCCCTACTGGCGCGGACTGATCTGCGAAGTCGGTTTCTCCAAGTACCTGTATCCCTACGACCAGCCGGTGCGGTCGCGTGGGATCACCAAGAATAATTTCTACACCTTGTATGACATCGGCATGCTTGGCATCACCACGCATTCCAAGCTGCCGCTACGGATATGCACCATCTTTGGCTTCATGGCATCGCTCCTGAGCCTGCTGATCGCGGTGATGTATGTTGTCGTCAAGATCCTGCACTGGGACGAAATGAGCTTGGGGATTGCCCCGCTCGTCATCGGCATGTTCTTCTTCGGGTCTATCCAACTGATGGTCATCGGATTCCTCGGCGAGTACGTGGGCAACATCCACACCCAGACATTGAAGCGGCCATTGGTCGTCGAGCTTGAGCGGGTAAATTTCGAATGAGGCAGCTGCGCTTGCGACGGCCGTGGCAACGATGAAAAAACCGGTGTCGCGTTGGGTTGCGTACCTCCCACACGCGGCGATTGCAGCTTTTTTCCTGGCATGTTTCCTCGCGTTCCAGGGGGACCTGAGGAAGGTTGATCTCCGGGCGTTGCCCCAGGCCTACGGCGTGTATGCCTGCGTGATCGCGCTTGCGTTCACCAGCTATGTCATACGGGCAGTGCGTTGGCGCATGTACCTGCAGCAGCTGGGTTACGACTTTCCACCGTTTTTCGGTGTACTGACCTATATTGCCGGGTTCGCATACACGCTTGCCCCCGGCAAGGTTGGTGAGTTGATGAAGGTGACCTACTACGGCCGTTACGGAATTCCATTGAGCGCCGTGGCGGCGGCATTCTTTGTCGAGCGCCTCGCCGACCTCGGTGTTTTTGTATGTCTCGCGCTAGTGTTCCTCGGTTTCCAGGCCAAGGGTTACGGCACCATGCTGGCGATAGCCGGACTGTGCGTGCCGGTGGTTGTCCTCGCAATCGCGGTGCTCGATGCGCAGCAGCTGCGCAGGATATTTCGGATTCCCTTCGTTCGCAAACCGCGCCTGGACGCTATCGGTGATGCAATCGTGAATGCGACGTTGTCGGCGAAGCAGCTCCTGACATTGCGCCGACTGGCCGGTGGTTTGCTGCTGGGCTTTCTGGCCTGGGGTGCGGAATGCACGACGCTTTTTGTTTTGGCACAGATAGTCCCGCAAACTTCCATCGGTTTCGGCGATTCGATCGGAATATATGCTGCCGCCATCGTCGTCGGTGCGATTTCGTTTCTGCCGGGCGGACTGGGCACCACCGAGGCCTTGCTGGTGGCACTGCTGGTTGGCTACGGGTTTGGGATATCCGATGCGCTTTTATTGACACTCGTATGCCGGTTATTGACCCTCTGGTTCGCAGTCGGGCTGGGCTGGGCCGCAGTCGGACTGTTACGGCTGTTGCGGCGGGAGGCCTCGCGGTGACGTCGGTAGGGCACGACGTTGCGGGCGCGACCGATGGGCCACCCAAGGTTTCGGTGGTGACCGTCGTCTTCAACGGGGAGATGCATCTCGAAGCCACCATTCGCAGCGTGCTGGGCCAGGACTATCCGCACCTCGAATATATCGTCATCGACGGTGGCTCCACCGACGGCACCCTGGAAATAGTCAGGAAGTATGCGGACAGAATTTCCTGCTGGCGCAGCGAGAAGGACGAGGGCATCTACGACGCCATGAACAAGGGGCTGCGGCTGGCAACGGGTGCATGGATCAATTTCATGAATGCCGGTGACCAGTTTCATTCTTCGGATACGTTGACGAAAATTTTTTCTGTCCCGACTGGAGGCAATACGGTGATCTATGGTGGTGTGGAAATCAGGTATCCGGATTTCAAGCGGATCGAGCAACCCGGAACGCCGGCCAGGCTCTGGCAGGGCATGCAGTTCTCGCATCAGTCGGCGTTTGTCGAGGCCGGCTACCACCGTGAACATTCGTTCAATATCGCGAACCGAATTGCTGCCGACCTGGAGTTTTTTTACCATGCTTACCTTGCGGGTGCCGGTTTCCTGAAGACCGAGCAAATTGTCTCGAGCGTACTGACCGGCGGCTTGTCCGAAGGCAACCGCGTCAGGACGATATTGGCGTCCCGGGATGCCGTGTGCAAGGGGCGGACGCGCCCATTGATCCGCCTTTACTTTTGGGGACGCGTCATCAGTTCGGTGTTCAGGTCGACGATAAAGCGGCTCCTGCCGGCTTCGCTCGTCAAGAAGATGATAATGCTCAAGTGAGCAACGCCCTGCCATGAATAATGCATCCCGATCGGACTGCGAAAGCCAGGAGTTCGTGTGTTTACTGCTGGGTTTCCTGGTCTTCTGCGGAAGCCTAGCCCTCTCCGGTTTTTATACTGAAGCGGACCAGGCCAATTATCACAGCGCTTACAGTATTTTGCCTGGGATGAGTTGGGAGGCCGGCCAGCTAGCATATCAGTCGAGAATATCCGGCGCGGAGGGGGTGCACTACCTGGTTTCCCTATTGGGTAGCACTCTCGAAATCGACAAAAATCTCCTGATGTCGGTATGCAACGGCATCCTGGCGGCATATTCAACGCGGCTGTTTCTGGCCTGGGGTGCCGATATCCGGATTGCCGCCGCAATCGTGGCCACGAACTTCTATGTCTTGGTTCTCTATTTTGCCGCCGAGCGTCTCAAGTTTGGATTTCTGTTGCTGGTTCTGGCGCTGCTGAGCACCGGAAAGCCCGTCCGCATGTTCGTGTTTTCGTTCATGTCGATCTGGTCCCATTTCTCGATGTTCCTCCTATGGCTGGGGGTCTGGTTGTCCGGCTTTTTTGCAAAGGTCGAGAAGGGTGAATTGCATCGGAGTACCTGGCTTAAGCTCGCATTGCCCGTTGGGCTGATTGCAGTGGCCCTCGTATTCAAGTCCAACTACCTGCTCTGGAAACTAAATACCTATATTGCTACGCGCGAGGCATTCAGCTTCACCTCGCTGGTACCCGTCCTGATTCTGTTTGGATTCTCGTGTTTTTATGCGAAAAGGCTGATCGGGCCGATGCTGAGCTTCCTGCCCGTGATGATCGGCATCGCGATCCTGGGCGGCTCGCGCCTGAACATGCTCGGCTACTTCATCTTCCTGTATTACGGACTCAGGGTGAATGGCGGGCTAAACGCCGGCGTCCTGGCAACTCATGTATATCTCGCTTACAAAGCGTTCGGTCTTGTCTCAAACATCATTGTTCATGGCCATGGGTTTCCTTAAAATTGAAATTTCCTGACCTAAAATCACGGTCCCTGTTGGATGTGGCGGCTCTGCTGTCGCTGGTGGTGCTGGTTATCTCCCACCTTCCAGCGGCGTTCGAAAGCCGCCGGATACGCCAGCAAGTGGCCGCCGCGTTGCCATTGGCAGCCAATGTACAGGCGCTGGTGGATAGCAATGCCCTCAAGGGAGTCGCATTCGATGCAACATGGGTGCCGATGGTGCTCAAGAACCAGCTGGCAATCGAGATCGCCGCACCAACAGGAATAATTACATTGACCTTTGCAGAGATCGGTGGCGGAGGGAAAAGCCTGAAGTTCATCCCCATGATTGAAGCGGGCGCGGGGCTGTTGCCGCTCGCCGAGGCGGCAAAGGCGGGCGCTGTCTCATCGCGGAAAATCATTTGGGTCTGCACATCGTCCCTTACACGTTCACGTAACCCCTACGTCATGGCCAACAAGGGCACGCTGGAAAGTAAATACGCGCCTGACGCCTGCCGCCATCGAGCGGCCAGCGCGGACATGCTATGAACATCGACGACCGTCACGTTGCTGAAGCACCGCATCCGCATATCGCAGGTGATGCGTGGCTGCGTGCGCGGTCGCAGGAAGCGTGAACGCAGATGGCTAATCGCCTGATCATTCATGGCCCCAATATCCATGGCGGCGGCGGGAAAACGCTCCTGTCCGCGTTGTTGAGCGCTGTCCGGCCTCCGTTGAATACCGTTGCACAGGTGGATCGGCGCATGGTGCTGCCATCGGGCATGGCTGCCGGCATCGAAGTCCGTAGAGTCCCGCCAACTGTCGCCGGCAGGTTCCTCGCCGAGAAATGGCTCCGATCGAATGCACGCGCGGAGGACGTCGTGCTGTGCTTCGGCAATTTGCCCCCGCTTTTCGCGCTGCGCTGTCCCGTGGTTGTATTTGTGCAGAACCGCTATCTGGTCGAAGCCGTCGGTCTGGGTCGGCTGTCGTTTACCACCCGGCTCAGGCTGCAGTTGGAGCGGCTATGGTTCAAAAGCAAACTTGCCAATGCCGATCTTTATGTTGTGCAGACGGCCTCCATGAAGCGACTCCTGGAGCAGAAGACACGTGGCCGAGTGCCTGTCGAGGTGATTCCGTTCGGCGCAGAGAAAGTCCCATCCGATGTCTTGGCCATGCCGGTTTCTCAGCCGCCTGCGGATTTCGTGTACGTCGCTTCCGGCGAAGCGCACAAGAACCACGGGCGCCTGCTGGAGGCCTGGCGCCTGCTGGCGGAGGAAGGCCTCTTCCCGACATTGCGCCTGACTGTGGATGACGTCGCGTTCCCCAGACTGTGCCGGGAACTGCGCGATTTGTCGACCCGACACGGCTTGCAGATATCGAATATCGGTGCCGTGCCACTCTCTGACACAGATAATCTTTACGTCGGCGCGCGTGCCCTGATCTACCCGTCGCTGCTGGAGTCTTTCGGGCTGCCATTGATCGAGGCGAAACAGCGGGATCTGCCTATCGTGGCCGCCGAGCTCGATTACGTGCGTGATGTGGCCACGCCGCAGCAGACCTTCGACCCGACATCTGCGGTGTCGATCGCGCGCGCGGTGAAACGCTTCCTGGCCGTCTCCGACCTCACTACGCCTCTTCAGACGCCGGAGGCCTTCCTGCGGAACATCCTTGAAACGGCGAAGCGTTGAGAATACTGATCGTCAGCCAGTATTTCTGGCCTGAAAACTTCATCATCAGCGATTTCGTCCGCAAGCTGGCGGAGCGTGGACATGAGGTGGTGGTGGCCACGGGCAAACCCAACTATCCGGATGGCCAGGTATTCCCGGGTTACCGGGCCGGCGGCGTGGCGCGAGAGCGCTTCCTGGACAAAGTGGATGTGGTGCGCGCGCCGATTTGGCCCAGGAGGCGGGGCGGCGGCATCAATCTGACGCTGAATTACCTGTCTTTTGTGGGCTCCGGCCTGTTGTGTTTCCCTTGGCTGTTGCGATCGCGCTCCTTTGACGCCATCCTTGTGTTTGCCCCTTCGCCGATCACCCAGGTGATCCCCGCGATCCTGCTGAAATGGCTGAAACGGGCCCATCTCGCCGTATGGGTGCAGGACATGTGGCCCGAGAGCCTGTCGGCGACCGGTTTTATCCGGAATACCTCGGTGCTAAAGGCTGTTGGCGGGCTGGTGCGCTGGATTTATGCCCGCAGCGACACGCTGCTGCTTCAATCAAGGGCTTTTCAGGAGCCCACAGCCACTTACGCCGACCCCGAAAAATTCGTTTATTTCCCGAACTCCGTGGATCCCGACGTGCCGGCAGGGGCGCCGGACCCGCTGCCGCTGGAACTCTCCAGCCGTTTGGCTCAGAAATTTTGCGTGGTCTTTGCCGGCAACCTGGGAAAGGCGCAGGCGCTCGAAACCGTGGTACAGGCCGCCGTATTGTTGCGGGATGAGCCCCAGATTAGCCTGGTGCTGGTAGGCAGCGGCAGCATGCTGGAGTGGGTCCAGGGCCAAAAAACCCTTTTAAAGCTGGATAATCTGGACTTGCCCGGGCGTTTTCCGGCTGAATCCATGCCGGAACTGTTCCGCCAGGCCTCGGCCCTGCTGGTGACGCTGAAGGGCGGCGGGGTGCTCGCCCATACCGTGCCGAGCAAAATACAGGCCTATCTTGCCGCGGGGCGCCCGATTGTCGCGGCCTTGCAGGGTGAGAGCGGCAAGGTGGTGGAAGATGCCGGGGCCGGCATGGTGTGCGCACCTGAAGATGCGCAGGCCCTGGCCACCTGCATACGCCGCATGCATGCTTTGCCGCTTGCCGCGAGGGAAGCCATGGGGCAAAGGGGGCGGGCTTGGTTCGATGGAAATTTTGATATGAATCGCCAGATTGGACGGCTTGTGGACATACTGCAGGCGCGCCGCTCTGGCTTGAAAGGGTGATGACAGATGCGTGTACTGGTACTCGGCGCAAGCGGCATGCTGGGCAGTGCGGTGTTTCGGGAGTTTGATGGACACGCGCCCCACGAAGTCTGGGGCCTTGTGCGTAACGAAGCCCTCCTGTCCTATTTTTCGCCCGCCCAGCAGCGCCGGATCCTGACCGGTGTGGACGTTCTTGATGAGGCGGCCCTCCGCGCGGCTTTCGAGCGCGTGCGCCCGGACGCGGTCATCAATTGTATTGGCCTGATCAAGCAGAAGGAGCACGTGGAAGACCCCCTGGTGGTGCTGCCCATCAACGCGATGCTGCCCCATCGCCTGGCGTCCTTGTGCGAGCCCGGCAAGGTCCGGCTGGTGCACGTCAGCACGGATTGCGTATTTTCCGGCCGCAAGGGCATGTACACGGAGGACGACCCATCCGATGCCGAGGACTTGTACGGAAAATCCAAATACATCGGCGAGCTGCGCGACGCCGCGCATGCGGTGACCCTGAGAACCTCCATCATCGGGCGTGAGCTCAATTCCAGCCGCGCACTGGTGGACTGGTTTCTGGCCCAGCAGGGTTCGGTTCATGGTTTCAGGCGCAGCATTTTTTCAGGCATGACCGCCATCGAGCTGGCGCGGGTCATGCGCGACGTCGTGTTACCCGATGTTTCGCTGCATGGCCTTTACCATGTGTCGTCCGCGCCCATCAGCAAATTCGACCTCCTGAAACTGGTGGCCGCGCAGTATGGGAAGGCCATCGATGTGCTGCCGGACGACGCGCTGGTGATAGACCGGTCTCTCGATTCATCGCGCTTCCGCCAGGCGACGGGTTACCGGGCGCCTTCGTGGGAAAGCATGGTGCGCGTGATGCATGCGTCGGAAAAATAATATTGAAAGTTTTCCATGTTCAAAAATAAAGTACTTCTGATTACCGGCGGGACGGGCTCTTTCGGCAACGCCGTGCTTCAGCGGTTTCTTGACTCCGATTTCTCCGAAATCCGGATCTTCAGCCGCGATGAGAAGAAGCAGGAAGATATGCGGATTGCGCTGAACAACGACAAAGTCAAGTTCTACATCGGCGACGTCCGCGAATACCAGAGCGTGAACGACGCCTTGAGGGGCGTGGACTATGTGTTCCACGCGGCGGCGCTCAAGCAGGTGCCGTCATGCGAGTTCTACCCGATGGAAGCGGTGAAAACCAACGTGCTGGGCACCGAAAACGTGCTCAACGCGGCCATTGCCAATAACTGCAAACGCGTCGTGGTGTTAAGCACGGACAAGGCGGTCTACCCGATCAATGCCATGGGCATCTCCAAAGCCATGGCCGAAAAACTCACCGTGGCCAAATCGCGCACCATTTCGGCTTCGGGTCCCGTGGTGTGTTCAACGCGCTACGGCAATGTGATGGCGTCCCGCGGATCGGTGATCCCGCTGTTCATCAACCAGATCAAGGCGGGCAAGGCACTGACCGTCACCGATCCCAACATGACACGCTTCCTGATGTCCCTGGAGGACTCGGTCGACCTGGTGCTGCATGCGTTTGAACATGCCCAGCAGGGCGACCTGTTTGTACAGAAGGCCCCGGCCTCCACGGTGGCCGACCTTGCGGCGGCCCTGCAGCAGCTGTTCGGCGACAACAAACCGGTGAAGATCATCGGCACGCGGCACGGCGAGAAACTCTACGAGTCGCTGATTTCGCGCGAAGAAATGGCGAAGGCCGAGGATATGGGGCGCTATTACCGGATTCCCGCGGACAACCGCGACCTCAATTACGACAAGTATTTCGTCGAGGGCGAGGCGCACATTTCCGAGCTGGACGATTACACCTCGCACAACACTGAGCGATTGGACATCGACGGCGTCAAGGCCACGTTGATGAAACTCGCGGAAGTGCGTGAGGCGCTCCATGCTTAAGGTGATGACGCTGGTGGGCACGCGGCCTGAGCTCATCAAGATGAGCCGGGTGATCGCAGAACTGGATGCGCAGGTCAAGCACGTGCTGGTGCACTCCGGCCAGAACTACGACTATGAGCTGAATCAGGTATTTTTCGATGACCTCGGAATCCGCAAGCCCGACCACTTCCTGGAAGTGGCGGGCGAGACGGCCGCCAAGACCATCGCCTCTGTCATTGAAAAGGCCGACGACGTTCTGGTGCTTGAGAAGCCCGATGCGATCCTGCTTTACGGCGACACCAATACCTGCCTGGCCGTCATTGCCGCCAAGCGCCGCAAGGTGCCCGTTTTCCACATGGAAGCCGGCAACCGCTGTTTCGACCAGCGTGTCCCGGAAGAACTCAACCGCAAGGTGCTCGACCATTTGAGCGACATCAACATGGTTCTGACCGAGCATGCCCGCCGGTACCTGATCGCCGAAGGCATACGCCCCGAAACCATCATCAAGACCGGCTCGCACATGTGCGAGGTGCTGGCGCACTACATGCCGCAGATCGAGAAGTCGGACGTGCTGGACCGGCTGGGCCTGAAGGCGCGGGAGTTCTTCGTCGTCAGTGCGCACCGCGAAGAAAACGTGGATACACCGGCAAACCTGCGGGACCTGGTGGATACGCTCAATGCGCTGGCCGGAAAATACAAGATGCCGGTCATCGTTTCCACCCATCCGCGCACCCGCAAGCGGCTGGACCTGCTGGAAGGCGCGAGTTTTGATCCCCTGATCCAATTTTCCAAGGCCTTCGGTTTTTTCGACTACATCAAGCTGCAGATGGGCGCGGCCTGCGTGATCTCCGACAGCGGCACGATCACGGAAGAGGCTTCCCTGCTGAACCTGCCGGCGGTCACCATACGCGACGCGCACGAGCGCCCCGAAGGCATGGATGTGGGAACGCTGGTCATGAGCGGCCTCAGGAAAGAGCGCGTGCTTGAGGCGATCCAGGTCGTCATGTCGCAGCATGCGGACGCGGGTCCCCGTATGCGGGTGGTGGACGACTACCAGACCGGGCCTGTTTCCAAGCAGGTGACGCGCGTGGTGCTCAGCTATGTGGACTACATCAACCGGACCGTCTGGAAAAAATAAGCTGCAGGATTCCTGGGTTCGCGATGGCCCGCGCGCGCGAATTGTTCAGGGCCGTTGATCCCAAAAAAACCATGCCATCCAGAAACAATCCCTTGACTCTCTGGCTTATTGCCATTGCCCTGCTGTTTCCGCTGTTTTTCCAGCTCTCCGGCGGCATTTACTACAACCCGGAAGTCATTACGGACTCGGGTGGTCTGATCAACAAGTTGCCTTTGCCGATATCAATCATCGCCAGCTTGATCGGAATACTCGCCCTTGCGAGGAATTACAAGCAAGCCTTGCCGGCAGCCATGTTCATCGGATCGTTTTCCGCACTGATGCTGGTGTCCCTGCTGTTTGCCGGGGTCGATCAGCCGATGCAACAGAGAAAGGTGCTGATCGCACTGCAATTCCTGCTGCCGACGATGGGGCTGGTTCTCGGGCAATTGGTGACCGACAAGGGGAGCATTGTGCCGAGGGCCTTCATGTGGGTTCTGTTATTGCTTGTGCCAGTGCAGATCCTCGCGGGCTGGTGGCAGAAGACCCTGACCTTGACGCACAACCTCTACCTGTTCAGCATTTACCAGCACTTCCAGTTTGTACCCGTCATTTTTGTGGCGGCGTTCTGTTTCGTCATGGTGCATTTGTGGGACGAGTACCGGGTGGCATTGCGCTTCCTGACAGCGGTCATGGGTATCTATGCCATTGCCAGCGCATCCTTCCTGGCCATCGGGCTTTACAGCGCGTTTGTCATCGTGTTTTTTGTCCGGAAGATGTGGCAACTGAAGACGGGGCGGCTGATTGGCTTCATCCTGTTTGGCGCGGGTATCGTGGCTGCCGGATTGGTAATTGGCCTCTACTACGGCATCGCGAAGAAAAACACCAGCATCATTGATGACAATGGGCAGTACTTGGGGAAATTCCAGACATTGGCCGACGGGAAAATGCCCGTCAATCTGGAACAGCGCCTGGGTGACTGGAAGCTTTTTCGCGACGGGATCAGCGAGAGTAATCACACCATGCTGCTGGGGCATACGGAGCCGCTGCCGCGCGAAGTCAAAACCAGCGCCCACAACTGGTACCTGGATTTTGTCTACAGCTTCGGCCTGGTGCCGCTGGTACCGCTGCTGGCACTGATGGTGTTCACCGCTTGCCTGCTTTACCGCTCCCGAAAAACGCTGCCTGGGCAAACCTGGTGGCTTGCTGCATTGGTGGCGTTCATGGTGCTGGTGGACAGCAATTTCAAGGTGACCTTGCGGCAGCCCTACCCGGGAATTTTTGCGTTCTTTATTTGGGGCCTATTGCTGACGCGCCTGCGTTCGCATTCGGCACCGCAGCGTGGCGGCTGACGCCGGCGCGCCCATGAGCACGCCCTCTCAAAGCCTCAGGGGCGGAATCCTGATCAGCACGGCGGGCGTGTTCGGCTCGGCCTTTTTGTGGCTGCTCAGCTTCAAGGCCGTTGCGCTGTGGATGGGGCCGGAAGGTGTCGGGCTTTTCTCGCAGCTCAGGCAGATGGCGCAGGCTGCCACGGTGGGGGCGACGTTTGGCGGCACGAATTCCGTCGTCCAGGGCTTGTCTGAGCGTTCGGAAGAAGCGGCCCGCAGGCAATTCCGCGCGACGGCGGCCCGCCTTGTCGGTGTGTCCGGCGTCATGGTGGTGCTGGCAATACTCGCCGCCGCGCCTGCGCTGACCCAGTTTTTCCTGTCGTCCAGTACGCCCGCGCTCGTGGCCACGGTGCGCTGGCTCGCGCTGGCCGTGCTGCTCAATGTGGCCGGGACCTATGCGCTGGCGGTGCTCAATGGCTATCGCTCCTATCCCTATCTTGCCCTGGCGCAGATAGCCGGGCCCGCGGCACTCGTGATGCTGCTGGCGCTTGCATGGTGGTGGCGCTTGCCGCCCGATCCCTTTGTGCTGTCCATGTCTTTTGTGGTGTGCTTCGGTATCACCTGTCTCGCGGGCCTGTTCGGGATCTCGCGTTTGCCCCGGCTTGCCGCCGCATTGCCGCCGCTGGCCAAGGCCGAAAGCCGTGTCTTTCTGAGGTTCGCGTTGTCCAACCTTGCGGCGGCGCTTTCCACCACCCTGGCATTGCTGTTGATCCGGTCCTGGGTGATCGAGGCGCGCGGGCTGGCCTTTGCCGGCCTGTTCGATGCGGGGTGGACATTGACCTTTAACTACACCACGCTGTTCCTGACCGCCTGCAGCGCGATTTACCTTCCGCTGCTGACCCGGGCCACCGACGCGCAAAGCCAGAAGGCCTGCATGCTCAAAACCGCCTACCTGGTCATGGCCGGTGGTGTGCTGGTTTGTTATGGCATGGTCCTTTTGAAAGCTCCGCTGATCAAGCTGCTGTACAGCGCGGAGTTCCAGCCGTCCGGGCAGGTCCTCGCCGTGCTGGTGGTCGCGGTGCTTTGCCGCAGTATTTCATGGGTCTATGGAACCATGATTCTTGCCACCCGGAATTCACGCGTATTGCTTCTCTCCGACCTGGCGCTCAACCTCAGCCTCCTCGCGACCGTCAAGTTCGCGCTTGTGGGCTTTTCTTCCCTGGCGGCGCTGGCCTGGGCATTCGTGCTGCCGAACTTTCTTTACCTGGTGTTTGTGGTGGAATATGCGGGATACAAAAACCCGTTGATGCGGCGCAGGCAGATCTGGCCTTTTCTGCTGGCGGCAACCCTTCCCCTGGTGGCACTGGCGTTGACGGGTGCGGGGGCCGCGCAGGACTGGACCATTGCGCAATGGTGTTGCCTGCTGGTGGGGCCGGCGGTGGCCGCCGCATCCCTGGTTGCTTACAAAAGGGTGGTGTTGTGAAAAATCTACGGGCGGACATCGAGCGTTACCAGCGATTTATCGGACATACCGGGCCGGTTTCCACCCTCAGGCTGGTCGGGAGTTGCTTCAACCCGCGCATGGCGCCGGTGGTCTTGATCCGCCTGGCGGAATTTTTCTTTGAGCGGCGGCTGGGGGTGGTGGCCAAACTGTTCACCATGGCCAATGTCGCCATTTTCGGTATCGAATCATCCCCTCAGGTGAGGATAGGCGGCGGGCTGTTTTTGCCGCATACCGTGGGGACCGTGCTGGGCGCCGAAAAGATTGGCGACAATGTCACCATCCTGCAAGGCGTCACCCTGGGCACGGCGGAGCCGGACAACGGTTTTACCGTATCGCTGCGGCCGGTCATCGGCAACCATGTGGTTCTTGGCGCGGGAGCCAAAGTGATTGGCCGCGTCACCATCGGGGACCACGCCAAAGTCGGTGCCAATGCCGTGGTATTGCAGGACGTGCCTCCCCATGCGATTGCGGTTGGCGTTCCCGCCAGAATCATTCTCCGTACTGAAGCAGACAGCGCCCAGGAAAAAAATTGACACGTCTTTCTCTAAGCGCCTCGCTGGTGCTCTACAAACCGGATCTGGCAACACTGGAGCGCACCCTGTTCGCCTTGCAGGAAGCCGGGCGTGTGGCCAGGGATGATCGCGACCTGTCGCTGGAGCTGACGCTTGTCGACAATTCCTGCGACGCTGCCCTGCACCAGCATCTTGGCCAGTGGCTCGAGGCACGCCGCGCCGCCATGCCCGACTGGACGGTGCATCTGCTGCGCTCGCCCGGTAATGTGGGATACGGAAGGGGCAACAACCTCGTCATTGAAGAAGTCCGTTCGGACTATCACCTTGTGGTGAACCCGGATTTGTTTCTGGCACCCGACGCGCTGCGGGAAGCATTGCGTTTCCTAGAAGACAATCCCGAGACGGGACTGTTGACCCCGGCGGTATTCGGCGAAGACGGGGAGCGGCACTTCCTCTGCAAGCGCCATCCCACTTTGCTGGTGATGTTCCTGCGGAGCTTTTCCCCCAAATGGCTGCAATCGTGGTTCAAGCCGACGCTTGCGGAATTTGAGATGCTGGACTGTGACTATGACAAGCCGATCTTTGACGTGGAGTACCCGACGGGTGCCTGCATGTTTTTCCGAACCAGCGTGCTGCGGCAAATCAGGGGGTTTGACCCGGACTACTTCCTGCATTACGAAGATGCGGATATAGGCCGCAGGGCGCTGCAGGTGGCGCGCGTCATCTATGTCCCCAAGGTCAGGGTCGTGCATCAATGGGCACGGGACACCCATCGTTCATGGGGCTCAAGGCTGGTGACCGTCCGCTCTGGTTTTCTTTACTGGCGCAAGTGGGGCGGCGTATTCAGCAGCCGGCCTGATACCGGGCTCGACAAGAGAACCGTGGCAGCCGGCACGGCCCGGCCTGCCGCGCCGGCAGGGACGGGGAAGACTGTTCTGGTGACCGGGGCCAACGGTTTTATAGGAACGGCTGTCTGCCCTGATTTGGCAGCGAGGGCTTATCGGGTGCGCGGAGTTGCGCGGCACAAGCGTGTTGCCTCCGTCGACGGATTCGAATTCCTGTCAATGGACGAAATTGACGAGAATACGGATTGGGCCGAGGCGCTGGATGGCGTGGACAGCGTGGTTCATCTTGCGGCGCGTGTCCATTTGATGCGAGAAGTCGCAGCGGATCCTCTGGCTGAATTTCGCCGGACCAATGTGGCCCTGACCTTGAACCTGGCGCGGCAGGCCGCGGCTGCGGGGGTGCGGCGTTTTATTTTTATCAGTTCCATCAAGGTCAATGGCGAGGTAACGCCTGTGGGCCAGCCTTTCTCCGCTGACGATGTGCCGCATCCCATCGATCCTTATGGCATCTCCAAGTATGAAGCTGAACAAGGCTTGTTAAAGCTCGCCGCCGAGACCGGCCTGGAAGTTGTGATTATCCGCCCTGTGCTGGTATATGGACGGGGGGTGAAGGCCAACTTCCAATCCATGATGCATTGGCTGGTCAAGGGATGGCCCTTGCCGCTGGGCGCTCTGCCCAACCGGCGCAGTTTCCTGGCACTGGACAACCTGGCGGACCTCATCGCGATTTGTGTGCAGCATCCCGCCGCCGCCAACCAGGTGTTCCTGGCCAGCGACGGGGAAGATCTTTCGATCTCAGGGCTGCTGCGCCGCGCAGGGGTGGCGTTGGGCAAGCCCGCCAGGCTTATTCCGGTGCCGGTCATGATGCTCAGGGGCGGTGCCCGGCTGGTCGGCCAGGAGGCCGTCATGCAGCGGCTGTGTGATTCGCTGCAGGTGGACATTTCGAAAACGCAACGCGTCCTGGGATGGATTCCCCCCGTGGGTGTGGATGATGCGCTGAAAGAAACCGCCCGGTATTTCCGGCAGGGCCGCACATGACAAACGCCGCATCGCATGCCGTATTTCTGACGGGACGCACGAGTACCATCGGATCGCTGCTGCTTGCCTTGTTGCTGCAGCGCGGCTTCCAGGTGTGCGCCTTGGGGCGCCAGCCTTTGGCCCAGGAAGATCGCGTGCCGGGTCTGGCCTGGTTCGAGACGGATCTGGCCAAGCCTGAGCAGGAGTTGCCTCCCGTCGAGGCCGGCACCCTGATCCACACCGCCAGCCTGTGGCTGCTGCCGGGCTGGCTCGAGAAGTTCCACGCGCGCGGTGTGCGGCGCGTGATTGCCTTCAGTTCGACCAGCCGCTTCACCAAGCTGGCCTCGGCCAGCCCGTATGAGCTGGAGGTCGTCAACAAGCTCATCGCGGCCGAAGAGCACTTGATGGCGGAATGCGGGCGCCTGGGCATGGCCTGGACGATCTTCCGGCCCACGCTGATTTACGGCGGCGCCGGCGGGGACCGCAACGTGGCCGACATCGCGCGGCTGATACGCCGCTTCGGCTTTTTCCCGCGCTTCGGCCAGGCCCTGGGCCGCCGCCAGCCGGTGCATGCGCGCGACCTGGCGCTGGCCTGCGTGCAAAGCCTGGACGCGCCCGCGAGCTACAACAAGGCCTACAACCTCAGCGGCGGCGAGACGCTTGCCTATGTCGACATGGTGCGGCGTATCTTTGAAACCCTGGGCCGCAGCCCGGTGTTCATCCCCGTCCCGATCTGGGCCTTCCGCATCGCCGTGCGGCTGGCGCGCCTGCATCCGCGCTTTGCGCACCTGACGGCTGACATGGCGCTGCGCATGCAGGCCGACCTGGTGTTCGACCACCAGGATGCGACGACCGACTTCGGCTACCGGCCCGGCCGCTTCGACCCGGCCTACCTGACCACCCTGCGCTGACCCGCCCCGGGTGCCGGCAATGCTGCACAATTGCGCCATCCTCCCTTTTTAGACCTTTGGCCATGAGCGACACTCCCATGACTGATCCTGACCTTTCCCACGTCGGCCCGCGCGACAAGGCCGAAATCCTGGCCCAGGCGCTGCCCTACATCCGCAAGTTCCACGGCAAGACCCTGGTCATCAAATACGGCGGCAACGCCATGACGGACCCGGCCCTGCAGGCGGACTTCGCCGAGGACGTGGTGCTGCTCAAACTGGTGGGCATGAACCCGGTGGTGGTGCACGGCGGCGGCCCGCAGATCGAGGCGGCGCTGAACCGCCTGGGCAAAAAAGGCCACTTCATCCAGGGCATGCGCGTCACCGACGAGGAAACCATGGAGGTCGTCGAGTGGGTGCTGGCCGGCCAGGTGCAACAGGACATCGTCGGCCTGATCAACCAGGCCGGCGGCAAGGCCGTGGGCCTGACCGGTCGCGACGGCGGCCTGATCCGCGCGCAAAAGCTCAAGATGGTCGACAAGGACGACCCGAACAAGGAGCACGATATCGGCTTTGTCGGCGACATCGTCAGCATAGACCCCAGCGTGGTCAAGGCGCTGCAGGACGACGCCTTCATCCCGGTGATCAGCCCCATAGGCTTCGGCGAGGAAAACGAAAGCTACAACATCAACGCCGACGTGGTGGCCGGCAAGCTGGCCATAGTGCTGAAAGCTGAAAAGCTGGTGCTGCTGACTAACACGCCCGGCGTGCTCAACAAGGCCGGCGAGCTGCTCACCGACCTGAGCGCCCGCGAGATCGACGAACTCTTCGCCGATGGCACGATTTCGGGCGGCATGCTGCCCAAGATCGAAGGCGCGCTGGACGCGGCCAAGAGCGGCGTGAACTCGGTCCACATCATCGACGGCCGGGTGCCGCACGCCATGCTGCTGGAAATCCTGACCGACCAAGCCTACGGGACCATGATTAGATCGCACTAGACACCTCGTGACTACATCCCCAGACTCTTCGCAAGCAGCCACCGTGGAACCGGCTTTGCCGGGCCAGTGGTGGCGCCCCCTTGAGGGGGAGGCGCCGAAGGCGCCTCGGGGGGGAGCGTAGGTGCGACTTCTTTTAGTTGAAGACGACGTGATGGTGGCCAGCGGCATCAAGCTGGGGCTCAGCGACGCCGGTTATGCGGTCGACTGGGTCGGCAGCGCCGAACGCGCCGAGGAAGTCCTGCAGGGCGAGACCTTTGACGCCGCCATCATCGACATCGGCCTGCCGCGCATCGACGGCCTGGAGCTGACCCGGCGCTTGCGCCGCGGCGGCCTGACCATGCCGGTGCTGATCCTGACCGCGCGCGACGCGCTGCAAGACCGCGTGCAAGGGCTGGACCTGGGCGCCGACGACTACATGGTGAAGCCCTTCGAGCTGCCCGAATTGCTGGCGCGCCTGCGCGCGCTGCTGCGCCGCTCGCAGGCCGCCACCAGCGCCACCCTGAGCTTCGGCGCGCTTGAACTCGACACGGCCAACCGCGAGGCCCGCGCCAACGGCCAGCTGATAGAGCTCGGCCCGCGCGAGTGGACGGTGATGGAATACCTGTTGATCAACGCCCCCAAGCCCGCCAGCAAGGACAAGCTCCTGCAGGCCATGACCGGCTGGGACAAGGAAATCACGCCCAACGCCATCGAGGTCTACATCTCGCGCCTGCGCGGCAAGCTCGAGCCGCACGGCATCGCCGTGCGCTCGATTCGCGGTTTTGGCTACCGCCTGGAACTGACGGAAGCCGCGCCCGGCATGCCCGGCGCGGGCGCCGAGTAAGCGCCGGCGCATGGACGCCCCCGGCCGTCCCTGGGCCGACCGCCTGAAGGCCCGCCTGGCCGCCCTGGCCACTCGAACCGGCAACAGCCGCCTGGTGCCGCCGGCCATGAAGTCCGGCCTGCAGCGCCGCCTGCTGCTGCTGTTGCTGGTGCCGCTGGGGATTTTTGCGCTGATCAGCGTGTACTTCGATTACCAGACCGCCGGCAACGTCGCGCTGCAAAAAGACCAGCAGCTGGCGCGGCTGATCCCGTTGCTGGCCGATTCCGTGGTGGGGCCCGGCATCACGCCCGGGGGGCGCGAGCCCCTGCTGCTGCTGGCGCCGGCGGTGGACGATTTCCTCAAGGCCCGCACCGGTTCCGCCGGCTTCCGGATTTCCGACGCCCAGGGCGAATTCATGGCCGGCGAGGCCTGGATCCCCGACCTCCTGCCGGCCACACATGAGACCGAATTCCACAGCATCGAACACAAGGGCGCCACCTACCGTATCGCGGCCCAGCGCGTCAATACGGCTGCGGGTGAGCTGATCGTGCAGCTGGCCGACGGCTCCGACCCGCGCCAGCAGTGGGTGCGCTCCGTGCTGATCAAGGTGCTGCTGCCCAACCTCATCCTGGTGCTGGCCGCAGGCTTCGCGCTCAACTGGGCCGTCACGCGGGCGCTCAAGCCGCTGATCGAGCTCAAGGATGCGGTGGAGCGCCGCAGCCCGCGCGACCTGAGCGCCATAGACCCGCAGACCACGCCCGCCGAGGTCCAGCCGCTGGTCAGCGCGCTGAACCGGCTGTTCAGCCTGGTGAACGACCAGGCCGAGGGCCAGCGCCGTTTTGTGGCCGACGCCGCGCACCAGCTGCGCACTCCGCTGGCCGGGCTGCAGGCGCAGGTCGAGGCCTGG
Organism: Polaromonas sp. P1_H6; assembly: GCF_056405195.1. Taxonomy (NCBI): domain Bacteria; kingdom Pseudomonadati; phylum Pseudomonadota; class Betaproteobacteria; order Burkholderiales; family Comamonadaceae; genus Polaromonas; species Polaromonas sp. P1_H6. The sequence goes on from NZ_JBFUCN010000019.1 coordinate 72,304, forward strand.
GCGCAGGCCGCCAAGGTCGCGCAAGCCGCGGGTTCGGATGGCGCCGTCACGCTGTCGGCCGAAAAAATCATCAAGCTGCGCAACGCGACCCGCCGCACCTCGCAGCTGGCCAACCAGCTGCTGGCGCTGTCGCGCGCCGACGCCTCGGCGGCCGCCGCCCAGCCCATGCAGCGGGTGGACCTGAAGGATTTGTGCGAATCCATCCTTCCGCTGCACCTGGACGCCGCCGCCCGCAAGGGCATAGACCTGGGGCTGGAGGCCCAGCCCGCCCAGGCCACGGGTTACGAATGGCTGCTGCGCGAACTGCTGGGCAACCTGGTGGACAACGCCGTCAAGTACACGCCGGCCGGCGGCACCGTCACCATACGCTGCGGCCCCGGCGCGCCGCCGGACGACAAGCTGGACCCCGGCCAACGGCGCTCCGGGGTGTTCCTGGAGGTGGAGGATGACGGCCCCGGCATCGCGCCGCACGAACGCGCCAGGGCCTTGCAGCGCTTTTACCGGGTCCAGGGCACGGAGGGCGAGGGCAACGGCCTGGGTCTGGCCATCGCCAGCGAAATTGCCCGGGTCCACCATTCCCAGCTGGAGTTGGGCGACGGCGGTACCGAGGCCTCCGGCCCGCGCGGATTGCGGGTCCGCCTGAGTTTGTAGTCCGCCCGCCACAGTGAGCGCTCGCTGTTACGAAAGAGAACGTTGTAGCTTCGCCTCACGCAGTAAAACCCAGGCATCGCAAGCCCTGATCCGTCACTTCCCTGTGCGAGAATCAATTGCAACGATTTCCGGTTTTTTGAAACATTCTCCATCCATCGCCTATGTCCGACTTAGCGTCTGAATCCGAACTGAGCCCCCAGGCCACGCCAGCATCCGCCGAGCCTGCGGTGCGCAAGCGCCCCAAACCGGGGGAGCGCCGGGTCCAGATCCTGCAGGCCCTGGCGACCATGCTGGAGCAGCCGGGCGCCGAACGCATCACCACCTCGGCCCTGGCTGCCAGGCTGGAAGTGAGCGAAGCCGCGTTGTATCGCCATTTCGCCAGCAAGGCGCAAATGTTCGAAGGCCTGATCGAATTCATCGAGCAAACCGTTTTCACCCTGATCAACCAGATCGGCGAACGTGAACCCGACCACTCGGTCCGCACCCGCAAGCTGGTGGTCATGGTGCTGCAGTTCGCCGAAAAAAATCCCGGCATGACCCGCGTCATGGTCGGCGATGCCTTGGTGTTTGAAAACGAGCGCCTGCAGGAACGCATGAACCAGTTCTTCGACAAACTGGAATCCAGCCTCAAACAAAGCCTGCGCGACGCGGCAGCCGCCAGCGGCGCCGCCACCCCCACGGTAGACGCCCAGGTCCGCGCCTCGGTGATCGTCGCCTTTATGGTCGGCCGCCTGCAGCGTTTTGCCCGCTCAGGCTTCAAGCGCTTGCCATCCGAGCACCTGGAAGCCAGCCTCGCAACGATCCTGGCCTAACCCCGCGATTCTTATCTATTAGGGGCCGCGGAACGGGCTTTGCTAGGCCGCAGGCGCCCGTCCCCTGGAAGGGGAAAAGGCGCTACAAGAAGTGAGCGTCCGATAGGGGTAAGTCAATCCCTACCAATTCCACAAAGTGCCGTCGTGCTGCAGCCGGTTCACCGGCAGGTAAGCGCGCTGGTACGGGTATTTGGCGGCCAGCTTCTCGTCGATCTCCACGCCGTGGCCTGGTGTCTCGCCGCAGTGCATGAAACCCTTGTCGAAGCGGTAGCTGTGCGGGAAGACCTCGTCGGTCTGCTCGGTGTGGCGCATGTATTCCTGCACCCCGAAGTTGGGCACCCAGGTGTCGAAGTGCAGCGCCGCGCCCATGCACACCGGTGACAAATCGGTCGCGCCGTGGCAACCGGTGCGCACCTGGTGCATGGAGGCGAAGTCGGCGATGCGCCGCAAATGCGTGATGCCGCCGGCATGCACGACAGTCGCACGGATGTAGTCGATCAGCTGGTTCTGGATCAGGTCCTTGCAATCCCAGATCGTGTTGAAGATCTCGCCCACGGCCAGCGGCGTGGTGGTGTGCTGGCGGATCAGGCGGAAAGCCTCCTGGTTTTCGGCCGGCGTCGCGTCCTCCAGCCAGAACAGGTGAAAAGGCTCCAGCGATTTGCCGAGCCGGCCGGCTTCGATGGGCGTCAACCGGTGATGCGCGTCGTGCAGCAGATGGATGTCCGGGCCCACGGCCTGGCGCACCGCGTCGAACAGTTTCGGCGTGTGCAGCAGGTATTTTTCGCTGCTCCAGTCGTGCTCGCTGGGCAGGTTGCCGTCGGCCGGCTCGTAAAACATGCTGCCCTTGCCCACACCGTAGACTTTTTCGAGGCCCGGCACGCCGCTCTGCGCGCGTATCGCCTGGTAGCCCATTTCCTTGTAGCGCAGCACCTCGTCCACCGTGTGGGCGATGTCGCTGCCGTTGGCGTGGCCGTAGACCATCACGCCGTTGCGGCTGCGTCCGCCCAGTAGCTGGTACAGCGGCAGGCCGGCGGCCTTGGCCTTGATGTCCCAGAGGGCGGTGTCCACCGCGGCGATCGCGCTCATGGTCACCGGGCCGCGCCGCCAGTAGGCGCCCTTGTAGAGGTATTGCCAGATGTCCTCGATCTGGTGCGCGTCGCGGCCAATCAGGCAGGGGATGACGTGTTCGGTCAGGTAGCTCACGACGGCGAGTTCGCGCCCATTGAGTGTGGCGTCGCCGATGCCGGTCAGGCCTTCGTCGGTTTCAATCTTGAGGGTGACGAAGTTGCGGCCGGGGCTGCAGACGATGACGCGGGCGTTGGTGATTTTCATGAAAAGTCAGGGGGTAAGAAAAGAAAAAATGCGGACAAGGGGGGATGGTGCTCAGCCGTTCCATCCCAGATGGCCGAGGAAGTCGCGCGTGCGCGCGACCGTGGGGTTCTCGAAGATCTGCGCGGGCGGGCCTTCTTCCAGGATGGCGCCGTTTTCAAACACCACCACCCAGTTCGCCACGCGCTGGGCAAAACTCATTTCGTGCGTGACGACGATCATGGTCATGCCTTCCTGGGCCAGCTTCTTCATCACGTTGAGCACTTCGCCCACGGTTTCCGGGTCCAGTGCCGAAGTCGGCTCGTCGAACAGCATCACCTCCGGCTCCATTGCCAGCGCGCGGGCAATTGCCACGCGCTGCTGCTGGCCGCCCGAGAGATTGGCCGGGAAGTTGCCGGCCTTGGACTCCAGCCCGACCTTCTCGAGCAGCACCATGGCGCGTTTGCGTGCGTCGGCCTCGCTCATGCCCAGCACGGTGATGGGGCCCATGGCCACGTTGTCCAGCGCCGTCTTGTGCGGGAACAGCTCAAAGCTCTGGAACACCATGCCCATGCGCTGGCGCACCTTGCGCACCTCGGTTTCACGCGTCGGCAGCGGGATGCCGTCCAGCAGCACGCGCCCGCCGTTCAGGGTCTCGAGCGCATTGGTGCAGCGCAGCAGCGTCGACTTGCCCGAGCCCGAGGGCCCGATCAGGCACATGACCTCGCCCTTGTTGACCTGCAGCGAGACGCCGTTGAGCGCCACAAAATCGCCGTACAGCTTGCGCACGTTTTCATAGACCAGCACGGGCGGCTGGTCCGCCCCTTTGCGCGGGGCCGCGGTGATGTCTTGTGGGGTAGCTGATGTCATTCCTTGACTCCGTATTTTTTGTGGATCCAGTCCACGAGTTTTGCCTGGGGGTAGCCCATCAGCCAGTAGATCGCGGCCATGGCGGTCAGCATCTCCAGCACCCGGAAGGTCTGGGCGCGTATCTGCATCGAGGTGTAGGCCAGCTCGCTGACGGCGATCACCGACACCAGCGAGGTGTCCTTGAACAGCGAAATCCAGGTGCTCGCCAGCACCGGCAGGATGCGGCGCGCCGCCTGCGGGATCACCACCTTGAACATGGCCTGTCGGCGCGACATGCCCATGGCCAGGGCCGCTTCCATCTGCCCCTTGCGGATGGAGTTGATGCCGGCGCGGAAGGTCTCGGCGTTGTAGGCCGAGATGTTGAGCACCAGCGCGACCAGCGCCGTCGTGAGCGCGGAGAACTGCACGTCGAAGGCGATGGGCATCACGTAGAAGGCCCAGTAGATCACCAGGATCAGCGGCAGGTTGCGGAAAAATTCCACGAAAGCCAGCGAGGCCGAACTCAGCAGCTTGTTCGACGACAGGCGCATCAGCGCCAGCAATATGCCGCCCGGCACGGCCAGCAGCATGGTCAGCACCGTCAGGCCCACGGTCATGAGCGCGCCGTCCCACAGCGCGCCGCGGTGCGTCCAGATGACGTTCCAGTCGAAGTTCATGAGCGCCCCAGGTGTGCGAGTTTTTGGTACATGCGGTCGACGACGCGGGTGACCGGGAACAGCACCAGGAAGTACAGCACCATGACGGCCGTGAACACCTCCACCGGCCGGTAGCTCTGGCCGGCCACGGTTTCGGCGCGGTGCATCAGCTCGGGCACGGCGATCACGGTGGCGATGGCCGTGTCCTTGATGGCCATGGTCAGCACCGAGCCGAAGGCCGGCAGCATGCGGATGGTGGCCTGCGGCAGGATGATTTTGCGCAAAATCTGCGCGCGCGACATGCCCAGCGCCAGCCCGGCGCGCGTCTGCCCGGGCCGTATCGATTCAATGCCGGCGCGGATGATCTCCGAGGCATAGGCCGCGATGTGCAGCGTCAGCCCCACCAGCGCGGCCCAGAAGGGCGGAAAGGTCACGCCGGCCAGCAGCGGGAAGGCGAAGTAGATCCAGACCAGCACCACCAGGATGGGGATGGCGCGCATGGTGTCGACGTAAAAAACCAGCACGGTGCTGAGCCAGCGTGGGCCGTAGAGACGCAGCAGCGCGATCACCAGCCCCGACAGGATGCTGGTCACCGCGCTGACCACGCTGAGCAGCACGGTGATGCCCAGCCCGCTGGCGAAGAAACGCCAGTTCTCGATGATCGGTGAAAAGTCCACGTCCATGAAAGGTCCGTCCGGGTTGAATGAGGAAGGGCGGCCCGCCTGCCAGGGCAGCGGGCCGCGCTGGCGGCACGGGGCCGGGCCGGATTTACTTGAGGTTCTGCGTCATGCGCACTTCTTCGGCCTGCAGCTGCGGCTCCATGCGTTTTTCGACTTCACGCAGCCAGTCCAGGTAGACCTGCTCGTTCTTGTTCACGCCCATGCCGGTCTTGATCTCGAAGATCTTGCTGTCCTGGCAGTTGTTTTCTTTCGGGAAAACCGCCAGGCCCTTGACCTTTTTGTTGATGTTGGGCCAGAGCATGCGGTTCAGCGGCGCGACGTCCGAGCGGCCGGCCAGCACTTCCTCGATGGGCGCGACCGAGCCGGAGTTGGCGACGCCGCGCAGCTTGGCTTTGGAGAACTGCTCGCGCACCAGCGGTTCCTCGCCGGCGCCCGAGAAATAGGCCATGGTGATCTCGGGCTTGTTGAAGTCTTCCAGCGTCTTGGCGTTGGTGAACTTCGGGTTGTCGGCGCGGCCGAACATGCAGACGCCGGTGCTGGAGAAGGTCACGAAGTCGATGATCTTGGCGCGCTCGGCATTCTGGTTCAGCGGGCCGATCATGATGTCCATCTGGTTGGCGATCAGCGCCGGCACCTTGGTTTCGTGGCTGACCGGGACCGGCACGACCTTCACGCCCAGCAGCTTGGCGAACTCCTTGCCCAGCAGCCACGACGGGCCGGACCAGGGCTCGCCTTCGCCGGTGGTGTTCTGGGCGAGCCAGGGCGGGTTGTTGACCACGCCGACACGCAGCACGCCGGCCTTGCGGATCGCGTCTATGCGCGGGCTGGCGCCGGGCGCGGGCGGCGTCTGGGCGAAGGCGGCGGCCGATACGCCGGTGGCGACGGCGGCCAGCGCGAGATGCCGGCACAGGCGCAGGGAGGAGGTGATGCGGTTCATGGTTTGTCTCTTTCTCTTGGGTGAATGGGTGGCGTTTGCCGGTGCTTTTCCGGTGCTTACTTGAGTGACTCGATCACGCGCTTTTCTTCCGCGGCGAGCTTGGGTTCCAGTGTTTTTTCAACAGCGCGCAGCCAGTCGATGAAGGCTTGCTGGTTCTTGTCGACGGCCAGGCCCACGGGCGAGGCTTTTTCCTTGCTGCCCTGGCAGTTGTTCTCATGCGGGAACACCGTCAGGCCCTTGACCTTCTGGTTCAGGTTGACCCAGGGCACGCGGTTGATGGGTGCCGCGTCGGCGCGTTTGGCCATGATTTCTTCCACCGGCGCGGTGGCGCCTGAACTCGCGACGGCGCGGAATTTGGCTTTGGGGAAGCGTTCCTTGACCCAGTTCTCCTCGGCGCCGCCCGTGAAGTAGGCGATCGTGATGTCGGGGCTGTTGAGGTCGTCCACCGACTTCACCTTGGCCAGCTTGTCATTGCCCGCGCGGCCGAACATGCAGACGCTGGTGGTGGAATAGATCACGAAGTCCACCACCTTGAGCCGCTCCGGCGTTTCGCCCAGTGGGCTGATGGTCATGTCGACCTGGTTGGCGGCCAGCACCGGCACCTTGGTCTCATGCGACACCGCCACCGGCACCAGCTTGACGTTCAGCAGGCGCGCGTATTCGTTGGCCAGCGTCCAGGCCGGGCCGCTCCAGGCCTGGCCGCCACCCGTGGTGTTCTCGAGCAGCCAGGGCGAGTTCTGCAGAACGCCCACACGCAGCTCGCCGGATTTTTTGATCGCGTCTATGCGGGGGCTGGCGCCGGCCGGCGGTGGCGTCTGGGCCAGCAGCGCGGCGCCCGACAGGCCCAACAGCAGGCCGGCCAGGGTGGCTTTGGGTTTCAGTTTTGGCATGTTCATCTTGTCTCTCTTTGTGTTGTTGGGGGGAAGAACTGTCGGGGCTAAAAGCGTGGGGCCGTATCTAGCGCCAGGCTTGGGCGAACTCGCTGATCACGCGCTCGAGATGGGCGCGCATGGCGGCCCGGGCGGCGATGGGGTCGCGCGCCAGCAAGGCCTTGAAGATGCGCTGGTGGTCCGCGTGCGAAGCCAGGCGCAGCTCGGGCGTGTGGAAGTGGTGTTCGATCTTGGTCCAGACCGGGCCCTTGGCCTGGGCCCACATGGCGCTCACCATCTGCAGCAGCACGCTGTTGCCGGTGGATTCGGCGATGCGCAGGTGGAACAGCTGGTCGGCCGCCTCGTTTTCTTCCTTGTTGTCGATGTGCTCGCGCATGTCGCTGAGCGCCGTGAAGATGCGGTCCAGGTCGCCGTCCTTGCGGGTTTCCGCCGCGACCGAGGCGATTTCCGATTCGATCAGGCAGCGTGCGCGCAGCAGTTCAAACGGGCCGGGGCCGGTTTCCGACATGAAAGGCGAGGAGGCAGGGTTGCCGCGCACCTGCGTCACATAAATGCCCGAGCCGCCGCGCACCTCGACCACGCCCTGCAGCTCGAGCGCGATCATGGCTTCGCGCACCGAGGTACGGCTCACGTCAAACCGCTCGGCCAGCGCGCGCTCCGAGGGGAGCCGTTCGCCGAGCTTGAACTCGCCCTGGGCGATCAGCGCCAGCAGCTGCGTGGCCAGGCGCTGGTAAGAGCGGTCGGACAGTGCCCGGGGTGGGTTGGACGCGTCGTCCGGGGAGGCCGGCTGGATGAGTTGAAGTGCCATGGTGGCTCCAAAGTGGTTGGACCAATTATGGGATTTCAAGGCAATAAAGGCCAATAGTGGTTTACCACTATGGCTAACTGGTTGGTCCAGTTGTTCAATAAAGTCCTTTCATCGGCTGACACTAGGCATGCGCTCACTCTCTCAAACCGTGCTGGATAACGGGGCGGTTCCACCTTCCCTGCATCTCCCCGATTACCCGCGAAGCGCCCTGGCACCCGGCGTGCTGCACCTCGGCCTGGGCGCGTTTCACCGCGCCCACCAGGCGGTGGTCTTCGACGCCTTGCTGCAGGCCGGCGACCCGCGCTGGGGGGTGCTGGGCGTGGCCATGCGCAGCACCGGGCTGGCCGATGCGCTGGCCCGCCAGGACGGGCTTTACACCCTGCAAATCGCGAGCGCGGAAGGGCGGCGCTGGCAGCTGGTCGGCTCGGTGCTGGACACCTGTGTCGCGGCGCGCGAGCCGAACCGTGTCACCGCCGCCCTCGCCGCGCCGGCCACCCGCTGGGTCACGCTGACCGTGACCGAAAAAGCCTACGGCGCCGAGCTCGCGGCGCAACTCGTGGCCGGCCTGGCCGCGCGCCATGCGGCGGGCCTGAGCGGCCTGACCATCGCCTCCTGCGACAACCTGAGCGGCAACGGCGGCAAGCTGCGCCAGCTGTGCCTGGACGCCGCGGCGGCGCAGGACACCGTGCTGGCGCAGTGGATAGAGGACAGCTGCGCCTTTCCCAATAGCATGGTGGACCGCATCGTCCCCGCCGCCACCGCGCAGCACCGGGATGACGCCGCCCGCGTGGCCGGCCTGGACGACGCCTGCGCCCTGGGCACCGAGGCCTTCTGGGAATGGGTGATAGAACGCCACTTCGTGGACCCGGCCGACGGTGCCGCGCTGGCGGCCGCGGGCGTGCAGGTGGTCGAGGACGTCAGGCCGTTTGAAGAGGCCAAGCTGCGCATGCTCAACGGCAGCCACACCGCCATTGCGCTGATGGGCGCTGTCATGGGCCTGCCCACGGTGGCCGATTGCGTGGCCAACGCCGACATCCGCTGGTTCATCCATCACCTGATGACCGACATCGTGATGCCGCAGCTGCAGCGCCCCGGCCTGCCGGCCTACCGCGATGCGCTGCTTGCGCGTTTCGCCAACCCGGACCTGCACCACAAGGTGCACCAGATCGCCTCGGACAGCTCGCTGAAGATTCCCTTGCGCTGGCTGCCCACGCTGCAAACCCGGCTGGCGGCCGGCGCCGACGTCGAGCCGCTGGCCTTCGCGACCGCTGTCTGGATGCGCTACCTGCTGGCCGAAGACGGGCAGGGCCGGCCTTATGCGATTTCAGACCCGGCCGGCGAGCGCCTGCAGGCTCCGGGCACGCGCCCAAACCTCAACCCTGAACACGGAAACATTTCAACCATGATCCCCCAACATCCTCCCATCCGAGATCAGGTCGCCCTCGTCACCGGCGCCAATGCCGGCATGGGCCTGGCGACCGTGCGCGCGCTGCTCGACGCGGGTTACCGCGTTGCGGCAACCGACCTGCGCACGGAAGCTGTGGCCAGCGAACTGGCCCACCACGGCGACCGGCTGGCCTGCTTTGTCATGGACGTGAGCGACTATGCCCAGGTGCATTCGGCCTGCGATCAGATCGAAAAGCATTTCGGACGCATCGACGTTTGCGTCAACAACGCGGGTTTTTTGCAGTACGCCAACTGCGAGCAGACCACACCCGAGCTCTGGCATAAAACGCTGAGGATCAACCTGGACGGCGTGTTCTACGTGAGCCAGCGCGTGGCCCCGGGCATGAAGGCGCGCGGCTTCGGCCGCATCGTCAACATCTCGTCTTTCGGCGCAAAGACCGGCGGCCTGTCGCCGCTGCCCGCCTATGCGGCCAGCAAGGGAGGCGTCACGTCCCTGACCTTCAGCTTTGCGCGTGAATACGCGCCCTTCGGCGTGACCTGCAACGCGCTGGCCCCCACCTTTGTAAAAACCCAGATGCTGACCGAACAGGTCAGCGCCGAGCGCCAGGCCGAGTTGCGGCAAAAAATCCCGGTGGGCCGCTTCTGCGAGCTCGAGGAGCTGGCCCACAGCGTGCTGTTCCTGGCCCATCCGCTGAGCGGCTTCATCACCGGCGAAGTACTGGACTTGAACGGCGGCCTGCAGTTCGACTGAGGCTTCAGTTCGCCAGGCCGACCTTGGCGGCGGCGCCGACGATTTCTTCCCAGGTGCTGGCGTCGATCTCGATGCCATCCCGTTCGCGCTCCACGCGCGCGCGGCGTTCGGGTTCTCCGGCGATCTGCACGGCTTGTATGCCGTCGGCCGGCGGGCTTTTGCGCAGCCATTCGACAAAGGCCAGGGCCTCGGTTTCCATCGCCGATTGTGTGCCCAGCTTGCCGGGGTCAATCAGGATGGTCAGCATGCTGTTGTAGACGGCGCGTGTGCCCACTGTCGGGTGGTGCCAGGTGCCGCCGCCGGTCAGCGCGCCGCCCAGCAGCTCGCAGGCCACAGCCAGGCCGTAACCCTTGTGCTCGCCGAAAGGCATCAGCGCGCCAAAAAAACCATTGGCCTGCGGCACCACCACGACGCCCGGGTCGGTGGTCGGCTGGCCGTGCTCGTCGATCAGCAGGCCGGGCTGTACTGACTTGCCCTGGTTGTGCGCGACGCGCATCTTGCCCTGGGCCACGCGGCTGGTGGCGAAGTCCAACACAAAGGGCGGGCTGTCTTTCAGCGGTATGCCGATGCAGCAGGGGTTGGTGCCGTAGCGGCCGTCGGCACCGCCCCAGGGCGCGACCACCGGCCGCGTCATGACGTTGACGAAGTGCAGCGACACCAGGCCCTGGGTCACGGCCATCTCCGCGAAATGGCCTATGCGCCCCAGGTGGTGCGATTCGGCCAGCGCCAGGATGCAGCTGCCTTGTTCCTTCGCGCGGGCCATGCCCAGCAGCATGGCCTGCTCGCCGACCACCTGGCCGTAGCCGCGCTGGCCGTTGAGGCTCAGCAGCGCGCCGGCATCAAGTACCGTCTTGACCTGCGCGTTGGGCGTCAGGCCGCCCTCGAGCACCGCATCTACATAGCGCGGCAGCATGCCAACGCCGTGCGAGTCATGGCCGCTGAGGTTGGCCATCACCAGGTTGGAGGCGACTTTTTCGGCTTCTTGCGCCGAGCTGCCGGCAGCGGCAAGGATGCGGGCGCAATGGGCCCGCAGGTCTGAGGCTTGGATGTTTTTTTGCATGGGGCTGCGGGGATGGGAAGGAGGTTTACATCACGGCGCCGACTTGCCAGGGCACGAACTCGTTCTGGCCGTAGCCGTGTTTTTCGCTCTTGCTGGGTTCGCCCGAGGCAGTGGCCAACACCATGTCAAAAATGCGTTGCCCCATCTCCTGCACTGACACGCCGCCGTCGATGATCTCGCCGCAGTTGATGTCCATGTCCTCTTCCTGCCGCTTCCACAGCGCCGAGTTGGTGGCGAGTTTGAGCGAAGGCGAGGGCGCGCAGCCGTAGGCCGAGCCGCGGCCGGTGGTAAAGCAGATGATGTTGGCGCCGCCGGCCACCTGGCCCGTGGCACTGACCGGGTCGTAGCCGGGGGTGTCCATGTAGACAAAACCGTGCGCACCCACGGGCTCTGCGTATTCGTACACCGCCTCGAGGTTGGAGGTGCCGCCCTTGGCGACTGCGCCCAGCGATTTTTCGAGGATGGTGGTCAAACCGCCGGCCTTGTTGCCCGGCGAAGGGTTGTTGTTCATTTCGCCATCGTTGATCTGGGTGTAGTGCTCCCACCATTTGATGCGCGAGATCAGTTTCTCGGCGATCTCGGGGCGTACCGCGCGCCGCGTGAGCAAATGCTCGGCGCCGTAGATCTCCGGCGTTTCGCTGAGGATGGCGGTGCCGCCGTGAGCCACCAGCAAGTCCACCGCCGCGCCCAGCGCCGGGTTGGCGCTGATGCCCGAATAACCGTCGGAGCCGCCGCACTGCAGGCCTATGGTGATGTGGGCGGCGCTGCAGGGCTCGCGCTTGACGGCATTGGCCTGCGGCAGCATTTCCTTGATCATGGCGATGCCCTTGGCCACGGTCTTGGCCGTGCCGCCGGTGTCCTGGATGCTGAAGACGCGCAGGGTTTCGCCCTCGCGCAGGCTGCCGTGGGCCAGCCAGGCGTTGATCTGGTTGGATTCGCAGCCCAGGCCCACCACCAGCACGCCGGCGAAGTTGGGGTGCGTGGCATAGCCCGTCAGCGTGCGCTGCAGGATCTGCAGGCCCAGGCCGTCGCTGTCCATGCCGCAGCCCGTGCCGTGCGTGAGCGCCACCACGCCGTCGACGTTGGGAAAGTCTTTCAGCGCCGACGGGTTGTTCTGCCGCGAAAAATGGTCGGAAATCGCGCGCGCGGCCGTGGCCGAGCAGTTCACGCTGGAGAGGATGCCGATGTAGTTGCGCGTGGCCACGCGGCCGTCGGGCCGCTTGATGCCCATGAAGGTCGCCTCCCGTTTGGCCGGCGCCGGCTTCACGTCGGCGCCGAAGGCGTAATCGCGCGCGAAGTCGCCCTTGTCGGGGCCCATGTCCAGGTTGTGCGTGTGCACATGCTCGCCAGGCGCGATGGGCTTGCTCGCGAAACCGATGATCTGGTTGTAGCGCCGTATCGGCTCGCCGGCGGCCAGCGCCCGCGTGGCGATCTTGTGGCCGGCGGGGATCAGGCCGCGCACGGTGATGCTTTCTACCTGGGTGCCGCCCACCAGCTGGGCGCGGGCAATCAGGACGTCATCGGCGGGATGCAAGCGGATAAAGGGCGTGGCGGGGGTCGTGGTCGTCATGGAAGTCATCGTGAAGTTATGGGACGGTTGTACCCCAATCAATAAAACATCTTCGGTAGCCAGAGTACTGCTTTCGGGAAGTAGGTGATGATGCCCAGGCTTAGCAGCAGCGGCACCAGCCAGGGCAGGATGGCGATGGTGGTGCGTTCCACCGACAGGTTCGCCACGCGCGCCAGCACAAACAGCACCATGCCCATGGGCGGGTGCAAGAGGCCGATCATCAGGTTGAGCACCATGACCAGGCCGAAATGCACCGGGTCTATGCCCAGTTGCGCGGTGATGGGCAGGAGGATGGGCACCAGGATGGTGATGGCGGCGGTGGGTTCCAGGAAGCAGCCGACGAAGAGCATCAGCAGGTTGGCCAGCAGGAGGAACACCCAGGGGCTCTGGGTAAAGCCGAGCACCCAGGCGGCGATCGCCGTGGTCACGCCGGTGGCCGTCAGCATCCAGCCGAAGATGGACGCGGCCGCCACGATGAAGAGCACGGTGGAGGTGGTTTCAACCGTATCCAGGCAGACCTTGACGAACATCTTGAATTTGAGCGCCTTGTACCAGAAGAAGCCCAGTACCATGGCCCAGACGCAGGCCGCAATCGCGCCCTCGGTGGGCGTGAAAAGGCCTGTCGTCATGCCGCCTATCAGCAGCACCGGCGTCATGATGGGCAGCACGGCCTCGAATTTAAAAATCTTGTCGAGCACGAACAAGGCGATGAGCCCGGCAATCACCGTGACCTGCGCCGGTGCGCCGGCCTTGCTGATCAGCAGCCACAGCACCAGCGGCCAGGCCGCGACCACGCCGAGCTCTATCAGGGCTTTGCCCAGCTTGCTGGCCGAGAACTTGATATCGGCGCCCCATTTGTTCTTATGCGCGAAGTAAGCCACGGTCAGCATCATCAGCACGGCCATCAGCAGGCCTGGCAACAGGCCGGCCAGGAACAGCGCGCCAATCGACACGTTGGCCATCATGCCGTAGATCACAAAAGGCAGGCTGGGCGGGATGATGGGGCCCAGCGTGGCCGATGCCGCCGTCACGCCGACGGCGAATTCCGAGGAGTAGCCGTGCTCCTTCATGGCCTTGATCTCGATGGTGCCCAGGCCGGCCGCGTCGGCGATCGCCGTGCCGCTCATGCCGGCGAAGATCACCGAGCCCAGCACGTTGACGTGGCCCAGGCCGCCCTTGAGCCAGCCCACCAGCGCCAGCGCGAAGTTGTAGATGCGGGTGGTGATGCCGGCGTTGTTCATCAGGTTGCCGGCCAGGATGAAGAAGGGCACGGCCAGCAGCGGGAAGCTGTCTATGCCCGACACCATGCGGTGGATCACCACGAACGGCGGCAGGTTGCCGGTGACCAGGATGTAGACCAGCGAGGCGCCCGCCATGGCGATGGCGACCGGGATGCCGGCGCCCATGAAGATCAGGAAAAATATTTTGAGCATGATGGTGAGGGGTGCTTCGCGTTCAGCGGTCTTCCATGGTGGATTCGGGGCGTTCCAGCACGCTGTAGCCGCGGCGGTAATGAATCAGGGCGACCTGCAGCGAGCGCACCAGCATGGCGGCAAAACCGAGCAGGCACAGGCCGTAAACGATGTTCATGGGCAGGTCGACGATGGTCATGCGGGTCTGGTTGCCGATTTTTTCCATCATCTGCACGGTCATGAACACGGCCGCGCCGTAAAAGGCGATGCGCAGCACGTCCGTCACGGTCGACATGACGCGGCCCATCTTCGCCGGCATGTGGCGGTAGAAAAAATCCACCTGGATGTGGTTGTTCTTGGCCACGCCGATGGCCGCGCCTATGAACACCACGGCGATCAGCTCGTAACGCGCGATCTCCTCAGTCCACGCGGCCGAGTCGTTGAAAACATAACGCGTGATGAACTGGTACAGCACCGTGGCGCCCAGCACCCAGAAAAACGCCAGGGCCAGCCAGCCCTCGACGGTGGTGGAAGACAGGTCCACCGCCTCATCCTCGGTGTGGAATGAACCGTCGTCGCTGATGATTTTTTCAGTCATCGTGTCTCCTTCATTTTTGTATTCAGCAAGGCGCCGGTAGTCGCCCGAAAAGCGTAGCGAGCGGTCCGAGGTCGCGTCGAGAAGCGCAGTCGTACTCCGGTACGGCGAGCATCACAGGCGCGAGATCGGGCCGCGCAGTAGCTTTACGGGCGGCTACTTACTTGAGGTTGATGATGCGGTCGTAATCGGCCTGGCGGTAGCCCTGGTCAGCCGGCGAGGTGTTCTTCAGCACCGCCGCGCGGAAGGCGTTCTTGTCGACCGTGATCACGTTGTTGCCTTTTTTCTTGAACTCCTCGACCAGCCGGGCTTCCGAGGCGATGATTTCGCGGCCGGTTTTTTCGGCGGCTTCCAGCATCACGTCGCTGAAGATCTTTTTCTCGTCGGCGCTGAGCTTGCCCCAGAGCTGGCCCGAGACCACGGTCAGCAGCGAGTCGACGATGTGGCCGGTCAGCGAGATGTTCTTCTGCACCTCATAGAATTTTTTCGCCTCGATGGTGGGCAGCGGGTTCTCCTGCGCGTCCACCGTGCCGTTTTGCAGCGCCAGGTAGACCTCGGCGAAGGCAATCGGGGTCGGGTTGGCGCCCAGCGCCCTGGGGAAAGCCATATAGGCCGGTGCGTCCGGCACCCGGATCTTCAGGCCCTTCATGTCTTCCGGTTTGGTGATGGGGCGCGCGGCGCTGGAGGTCACGTGGCGCGCGCCGTAGTAATTGAGCGCGGTGATGTGGTTGCCGCTTTTCTGGTCGTAGCCGGCGGCGAGTTCCCTGAACACATCGCTGTTGGCGAACTTGAGCTGGTGCTCGGCGTCGCGGAAGATGAAGGGGAAATAGCCGATCGCCAGCGGCTGGTAGGTGCGGCCGGCAAAACTCGCGCCCGTGAGGATGATGTCCACCGTGCCCAGGGTCAGGCCCTGGTTGATGTCGGCTTCCTTGCCCAGCGTGGAGGCCGGGAACACCTGGATCTCATACTTGCCGTTGGTGCGCTTCTTGATCTCGTCGCCGGCCCAGACCGACCACTTGTGGAAGGGCTCGGAGGTTTCATAGACGTGCGCCCATTTGAGCTTGGTCTGCGCCGAGGCAATGCCGGAAAAGCCCAGGGCCCCCGCCATCAGCGCGCAGGCGGCGATGGCTTTGACGGCGAATCGTTTGTTGTGGAATGCATTCATGGTTGTCTCCTCAAAGGGTGTTGCTGGCATGAAAAGGGAAAACCGGCGCGCGCGCCAGCACGCACGCCGTGAAGCCGGGGTCTAAGAGCCTGTTCAATGTCTAAACGAGGCCGCGTTGGGATGCAATCGGGATGAGTGGGCCGACCGGGCACGCCGCATGGGCTCATGCCCATGCAAGTGACCGGGTGGCTCAATCGCCCGACCGCCCAGCCGGCCGGCTGGGCGTCGTGCAGCTGCCCCAAGGGGGATGCAAACGCGACCGCGTTTGCGTCATCCCAACCCGTAGGGCAAGTGCCTTCTCGGGCGGTCTGCGTCGTTGCGGCGCTAGCCCATAGCCGGGCTATGGGCGTCGCACCGCGCCTTGCATCCCATCCCGAGAAGGTACTTGCGCGGCCTCGTTTAGACATTGAACAGGCTCGTCGCTCAGTTCTTCAGGTTGAGCTTGGTCACGAGTTGCTTGAAGGTGTCGTTGTCGCGCACCATCTGCGCCTTGAAGGCGGGGCCGTCGGCATAGGCGTAGCCCAGGTTGAGCTTGTCCATGACCTCGCGCATGATGGGTTCGTCGGCGGCCTTCTTGCTGAAGGCCCGGATGGTTTCCACGACTTCAGGTGGCGTGCCCTTGGCCACGCCCAGGCCGCGCCAGGTGCCTATGGACAGGTCTATCTTGCGTTCCTTCATGGTCGGCACGTTCTCGAAACCCTTGACGCGCTGGTCGGCCATCACGCCGAGGATCTTCAGCTTGCCGGCGGCCACGTGCACCGCGACTTCGGCCGGGCTCACGCCCACGGCGTCCACATGGCCGCCCAGCAGGGCCAGCACGGCGGGGCCGGCGCCCTGGAAGGGGATGTGGTTGAATTTGGCGCCGGTTTTTTCTTCCAGCGAGGCGGCGGCCAGGTGCCAGATCGAGCCGTTGCCGGCATTGCCGACCTTCACGTCGCTGCCGGTCTTTTTGGCGGCGGCCAGGAAGTCTTCAATCGTGTTGTAGGGCGAGTCCGCTTTCACGGTGATGGCGGCCGGGTCGGCGTTGAGGCGGGCGATCGGGATGAAATCGTCCTGCGTGATCTTGGTGATGCCCATGTGCGGCAATATGGTCACCTCGACGAAGAGCATGGCGATCTTGTAGCCGTCGGGCTTGGCATTCACCACGTCGGCCAGGCCGATGGCGCCGCTGGCGCCCGGCTTGTTGTAGACCACCAGCGATTGTGTGGTGTATTTTTTGGCCGCCTCGGCGTAGGCGCGCGCCAAAGAGTCGGTGCCGCCGCCGGGCTGGAAGGCCACCATCACTTCGATCGGCTTGTTCGGATAGGGCTGGGCCCAGGCGCCGCCGCAGAGGCCGGTGAGCAGCAGGGCCGCGGCCAGCCGCTTGGTGTGGGTCAGGAAGTTCATGCGTGTCTCGCTTTCTTTTTTGTAAGGGTCAAGTTGCTGTTGAGGGAAATCTCGGGTTCGGGATGCTTCTTCTTATTTTCTGGGTGCTTTTGATTGTTTGGTGGTCCGGCGCCAGCTCACGCTGAAGCGCTTGTGCGACTGGTCCATGTGTTCGTGCATGGCGGCGCGCGCGGCGTCGGGATTGTGGTTGCGCACCGCCTCAAAAATCGCTTCGTGCTCCGCGATCGCCGAGCGCCAGGAGTCCACGGTCTCAAAATGGCCGCCCAGGCGCTCGAACAGCGGGCCGCGCCGCGAGTCCCAGAAGCGCTGTATG
This sequence comes from Polaromonas sp. P1_H6, assembly GCF_056405195.1. NCBI lineage: Bacteria > Pseudomonadati > Pseudomonadota > Betaproteobacteria > Burkholderiales > Comamonadaceae > Polaromonas > Polaromonas sp. P1_H6. Next base: position 89,554 of record NZ_JBFUCN010000019.1, read on the forward strand.
GTTTCAATCAGCACCACGTTGCCGCAGGACTCGACGATGGCGCTGTGAAAGGCGCGGTCGCCATTCAGCGGCAGCACGCCGCGGTCGGCATCCAGCTTCATGCTGGCGATGGCCTTGTCCATGGCGTCGATATGCTTGCGCTTGGCCTGGGTGGCTGCCATGGCGGCGACCTCGCCTTCGACCACGCGGCGGGCGCGTATCAGCTCCAGCGGGCCCCATTCATCGGGCGGGACCTGCTCGGCGCGGCTGTTGGCATGGCTGGGCGCGCCGCTGCGGTCCAGCACGTAGACGCCGGAGCCGGTGCGCACCTCGACCCAGCCCTCGACCTCCATCGCGATCAGCGCTTCGCGCACCGAAGGCCGGCTCACGCCCAGCTGCCGTGCCAGGTCGCGCTCGGCCGGCAGGCGCGCGCCCACGGCCCATTCGCCGGCGGAGATCAGCGTGCGCAACTGCTCGGCGATCTGGCGGTACAGGCGTTGCGGTTCGACGGTCTGCAGGGGCATGGGTGGAAAAAGCGGAGGGGAGGAGCGGCTTAAGGGTTAGCCAGAATTGGACAAGTGGTCAGGCCAATTGATAATCCCATGAAACCCCCGGGCCAACATCCGGCAAAACCCTGTAGGAGCACTGATGAGACTTGAAGGAAAAAAAGCACTGGTCACCGCGGCGGGCCAGGGCATTGGGCGCGCCAGCGCGCTGGCGCTGGCGGCCGAAGGCGCGCAGGTCTGGGCCACCGACCTGAACCCCAAGCTGCTGGAAAGCTACCAGGGCGTGGCCAACATCACCGCGTTGCCCTTGAATGTGCTCGACAAGGCCGCCATCCACAAACTGGTGGGCGGCCTGCCGGCGCTGGACGTGCTGTTCAATTGCGCGGGTTTTGTGCACGGCGGCACGGCGCTGCAGGCCACCGACGAAGACCTTGAATTCGCCTTCCAGCTCAATGTGCGCGCGCAGTTCTGGATGATCCAGGCCGTGCTGCCGAAAATGCAGGCCCAAAAACGCGGCAGCATCATCAACATGGCCAGCGTTTGCGGCAGCATCAAGGGCCTGCCCAACCGTTTTATCTACGGCACGACCAAGGCCGCGGTGATCGGCCTCACCAAAAGCGTCGCAGCCGACTTTGTGGCCGACGGCGTGCGCTGCAATGCGATCTGCCCCGGCACCGTCGACACGCCCTCGCTGCAAGACCGCATCAACGCCAACGAGGACCCGGTGGAGGCGCGCAAGGCCTTTATCGCGCGCCAGCCGCTGGGGCGCCTGGCCCAGGCGCATGAAATCGCGCCGCTGGTGGTGTTCCTGGCCAGCGATGAAGCCGCCTTTGTGACCGGCCAGGCCTACAACATCGACGGTGGCATCACCATATGAACCAGCTTGACCTGAAGGGGCGGCACGCCGTCGTGACAGGTGGTGCTGTGGGCCTCGGCTTTGCGGTTGCGCAGCGCATGCTGGCCTCGGGCGGCACGGTCACCTTGTGGGACATCAATCCCGAAGCGCTGGCCAAGGCCAAAGAGGCGCTGGGTGCGGGTGTGCACACCGTGGCCGTCGATGTCAGCAGCCATGCCAGCGTGGTGGAAGCGGTCAAACAGACGGTTGCCCACAACCCGGCCATTGATGCCCTGGTCAACTCGGCCGGCATCACCGGCCCCAACGTCAAGCTCTGGGACTATCCGCCCGAGCAGTGGATGCAGGTGCAGCAGGTCAACCTCAACGGGCTGTTCTTCTGCTGCCGCGAAGTGGTGCCGCACATGCGCGCGCGCAACTACGGGCGCATCGTCAACATCGCCTCGGTCGCCGGCAAGGAGGGCAACCCGAATGCCAGCGCCTACAGCGCCAGCAAGGCCGCGGTGATCGCCCTGACCAAATCGTTGGGCAAGGAACTCGCCGACACTGGCGTGAGCGTCAACTGCGTCACGCCGGCCGCCGTCAAGACGCCGATTTTTGAGCAGATGACGCCGGAGTTCATACAGTTCATGCTGTCCAAAATCCCCATGGGCCGCTTCGGCACGCCCGATGAGGTGGCCGCCATGGTGAGCTGGCTTTGCACCGAAGAGTGCTCTTTTTCCACCGGCGCCGTCTTCGACCTATCGGGCGGACGTTCTACTTATTAACCTTCACCTGATTCATCAAAAGGAAAAACCATGAAACTCGTTCGTTATGGCAACCCCGGCAAGGAAAAGCCCGGCCTCATCGATGCCAATGGCAAGCTGCGCGACCTGAGCGCCGTCATCAAGGACATCGGCCCCGAGCAGCTCGGCGACGCCGCGCTGGCCAAGCTCGGCAAGCTCAAGACCGACAAGCTGCCGCTGGTCAAGGGTTCGCCGCGCTACGGCAGCCCGGTCACCGGCACGCGCAAGTTCATTGCCATCGGCCTGAACTACGCCGACCACGCCGCCGAATCGGGTTTGCCGATTCCGGCCGAGCCCGTGGTCTTCATGAAAGCCACCAGCTGCATCCAGGGCCCCAACGACCCCATCATGCTGCCCAAGAATTCGGTCAAGACCGACTGGGAAGTCGAGCTCGGCGTGATCATCGGCAAGCAGGCTCGCTACGTTTCGCAAAAAGAAGCGCTCAACCACGTGGCCGGCTACTGCACCATCAACGACGTCAGCGAACGCGAATTCCAGATCGAGCGCGGCGGCACCTGGGACAAGGGCAAGGGTTGCGACACCTTTGGCCCCCTGGGCCCCTGGCTGGTCACGCGCGACGAAGTGCCGAATCCGCAAAAATTGTCGATGTGGCTGGAAGTCAACGGCAAGCGCGTGCAGAACGGCAGCACCAAGACCATGATCTTCAGCGTTGCCAAAATCATCAGCTACGTGAGCCAGTTCATGACCCTGGAACCCGGCGACGTCATCACCACCGGTACGCCTCCCGGCGTTGGCCTGGGCATGAAGCCGCCGGTTTTCCTGAAGAAGGGCGACACCATGTCGCTGGGGATTGAGGGGCTGGGCGAGCAGCACCAGACCGTGATCCCGTTCAAGCTTAAATAGAGCCCCCACGCTCCCCCACTGCGTGTGGGTCGCTGCCCCCCCGAGGGGGCCGCTGCGCCTGCGGCCCGGCAAAGCCGGTTCCGCGGCCCCTGCTGGTGGGGAAGGAGCGCCTCTGCGGCCATCCGTGGGTGGGTTTACCCTATCCACGGTTAGAACTGGGTCCCTATAAGCAGGCAGCCAACAACCCCGGCTTGCCCATGGTCATCAAAGTGTTGCAAAATAGAACGACCGTTCGTTTTATTTTGTAGCACCCCATGCCCGTCACAGAACTCCCCGCCAAAGCCGCCCGCGTCCTTGCCGCGGGCAGCGCCGTGGCCAAAAGCCAGCAAAAAGGCCAGCAGACCAAGGCGGCCATTGTGGATGCGGCCCTGGGCCTGGCGACGCAGATCGGGCTGGAGGGCCTGAGCATAGGCGCGCTGGCCGAGGTCATGCGCATGAGCAAGTCCGGTGTGTTCGCCCATTTCGGCTCGCGCGAGGAACTGCAGATCTCGGTGATCCGCGAATACCACGTGCGTTTCGAGGAAGAAGTCTTCTTCCCGGCGCTGCAGCAGCCGCGCGGCCTGCCGCGCCTGGCGGCGCTGTTCCACAACTGGATGAAGCGCACTTCGCTTGAAATCGACTCAGGCTGCCTTTACATCAGCGGCGCTGTCGAGTTCGACGACAGGCCGGGCCCGGTCCGCGACGCGCTCGCGGGTTCGGTACGCACCTGGCTGGCCGCCATGTACCGCGCCGTGGTACAGGCCAAGGAGGCCGGCCACCTGCGGCCCGACGCCGACGAGCACCAGATGGCCTTTGAAATCCACGGCCTGATCCTGGCGCTGCACTACGAGGCCCGCTTCCTGAAGACGCCGGGCTCCATGGACCGCGCCAACACGGGTTTTGCCAACATCCTGGGGCGTTACGGCGCTGACGCCGCCGCGCCTTTCACCTCTTCCAACTCTTCCACCTCTTCCGCTTCGCCCAAAAAAGCTTCGGGCAAAGCTTCCTCTTCCAAACCGGTTTAACGCTAAAGGACCCACCCCCATGCCACAGTACAGCCCGCCCCTGCGCGACATGCAATTCGTCATGCACGAAGTGCTCAAGGTCACCGACGAATTCAAGGCCATCCCCAAGCACGCGGACGTCGACGTCGACACCATCAACGCGGTGCTCGAGGAAGCCGGCAAGTTCGCCGCCGAGGTGACCTTTCCGCTGAACATCAGCGGCGACGAAGAGGGCTGCAAACTCGACAAGACCACGCACGAAGTCACGCCGCCCAAGGGCTTCAAGGAAGCCTATGCGCAGTACGTCGAAGGCGGCTGGGCCGCGTTGAGCTGCGACCCCGAATACGGCGGCCAGGGCCTGCCCTTTGTGCTGAACCAGTGCTTGTACGAAATGCTGAACTCGGCCAACCAGGCCTGGACCATGTACCCGGGCCTGTCGCACGGCGCCTATGAGGCCCTGCATGCCCACGGCACCGACGAGCAGAAAAAGCTCTACCTGCCCAAACTCACCAGCGGCGAATGGACCGGCACCATGTGCCTGACCGAGCCGCATTGCGGCACCGACCTGGGCCTTTTGCGCACCAAGGCCGAACCGCAGCCCGACGGGACTTACCGCCTGACCGGCAACAAGATCTTCATCAGCGCCGGTGAGCACGACATGGCCGCCAACATCGTGCACCTGGTGCTGGCCCGCCTGCCGGATGCGCCCCAGGGCAGCAAGGGCATCAGCCTGTTCGCCGTGCCCAAGTTCAACATCGGCAAGGACGGCGCCCTCGGTTCGCGCAACGGCATCTACTGCGGCGGCCTGGAGCACAAGATGGGCATCCACGGCAACGCCACCGCGCAGATGGTGCTCGAAGACGCCGTCGGCACCATGGTGGGTGCGCCCAACAAGGGCCTGGCCGCGATGTTCGTGATGATGAATGCCGCCCGCCTGGGCGTGGGCAACCAGTCGCTGGGCCTGACCGAAGTGGCTTTCCAGAATGCGCTGGCTTATGCCAAGGACCGCATCCAGATGCGCTCGCTGTCCGGCGTCAAGGCCAAGGACAAGCCCGCCGACCCGATCATCGTGCACCCCGATGTGCGCAAGATGCTGCTGACGGCCAAGGCCTATGCCGAAGGCGGCCGTGCGCTGGCGATCTACTGCACGCTGCTGCTCGACAAGGAACTGAACCACCCCGACGAGAAGGTGCGCAAGGACTCCGGCGAAATCGTCGCCCTGCTCACGCCCATCGTCAAAGCTTTCCTGACCGACAACGGCCACATCGCCACCAACGCCTGCATGCAGGTCTTCGGCGGCCACGGCTTCATCAAGGAATGGGGCATGGAGCAGTTCGTGCGCGACAACCGCATCAACATGATTTACGAAGGCACCAACACCATCCAGTCGCTGGACCTGCTGGGCCGCAAGGTGCTGGGCAACAACGGCGCCACGCTGAAAAAATTCGGCAAGGTGATTGGCGCGCTGATCGCCGAGGAAGGCGTCAACGAGAAGATGGCCGAGTTCATCAACCCGCTGGCCTACCTGGCCGACCAGATGACCAAGTTCACCACCGAGCTGGGCTTCAAGGGCTTCCAGAACCCCGACGAAGTGGGCGCCGCCGCCGTTGATTACCTGCGCGTGGCCGGCCACCTGGTGTTCGGTTACTTCTGGGCGCTGATGGCACAAACCGCACTGCGCGAGATCGCCGCCGGCAACACCGACAAGTTCTACGTGGCCAAGCTGCAGACCGCGCGCTTTTACTTCGCCAAGCTGTTTCCCGAGACCGCTACGCTGATGCGCACGGCGCGCGCCGGCAGCAAGGCACTGATGGAAACCGACGAAGCGCTGGCTTGATTTTTTTGAACAGGACAAGGGGAGACACCGTGAAACACCCACTGCTCGCATTGACCCTGGGCTTGATGGCCATTCCGGCGCTGGCCCAGAACACGCCGGTCGGCCTGTGGCGCGGCTTCGACGAAAAAACCGGCGAGCCCAAATTCGAGGTCCGCATCGTTGAGAGCAGCGGCGTGTTGAACGGCAAGGTCGAAAAGCGGCTGTCTCCCGGCGTCAAGCCGGACGATGTCTGCACCGAATGCACCGACGACCGCAAGGACAAGCCGCGGCTGGGCCTGGAGATCATTCGCGGCGCGAAGAAGTCGCCCGACGCCGACGTCTGGGAAGGCGGCAAGATCCTGGATCCGGAAAACGGCAAGAGCTACAACCTCAAGATGACCCCGGTTGAGGGCGGCAAGAAGATGGACGTGCGCGGCTCTTTTGGTCCTTTCGGCCGAACCCAGACCTGGACGCGTCTGCAATGAACGCAACGCACATGAGGGCCAGCCATGGGTGAAGCGATTTCCCGTCTGTGGTCACGGCCCTTTGGCGCCAGTGGCAGCATCCCGCCGGCCGCACGCCGCTGGTACGGCCACCATCTGCTCAAGAAGCCGTTTTTCGGCCGCTTCATGAAACCCTGGCGCTGGCCGGCGGACGTGCCGCAAGAAGGCTGGGAACGGGTGCGTATCGACAGCCGCAGCAGCAGCCGGCTTGAAGCCATCGTGGCACGCACGCCGTTGGCCCCGCGCGGTGTGGTGGTGTGCGCCCATCCCATGGGCTTTGCCTGCAAAGGGTTCTGGTTGCGCCACGGCCATGCCCAGGCGCTGCTCGATGCGGGCTTTCATGTGGTGGCTTTCGATTTCAACGGCTTCGGTGAAAGCCCCTCGACCAATTTCGACTTTCCCGGCGACGCACTGTCGGTAGGCCTCTGGGCGCGCGCCGCGTTCGCGGGCCTGCCGGTGCATGCGCTGACGGCGTCTTTCGGCGCCATCAACACGCTGAGCGCCATCGCCGAAGCGGATTTCCCTTACGACAAAGTGGTGGCTGAAGGCTGCCCGCCCACGCTGCCCGATTTCTGGAAGGCTTATCCTTTTGCCCATGCGGTGCTCAATGTGATCCGGCGCATCAGCCCGCAAGGCGAGTTGCATCTGCGGCCCGTCCACCACCTCGCCAATATGCGCGACGTGGACGTGCTGCTGATCCACAGCCGGGGCGACCGCTGGACGCCGGTGCATTTCGGCGACGCGCTGCAGCAGGCCGCCTCGAGGCCCGAGCGCATCCAGCGCGTGATCCTCGACAAGGCCGACCACACCCACGGCATGCGCGACGAGCCGCAGCGCTACTGGAACGCGGTGCTCGAATTTTTCAACCAGTCATCTCCCACAAGGTCTTAACCATGTCACGATTCCAAGTCAAAAAAGTCGCCGTGCTCGGCGCCGGCGTCATGGGCGCGCAGATCGCCGCCCACCTGGCCAACGTCAAGGTGCCGGTCATCCTGTTCGACCTGCCGGCCAAGGAAGGCCCGAAGAACGGCATCGTCATCAAGGCGGTCGAAGGCCTCAAGAAGCTCAAGCCGGCACCGCTGGGCGTGCCCGAAGACGCGGCACTGATCCAGCAGGCCAACTATGAAGAAAACATGGAGCTGCTGCGCGAATGCGACCTCGTCATCGAGGCCATCGCCGAGCGCATGGACTGGAAGACCGACCTGTACCACAAGATCGCGCCTTTCATCGCCGAAGGCGCCATCGTCGCCAGCAACACCTCAGGCCTGTCCATCACCAAGCTCAGCGAGGCGCTGCCTGAATCCATCAAGCCGCGCTTCTGCGGCATCCACTTTTTCAACCCGCCGCGCTACATGACGCTGGTCGAACTGATCAACACGCCGACCACCGAACCCAAGGTGCTGGACGACCTGGAAGCTTTTGTCACCAGCGCACTGGGCAAGGGCGTGATCCGCGCCCACGACACACCCAATTTCATCGCCAACCGCGTCGGCATCGCCAGCATGCTGGCCACCATCAAGGAAGCCGAAACCTTCAAGCTCAGCTACGACGTGGTCGACGACCTGACCGGCAAGAAGCTGGGCCGCGCGAGCTCGGGCACCTTCCGCACCGCCGACGTGGTGGGCCTGGACACCATGGCCCACGTCATCAAGACGCTGCAGGACAACCTCGGCCCCGGCAAGGTGGAAGACCCGTTCTCCGACATCTACGGCACGCCGCCCGTGCTGGCCAAGCTGCTGGAATCCAAAAGCCTGGGCCAGAAGACCGGCGCTGGTTTCTACAAAAAACAGGGCCGCGACATCCTGCGCCTGGACCCGGAAAGCATGGAATACGTGCCGGCGGGCGCCAAGGCCAATGAGGTCGTGGGCCGCATGCTCAAGAAGCCCGCGGGCGAGCGTCTGAAGCTCTTGCGCGAAGCCGAGGGCGCCGAAGCGCGCTTCCTCTGGGCCATCCTGCGCGACCAGTTCCACTACGCCGCCGTGCACCTGGAAAGCATCGCTGAAACCGCGCGCGACATCGACTTCGCAATGCGCTGGGGCTTTGGCTCCAAGCAAGGTCCCTTCGAGCTGTGGCAACAGGCCGGCTGGAAACAGGTCGCGACCTGGATCCAGGAAGACATTGACGCCGGCAAGGCGCTGTCCAAGGCGCCGCTGCCCGAGTGGGTGTTCAAGGGCCCGGTGGCCGACGCCGGCGGCGTGCACACCGAGCAGGGCTCGTGGAGCGCATCCGCGAAGAAATTCATTCCACGCCGCAAGCTGCCGGTCTACGAGCGCCAGTTCTTCCCCGAGGACGTACTGGGCTCGAAAGCGCCGGCCTTTGAAACGGCGGGCACCACCTTGCATGAAGACGACGCCATCCGCCTCTGGACGCTGGGCGGCGCGAACGACGACGTGCTAATCGCCAGCATCAAGACCAAGATGCACGCCATCAGCCCCGACGTGGCCGAAGGCCTGGCCATGGGCGTGGACCTGGCCGAGAAAAGCTACAAGGGCATGGTCATCTGGTCCAACGACGAGATGTTCTCGGCCGGCGCGGACCTGCAGGCCATGCTGCCCGCCTTCATGATGGGCGGCGCCAAGGCGATCGAGGGGGCAGAGGCCGAACTGCAGAATGTGATGCTCAAGCTGCGCTACGCGGCCGTGCCCGTGGTGTCGGCCATCCGCGGTATCGCGCTGGGCGGTGGCTGCGAAATGGCGGTCTACTCGGCCAAGCGCGTGGCTGCGATGGAAAGCTACATCGGCCTGGTCGAAGTCGGCGTGGGCCTGGTGCCCGGCGCCGGCGGCCTGACCTATATCGCGCGCCGTGCCGCGGAAAATGCGAGCACGTCGACCAACAAGGACATCCTGCCCTTCCTGACCGAAGGCTTCACGGCCGCCGCGATGGCCAAGGTCGGCACCAGCGCGATTGAAAGCCGCAAGATCGGCTATTTGCTCGACAGCGACGTGATCGTGCCGAACAAGGATGAGCTGCTCTTCGTCGCGCTCAACGAGGCGCGTGCGCTGTTCAACTCGGGCTACCGCGCACCGCACAAGCGCCAGTTCCCCGTTGTCGGCCGCAACGGCTGGGCCACCATCAAGGGCCAGCTGGTCAACATGCGTGACGGCGGCTTTATCAGCGCCCACGACTTCCACATCGCAGGGCTGATCGCGGGTGTGGTCTGCGGTGGTGACGTGGATGCGGGCACGCTGGTAACGGAAGAGTATTTGATGACCTTGGAGCGCAAGGCGTTCTGCTCTCTTCTTGAGCATCCAAAAACTCAGGAACGCATCATGGGCATGATGAGCACCGGCAAACCGGTTCGTAATTGATAAAGCTACTGCGGAGCCACCATGCGTCGTTGCAGCCCAAAGAAAATCCTCACGACCTTCAAGGTCGCTCCGGTTTTCTTCGGGCGCCCGCGCCTAGCCTGATGGCTCCTCGCTACGCTTTCTCAATCACGAACCCTTTATCTTTATGACCACCTCTACCCATACCCCCAACCGCCTGGAGCGGCAACTGGAACGGCTCACCGAAGTGCCGGCCTTTGCGCGCCCCTGGTTCCGCAATGTGGTGCTGCGCCGAGCCGTTCCGTTCACCGGTACCGCCGGCCTGGAGTTCGTCGAGATGACGACGGGCCGGGTCGAGATCGGCATCCGGAACGAGAAAAGGGTGCAGAACCACATAGGCGGCGTGCATGCCTCGGCCATGAACCTGCTGGCGGAAACCGCCACCGGCATGGTGGTGGGCATGAACGTGCGCGACGACTGCATCCCGCTGGCCAAGGAATTAAAGATGGCGTTCAAGAAGCGCGCCACCGGGGCCCTGCGCGCCGTGGCCATGCTGAGCGAGGCTCAGCGCGCGGCCATGCTGGCCAGCGACAAGGGTGAAGTCACCGTGCCGGTCACCGTGACCGATGAAGCCGGTGTGAACCCGGTGGAATGCGAATTTGTCTGGGCCTGGATTCCCTCCGGCCCACGGAAAAGTTAACCGAGAAATTGAAGGAAACCATCATGGCCAAACAAGTCCAGGAAGCCTACATCGTCGCCGCCACCCGTACGCCCATCGGGCGATCGGGCCGCGGCTATTTCCGCAACATGCGGCCCGACGACCTGCTGGTCAAGGCGCTGCAGGCCGCGCTTGCGCAAGTGCCGTCGCTGGACCCCAAGGCGATTGAAGACATCATTTGCGGCTGCGCGATTCCCGAGGGCCCGCAAGGCCTGAACGTGGCGCGCATAGGCGCGGTGCTGGCCGGCCTGCCGACCAGCGTGGGCGGCATCACCGTCAACCGCTTCTGCGCTTCGGGCCTCTCGGCCATCCAGATGGCGGCCGACCGCATCCGCGTGGGCGAGGCCGACGTGATGGTTGCCGCCGGCACCGAGAGCATGAGCATGGTGCCCATGTCGGGAAACTCGCCCTCGCTCTCGCCCAGCATGTTCATGAACGACGAGAACGTCGGCATCGCCTACGGCATGGGCCTGACGGCCGAGAAGGTGGCCCAGCAGTGGAAGGTCTCGCGCGAGGCGCAGGACCAGTTCGCGCTCGAGTCGCACCTCAAAGCCATCAAAGCCCAGCAGGCCGGCGAGTTCAGCATGGAGATCACGCCGGTCGAAGTGACCGACCGCACGGCCAACCTGGAAACCGGCGAAGTGGTCGCCAAGACCCGTACCGTGAGCCTGGACGAGGGCCCGCGCCCCGACACCTCGCTCGAAGGGCTGGCCAAGCTCAAGACGGTGTTTGCCGCGCGCGGCTCTGTCACCGCCGGCAACAGCTCACAGACCTCCGACGGCGCGGGCGCGCTGGTGCTGGCCAGCGAAAAAGCGGTCAAGCAGTTCGGCCTCAAGCCGCTCGCACGTTTTGTGAGCTATGCCGCCAAGGGCGTGCCGCCTGAAATCATGGGTATAGGCCCTATCGAGGCGATTCCCGCGGCCCTTCGTTACGCCGGCCTCAAGCAGGAAGACATCGACTGGTTTGAACTGAACGAAGCCTTTGCCGCGCAGTCGCTGGCTGTCATCAACACGCTGAAGCTGGATGCCTCCAAGGTCAACCGCATGGGCGGCGCGATCGCGCTGGGCCATCCGTTGGGGGCTACGGGTGCGATCCGGGCGGCTACGGTGATTCATGCGCTGCACAGGCATCAGCTCAAGTACGGCATGGTGACGATGTGTGTAGGGATGGGACAAGGCGCAGCCGGCATCTTCGAGCGGGTGTAGTCATTGGCTACTGCGCGGGCGATCTGCGGCGTTGGTCCGGTGCTCCCCATCCTCACGTACCTGAAGTACGTTCCGGTGGGTCCGCTCCGTCCGCCTTGCATCTCATCCCGCTCGCTACGCCCTTGAGGCCGTTGTGGCTGGGGCCGTGACCGGGTTAGTTGATGGTAATTGCTGATAACTTTCAGGAGGCATCCATGCAGATCCAGACTCTCGATACCGGCACGGCGCAGCTCTCGCTGCGGGTTTATGACGCAACCCTGGCTGCCCACACCAGTGTGGTGATTGGCGGGGCCATGGGGGTGCGGCAGCATTACTACGCGTCTTTTGCGCAGTGGCTGTCGAGCCAGGGCTTTCGGGTCACCACTTTTGACTACCGCGGCTCGGGGGATTCGTTGCCGGGAACGGCCAAGGGCGGCCTGCGCGGCTTCAAGGCCGACCTGCTGGATTGGGCCAGTGACTATGAAGCCGTCGTCGATGCCGCCAAGGCGGCCTTGCCGGATGCACCCTTGTATTTGTTGGGCCACAGCCTGGGCGCGCAACTGCCGGGCTTCCTGAAGAACCAGGAGAAGATCAACGGCCTGGTCAGCATCGCGGCGGGCAGTGGCTACTGGCGCGACAACGCGCCGCAACTGCGGCGCATGATTTTGTATTTCTGGTACGTGCTGGTGCCGCTGGCAACGCGGCTCTTCGGCTATTTCCCGGGGCGCAGCCTGCGCAAGGTCGGCGACCTGCCGGCCGGCGTGATGATGCAGTGGCGCAAGTGGTGTTTGCACCCGCAGTACAGCGTGGGCGCCGAAGGCGAAAGCGCGCGCCTCAGTTATGGGAAGGTCAGCTTCCCGGTCACGGCGCTGTCCATCACCGACGACGAACTCATGACCTGGCGCGGCACGCAAAACCTGATCAACCTCTATACCAATGCGCCGCGCAGCTTTGAGCGCATCGCGCCGGCCGACCTCAAAGTCAGGCGCATCGGCCATTTCGGTTTCTTCCGCGAGCAGTTCAACAACACCCTGTGGCCGCGTGCCCAGCAGATCATCGAAGGCATGGCCGGCGTCGCCAGGAAGACCGCCTGAACCGCAAAGCTGCTGCACACTTGCCGACATGAGCAACCCCCACTCCTTTGACCAGGCGCTGCGGCTCGAAGCCGCCGGCGCCGACAGGCCCGACACCTGGCTGGGCCACAGCAGCCCCGATTACTGGAATATGGTGGGGCCCTTCGGCGGCACCACGGCGGCCACGGCCTTGCGCGCCATCCTGCTGCACCCGGCCCTGCTCGGCGAGCCGGTCGCCCTGACGGTCAACTATGCGGCGGCCATGGCCGAAGGGCCGTTCAGCGTCACGGCCAAACCCGTGCGCACCAACCGCTCGACACAGCACTGGACGGTGGAGCTGTCGCAGGGCGGCGACACCGGCGGTGCCGTGATGACAGCCACCGCTGTGACCGCCGTGCGCCGCGAGACCTGGAGCCTCAACGACACGCCCATGCCCGCAGTGACGCTGGCCGATGCGACGGGCCGGCTGCGCTTTGCCACCTCCGCCTGGACGAATCGTTACGACATGCGGCCGGTGCGCGGCGTGATCCCGCAGGTCTGGGACGGTAGCGGGGTGGACAGCCTCACCCAGCTCTGGGTGCGCGACGACCCGCCGCGTCCGCTGGACTTCCCGGCGCTGGCCGCCATGTCCGACGTGTTCTACCCGCGCGTCTGGCTGCGCCGCGCCACGCGTGTGCCGGCCGGCACGGTTTCCATCACGACTTATTTCCATGCGGACAGCCGGCAGCTCGCGGAATGCGGCGAGGGGTTTTTGCTGGGACAAGCGAAGGCGCAGGCTTTTCGCAACGGATTTTTCGACCAGAGCGCGCAGCTGTGGAGCGAGGCCGGCGTGTTGCTGGCCACCAGCACGCAGATCGTTTATTACAAGGAATGAGAACGCCTCGCAGGCCCCTACACTTGGCGTCTCAACGGAAAACACCATGAACACTCCCACCCCAATTTCCACCGGCAGCATCCCCGAAATCCTGAGCCACATCGACGCGGGCGTGATGACCATCACACTGAACCGCCTGGACAAGAAAAATTCCATCACCTCCGCCATGTACGGCGCCCTGGCTGACGCACTCGAATCGGCGAATCACGACGCGGCAGTGCGCGCGGTGGTGATACAGGGCCATGAAACGATTTTTTCGGCCGGCAATGACATTGCCGATTTCCTGAACAAGCCGCCCGCAACCATGGACTCGCCGGTGTTCCGCTTCCTGCGCGGCATCAGCAGCTTTCCCAAGCCGCTGGTCGCCTCGGTGTGCGGCCCGGCCGTCGGCATAGGCACCACGCTGCTGCTGCACTGCGACCTGGTGTATGCGGGCGACAACGCCGCGTTCTCGATGCCCTTTGTGAACCTGGGCCTGTGCCCCGAGGCGGCGTCCAGCTTCCTGGTGCCGCAGCTCATGGGCTACCCGCGCGCGGCCGAAGCGCTGTTGCTGGGCGAGCCTTTCATGGCCGAAACGGCACTGGAGATCGGCCTGATCAACCGCATCGTGCCGCCCACCGAAGCCAATGCGCTGGCACAAAGGCAGGCGCAAAAACTGGTGGCCAAGCCCCTGAGCGCGCTGATGGAAACCAAGCGGCTGATGAAAAAAGGCAATGCCACCCTCGTGGCCGAACGCATGGCCGAGGAGGGCGCGAGCTTCGGCCGCATGCTGGGTGAACCGGCCGCGAAAGAGGCCTTCTCGGCCTTTATGGACAAGCGCCGGCCGGATTTCAGCGCAGTCTGAAGGACGTTGAGCTTCTTGCTCCTTCCCCCGCTGGGGGAAGGCTGGGATGGGGGCCTCGGCTTTATTTTGAGCCGCGATGATTCGTACGCCGCGGGCCCCCATCGCTACCTTCCCCCAGCGGGGGAAGGAGTCACACGCACTTGCACCGGCTTGCGGTTCTTGCGAATCTTGGGCTGTGGATCAAATTGCCGCGTGGATTCCGCCGTCAGGCGCAGGCAGGCCATCAGCTGCTCGCTGCTGGGTGTCAGCCGCCGTCCCCGCACGGTGATGAGTCCGACAGGTGGCAGTTCAATCGGAACCTCGATCGGCAGGACATCCAGCAGGCCTTCCCGCTGGAAGTGCAGGCCGACCGAGCGCGCCAGGAAGCCGGCCGCGTCGCGTTGCTGCACAAAGGTGCTGAGCGCCAGGAAAGACGATGTCTCGATGATGTCGCTGGGCGGATTCAGGCCATGGCGAAAGAAGGTCTGCTCTATCTTCACGCGCAGCGATGCCCAGGGCGGGGGCAGCACGCAGGGTATTCCGGCCAGATCGTTCCAGCCTGGATTCTTTTTGCGCATGAGCGCGTGGCCGTGCTTGACCACGACCACCATGGGTTCGTCGAACAAGGCTTCCGTCACCAGGTCGGGAGCTGCATAGCCGGGCTCCAGGCGGCCGACGAACAGGTCCAGCTCGCCCATGCGAAGCCGGGGCAAAAGCCGCGTCAGGTCGCCTTCCTCCACCAGCACCGTCGCCAGGGTCGAGCGCTGCTTGAGCAGTTTGACGGCGCCCGCCAGCAGCACCGGCATCGCCACCACCATGGAGCCCACGCGCGTGCGTCCCGCCGCGCCGCTGGCCACGGCCGAAATTTCGTCGCGTGTGCGTTCGTACTCGGCCAGCACCGAACGGGCAAACCGGACGATGGCTTCGCCGCTGGAGGTCGGCTCGGTGCCGCGGGTGGAGCGGTCAAACAGGGCCAGCCCCAGCATGCTCTCGACTTCGGTCAGCATTTTCGACACGGCGGGCTGGCTGACCGACAGGAATTCCGCGGTTCGGCCCAGGTGGCGGAACTGGTCGAGCGCCACCACCAGTTGCAGGTGGCGCAGCTTGATGTTGGAACGCAGGACACGGTCGATCTGGGTCATGCTTCATGTTAACCCAGAGGCTATGAAGCGATTCCAATAATCGATTAGGTTGTTATGAAGAAGCTGGCAAGAATCGGGGAACAAGAAATGCGGCAAAGCCGCAGCACGGCATCCACCCAGAGGCAGACAAACCCCATGACAACTTCCCCCCAGGTTCCCAATTTTCCTTTCAACGCCGGGCGCCGCAGCCTGCTCATCGCAGGCGCCGTGGCCGGTGCCGGCGCATTGGCAAACCCTTTGCGCGCGCTGGCCCAGGGCTATCCCGAACGCCCCATCACCTTCATCTGCCCCTGGCCCGCGGGCGGCACCGCCGACCAGTCCATGCGCGCCCTGTGCCAGGTCGCCTCGCGCGTGCTGGGCCAGTCGATCGCGGTGGAAAACAAGGCGGGTGCTTCCGGCATGATAGGTACCCGGGCCCTGGCTTCCGCCAAGCCCGACGGCTACACCATCGGCCAGATTCCCATTTCCGTCACGCGCTTTTCGCAGCTGGGAACCCTGCAACTCGACCCGCTCAAGGACCTGACCTACCTGGCCCGCACCTCGGGCCAGACTTTCGGCATGGCCGTCCCAGCGGACTCGCGCTTCAAATCGTTGCAGGAGCTTGTGGCCTTTGCCAAGGCCAATCCCGGCAAGGTGACTTATGCGCACGCGGGCGTCGGCGGCGCCACGCACGTGGGCATGGAAGAGTTCGCGCTTGCCGCCGGCATCCAGTTCAACCATGTCCCCTACAAAGGCGGCGCCGAGGCGCTGCAGGCCGTGCTCGGCGGGCATGTGGACCTGCTGGCCGATTCCAGCTCCTGGGCGCCGCATGTCGATGCGGGCAAGCTCAGGCTGCTGGCCACTTGGGGCGAACGCCGCGCCTCGCGGTTCAAGGACGCGCCCACGCTCAAGGAGCTGGGCTACAACGTCGTGGTGGATGCGCCCAATGGCATAGGCGCACCCAAGGGCCTGGACCCGGCCGTCGCGATGAAGCTGCGCGAGGCCTTCCGTGTGGCCGTGGCCAGCCCCGAGTTCAAGCAGGTGGCCGACAGGATCGATGCGCCGGTGCTTTACCTGGACGGCCCCGACTATGAGAAATACGTCGCCGCCATGTACCAGAAAGAAACCACCCTGATCGACAAGCTCAAGCTCAAGGAGCTGATGAAGAGCTAGGACCTGACCTGAACGGAACCATGACCGCCATTACCACCGCCACTACCACAGCCTTCACGGCATCCCCTGCCGCCAGCCCCCTGATCCGCCTGCACGCCAACGACAACGTGCTGGTCGCCAAAACCGCGCTGTCGCTGGGCCAGGAACTGCCCGGGACCGGCGCACGCGCGCGAGCGCAGGTGCCGGCGGGGCACAAGGTCGCGGCCTGCCGCATCGCGCAGGGCGAGCGCATCCTGAAGTACGACACGGTGATCGGCATGGCCGCTCGCGACATCGAGGCGGGCGACTACGTGCATTCGCACAATATGGCGCTGGTGGACTTTGAGCGCGACCCGGCCTTCGGCCGGGACGTGCGGCCGGTGGACTATGTGCCGGAAGCCGAGCGCGCCACCTTCATGGGTTTTGTGCGTCCGGACGGCCGCGTGGGCACCCGCAATTTCATCGGCATCCTGTCGTCGGTCAATTGCTCCGCCACCGTCATCAAGAACATCGCGGCCCACTTCACGCCGGAGCGGCTGGCGGCTTTCCCCCACGTGGACGGCGTGGCGGCTTTCGCGCAAACCAGCGGCTGCGGCATGTCTTCCCCCAGCGAACATTTCGACGTGCTGCGCCGCACCCTGGCCGGCTATGCGCGCCATCCCAACCTGGCCGGCGTGCTGATCGTCGGTTTGGGCTGCGAGCGCAACCAGGTCTCGTCGCTGGTGGAGTCGCAGGGCCTGGAGACCAGCAAACTCATGCGCACCATGGTGATGCAGGAGGTCGGCGGCACCCGCGCCACGATTGAAGCCGGCATTGCGGCCGTGCTTGAGATGCTGCCCGAAGCGAATGCGGCCAGGCGCCGGCCTGTGCCGGCGAGCCACCTGAAGATCGGCCTGGAGTGCGGCGGCTCGGATGGTTTTTCGGGCATCACGGCCAACCCGGCGCTGGGCGCGGCCATGGACATCCTGGTGTGCCACGGCGGCACCGCAATCCTGTCGGAGACCCCTGAAATCCACGGCGTCGAATACATGCTGACCCGCCGCGCCGTCACGCCCGAAGTGGGACAGAAGCTGCTGGACCGGCTGGCCTGGTGGGAAAAATACACGGCGGGCCACAACGCCCAGTTCAACGGCGTGGTCGGGCACGGCAACCAGGCGGGCGGGCTGGCCAACATCTTCGAGAAGTCCCTGGGCTCGGCCATGAAGGGCGGCACCACGCCGCTGCAGGCGGTCTACGAGTATGCAGAGCCGATCACCCAGAACGGTTTTGTCTTCATGGACTCGCCCGGCTACGACCCGGTGGCTTCGACCGGCCAGATCGCCAGCGGCGCCAACCTGATCTGCTTCACCACGGGCCGGGGCTCCATGTTCGGCTCCAAGCCGGCGCCCACGATCAAGCTGGCCAGCAATACACCCATGTTCAAGCGCCTGGAAGAAGACATGGACATCAACTGCGGCGCCATCCTGGACGGCGAGCTGGACGTCGCGCAGATGGGCCGGCGGATTTTTGAGGAGATCCTGCGCCATGCCTCCGGCGAGCCGACCAAGAGCGAGGCGCTGGGCCTGGGCGACCACGAATTTGTGCCCTGGCACCTGGGCATCGTCAGCTAGGGCCTTGAAACAAGCGCTGTTGGTGCTGGGCCCGCGCACCAGGTATCTCTGCCCGGGCCAGCCCGGGTGATCGGCCCGAAAAGGCCCTCAACGCTCTCGACCGCTTGAACCGTTTGAACCGTTTGAAAAATACATAAGGAGACAATGACCATGCCAACTTTTCCTCCCACCATTCGGCGGGCCACCCGCCGGATACTGCTGCTTGCCGCCCTGGCAGCTTGCGGGCTGAGCCCCGCGGCCTATGCGCAAAGCGACTATCCCAACAAGCCGCTGACCCTGCTGGTGCCTTACCCGGCCGGCGGCGCCAACGACGCGGTGGCGCGCCTGGTGGGGCTGAAGATGGGCGAGATCCTCAAGCAGCCGGTCATCATCGACAACCGCCCGGGCGCCGGCACCACCATTGGTACGGCGGCGGCGGCCAAGGCGGCTCCCGACGGCTACACGCTGGTGCTGGGCTCGCTGGCGAGCCACGCGGTCAGCCCTCACCTCTATGCCAAGCCCGGCTATGACGCCATCGCCGACTTCACCCCTGTGGGAACCATCGGTGTCGTGCCCATGGTGCTGATCGTCGCCAAAGAATCGCCTTATACCGACCTGCGTTCGCTGGTCGACGCCGCACGGCGCCAGCCGAACGCACTGAACTATGGTTCCGCCGGTAACGGCTCCCCGCTGCACCTGGCGGCCGAGCTGTTCAAGCAAAGCGCGAATATCCAGATCAACCATGTGCCCTACAAAGGCGGCAATGCCCACACCATGGACCTGATGGGCGGCCGGCTCGACATGATCCTGGATACCTTGACCAGCGCCGCGCCGCTGATCAAGGGCGGCAAGGTCCGGGCCCTGGCCGTCGCGGCATCCGCCCGGCTGTCCGAGCTGCCAGGCGTCCCCACCTTTTCGGAGGCGGGCTATCCCGGCTTTGAAGTCAACGCCTGGTATGCGCTGTACGCGCCCGCCAGGACCAGCAAAGAAGTCGTCGGCCGCCTCAATGCGTCGCTGGTGGCCGTGCTCAAACAGCCCGACGTCCTGGAGAAGTTCGGCAACCTGGGCGTGCGGACCCAGCCCGGCTCGCCGCAAGACCTGGCCCGCTTTACCCAGGACGAATGGAGCCGCTATGGCAAGGTCATTGCCGCCAACGGCATCCGCATAGACTGAAGGCATGGACTCCATTTTCCAGGTTCTCGTCACCGCTGCCCACTGGGCCCCGTCCGCGCAAGACATCGTGCGCGGCGCGGGCGGGCAGATCACCTTTTTACCCGACCCTGTTACCGAAGACGTGCTGGCCGCGCAACTGGCGGACACAGGCGCGCAGGCCGTGGTGTTGCGGGGCTCCAAGCCCATTTCGGCACGCGTTCTGGCTGCCGCCCCGGCGTTGAAGATCGTCGCCAAGAATGGAGCGGGCGTGGACAGCGTGGACCTGGCTGCCGCCCGCCAGCGCGGCGTGGCCGTCGCCGTGGCGCCCGCCGCCAATGCCGATGCCGTGGCCGAGCACGCGCTGGCGCTCATGCTCGCACTCACGCGGCAGTTGCCTTTGCTCGACGGCATGGTGCGCGGCGGCCGCTGGGCCGACAGCAGCTGGCAAGGGCGTGATTTCCGCGGCGCCGTGGTCGGCATTGTGGGTTACGGCAGCATAGGCCGCAGCACGGCGCGGCTCGCCGTCGCGCTGGGCGCCCGGGTGCTGGTGCTGCGCCCTCACGGGCAGGCCGACAGCCATGCGACCGAGCCCGACCTGGACCGCTTTCTGGCGCAGCTCGACATCCTGAGCCTGCATTGCCCGCTGACCGAACGCACGCGCGGCCTGATAGGCCGGCGCGAGCTGTCGCTCATGCGGCGCGGCAGCCTGCTCATCAACACGGCGCGCGGCCCCGTCGTGGACGAAGCGGCGCTGCTGGAGGCCTTGCAATCCGGCCACCTGGAGGGTGCCGGGCTGGACACCTTCGATACCGAGCCCCTGCCGGCCGGCCACCCGCTGCTGGCGCTGGCCAATGTGCTGCTCACGCCGCATGTCGCGGGCGTCACCCGCAACGCGGCGGCGCAAGTGGCCAACATCACCGCGCGTAACATCGTGGACTACCTGGCCACCGGCACCTTGCCCGCCCACCATCTGGTGGCGGGCTGAGCCGGCCCGGCGACTTCCTCTTTCATGGACTCTCCTGGACCCAACACTTGCGCCATGCCCGCCAATAATCCCTTCAAAACCGCTCTCGCCGCCCGCCGGCCCCAAGTCGGCTTGTGGCTTTCCATGGCCGATCCCTATCTGGCCGAGGTCAGCGCCACGGCCGGCTTCGATTGGCTGCTGATCGACGGCGAGCATGCGCCCAACGATTTGCGCAGCACGCTGGCTTCGCTGCAGGCCGTGGCGCCCTATCGCGCGCAGCCCGTGGTGCGCGCGGTGGCCGGCGAAGTGCCGCTGATCAAGCAGTTGCTGGACATAGGCGCGCAAAACCTGCTGATCCCCATGGTCGACACGGCCGAACAGGCACAGGCCATGGTCAGCGCTACGCGCTATCCGCCGCTGGGTATTCGCGGGGTCGGCAGCGCCGTGGGGCGTGCTTCGCGCTGGAGCGCGCGCACCGACTACCTCGATACGGCCGACGGCGAGGTCTGCCTGCTGGTGCAGGCGGAAACCGTGACTGCCCTGGGCAACCTGGAAGCTATCTGCGCGGTGGAGGGGGTGGACGGCGTTTTCATCGGCCCCGCCGACCTGGCCGCTTCCATGGGCCACCGCGGCAAGCCCGGCCACCCGGAGGTGCAGGCCGCGATCGAGCAGGCCATGAAAACCATCATCGCTTCGGGGAAGGCGGCCGGCACGCTGACTTCCGACCCGGCGCTGGCCAGGCGTTACCTCGCCCTGGGCTGCACTTTTGTGGCCGTCGGCGTTGACGTCCTGGTCTATGCCAACGCCGCCAGGCGCCTGGCTGCAGACCTTGTGCCCTCCGGTGCCGCGCAGCCGGCAGCACCCGGCGCGGCCTACTGAGGCCGCCCCTTGGGTTCTGACGCCTAGATCTCGAAGCGGATTCCCTGCGCCAGCGGCAGGCTGGATCCGTAGTTGACAGTGTTGGTGGCACGGCGCATATAGGCTTTCCAGGAATCGGATCCCGATTCACGTCCGCCGCCGGTTTCTTTCTCGCCGCCGAAGGCGCCGCCGATCTCCGCGCCGCTGGTGCCGATGTTGACGTTGGCAATGCCGCAGTCCGAGCCGCGCGCCGAGGTGAAGATTTCGGCCTCGCGCAGGTCCTGCGTGAAGACGGCCGACGACAGGCCGTGCACCACGGCGTTGTTCATCGCGATGGCATCCTCGAAATTGTCATAGGGCACGACGTAGAGGATGGGCGCGAAGGTCTCGTGCAGCATGGGGCCGGCCTGTTCCTTCAATTCCACGATGGCGGGGCGCACATAGTGGGCCGAACCTTCGCCGGGCTGTTTGTCGCCGAAGTGCACGGTGGCGCCCAGCTTCTTGGCTTCGGTCAGTGCCGACTGCATGGCCTCAAACGCGCGGCCGTCGATCAGCGGACCGACCAGCGTGCCGTCTTTGAGTGGATTGCCGATGGGCAGGCGTTCAAACACAGAGACCAGGCGTTTGACCAGCTCAGGATAAATGGAGCGATGCACGATGAGGCGGCGCAGGCTGGTGCAGCGCTGGCCGGCGGTGCCGGCCGCCGCGAAGGCCGCGCCGCGCACCACGAGTTCCAGGTTCGCCGAAGGGCAGACGATGGCCGCGTTGTTGCCGCCCAGTTCCAGCAGCGAGCGCTTGAACAGGCCGGCGCAGGCGATGGCCACGTTCTTGCCCATGGCGGTGGAGCCGGTGGCGCTGACCAGCTTGACGTGCGGATGTTTCACCAGCGCCTCGCCGGTGGCGCGTTCGCCGATCAGCAGCTCGCTGAGGCCTTGCGTCGCCAGGCCCAGCTCTTTGGCCGTCTGCAGCAGCAGGCCGTTGAGCGCGATGGCCGACAGCGGCGTCTTTTCCGAAGGTTTCCAGGCCAGCGTGTTGCCGCAGACCAGCGCCAGCGCGGCATTCCAGGCGAACACCGCCATCGGGAAGTTGAAGGCCGAGATGATGCCGACCACGCCCACGGGGTGCCAGGTTTCCAGCAGCTTGTGGTCGGGGCGCTCGCTGGCGATTGTCAGGCCGTAAAGCTGGCGCGACAGGCCGACCGCGAATTCGCAGATGTCGATGACCTCCTGTACTTCGCCCAGGCCTTCCTGCAAAATTTTTCCGGTCTCCAGCGAGATCAGCTGGCCCAGTTCGGCCTTGTGGCGGCGTACGGTTTCACCGAAGGCGCGCACCAGTTCACCGCGTTTGGGCGCGGGCACGTTGCGCCACTCAAGGAAACGCTGGTGCGCAGCGTTGAGCGCGCTGTCCACCTCGGCGGCGCTGTGCACGGCCACACGGGCCAACTGGCTGCCGTCGATGGGCGTGGCCACCGAGATGGCCGCGGTTGCCTTGCTGCCCAGCTCGGCGCTGAGGCCCAGGGCCTTGAAGAGGGATGAAACGTCGTTGGCGTGACTCATGATGAAGTCCTTTCGTGGGTGTCTTGAAATCCGTGTTGGGTGGCGAGTTGGCGCAGTCCGCGGCCCAGGCGTTCCGCGCCTTGCCGCAGTGCGTCCGGCGTGGGGTTGGCAAAACTCAGGCGCAGCCAGGGCTGAGCGCTGTTGCTGATGCTGAAGGCGGCGCCCGGCACCACCAGCACCTGGTGTTGAAGGCCGAAGTCCACCCAGGCCTGCGTGGGCAGCAAGGGCAGGGCGGCGCTGAGTTTTGCCCATATGAACATGCCGCCTTGCGGCTTGTCAAACTCAAGCAGGCCATCGCAGTGCGCGCGCAAGGCCTGGTCCAGCGCCCTGCCTTTGGCGGCATAGGCTGGGCGCAGATCCGCCAGGTGCGATGCCAGACGACCGGAAGCCAGCATGGCCGCCAGCGTCAATTGCTCCAGCGAACCGCTGTGCACGTCGGCCGCCTGCTTGGCCAGCACCACACCGCGCGCGATCTCGGCCGGCGCGAGCAGCACGCCCAGGCGCAGGGCCGGCGCGACCACCTTGGAGTAGCTGGTCATATACGCGACCTGTGCGGGCGAGCCGGCCTGCTGGTTCAATTGCGCAAGCGAAGGCGGCGGCGCTTCCTCAAACCAGAGTTCGCCATAGGGATCGTCTTCGATGAGGGTGACGTCGTACTGCGCGGCCAGTTCCAGCAGGCGCAGGCGCCGCGCCAGCGGCATCACGGCGCCGGTCGGGTTCGCGAAATTGGGCACGACGTAGAGCACGCGTGGGCGGTCGGCCTGCAGGATGGCTTCGAGCTTGTCGATGTCCATGCCTTGCGCATCGGTCGGCACTTCGACGAGGCGCGCGCCAGCGAAACGGAAGGCCTGCAGCGCCGCCGGGTAGTTGAAGGATTCCACCGCCACGCCTTCGCCGGGTTCAACCAGCACGCGCGCGAGCAAGTCGATGGCCTGCTGCGAACCGGTGGTGATCAACACGTCCGTCGCCTGCGCCGCCAGGCCGCGCTGTTGCAGCAGCGCCGCGCTGGCTTCGCGAAGCGCGGCCAGGCCTTCGGTGGCGCCGTACTGCAGGCTGCGGCCTTGCAGCTGGCCGGCCACTTCCAGCAGAGATTCGCGCAGCCAGTCGGCCGGCAGCAGCGCCGGGTCGGGGTGGCCGCCGGCCAATGACACCATGCCTTCGCGGCCGGCCAGTGCCAGCATGGCGCGTATCGGCGAGCCGCTGGCCTGCGCGTACAGCGGGCGCAGTGCCCCGCGCGCGTCTGTCATGCGCGGGCGGCCGTCATGCCGAAAATGCCAGTGGCATTGCCGGCGTCAAAGGCCAGGTCCAGGCGCGGCTGCACCGGGTCGTTGGCCGCGCCGGCGTTTTGCAGTTCGTCGCGTGTGATGAATTCGTAGAACGAGCCGGGCACTTCACGCGAGACGCGGCCTTCGGTGGTGATGAAGTCGCGCAGCACGCCGGCGGCGCGAAAAGCGGTTTGCCGCACGCGGCCGCTCGCCGAGACCTCGACCTTGTCCTTGATGGGCCGGCCCAGCGCGCGCTGGCGTTCAGCCACCGCATCGACATCGTCCACGCGGTCGGTCGCGTGGTTGAAGGCATTGCCTTCGGTGGAAATCCAGGCCATCTCTGCCGATTCGGCCAGCAGCAATTCGTAGTCGTCTATCGCGAACACGCCGTGCTGGCGGTCAAAGCACTGCAGCAGTTGCGGCAGCAGGCGCAGCGCTTGCGCCAGCGGCAGCACGCCGTCGCGCGTGAGCTGCTCCAGGTCGGCGACGTCCTGCGGGCCCAGCGGGTCGCGCGAGCTGGCCAGCACGCGCGTGACGGCGGACTGGAAGGGCGCGGAGAACTGCTCGGGGTGCAGCTCGGAGACAAAAAACTGCGCGATCTCTTCGGGGAAATCGCGGTGGCTGTAAGCCCGGCCTGTCATCTTGAGGCGCGGCAGCGGGTAGGTGCCCTGCAATTCAAAACCCAGCGGGCGCAGCACACGCGTGAAGGCTGCCTCGCCGGCCGGCAGCGCGCCGCTGGGCCAGCGCACGGTGCGCAGCGCGCCGTGGTCGAACACCACCTTGCGCTGCTGGCCCACCACGTCGCTCGCGATGTAGTCCTGCCCGGCCGGCACGCGCTGCACCAGGCCGTGGAACAGCGCCATATTGAGCGCCTGGGCCAGTTCCGCGCGACTCACGGTGCCGGAAGCGGCTTGCTGCAGGCCGGGATGAACGTACATCTGCTCATGGATTGTTTTGACGGCCTCAGGCGGAAGGCAGGTGGCGAGCAGCTTCTGGAGATGGGTCATTTCAGGGGTATTTATGCTGAAGAAGGCCGGATTTTCGGTAATTTCGGCAGCATGCACAAAGGATCAATTTCGATGGATGCATGAGCTATATTCATGCGATGCGCCGGAAAATCCCCTCCACCCAGGCCTTGCTGGCTTTTGAAGCGGCCGCCCATCGCGGCAGCTTCACCTTGGCGGCGCAAGACCTGTCGGTGAGCCAGAGCGCGGTCAGCCACCAGATCCTGGGGCTGGAGCAGGAGCTGGACGTGAGCCTGTTTCGCCGCCTGCCGCGCCAACTGGAGCTGACCGACGCGGGCCGCTCGCTGCTGGCGCGCGTCAGCCCGGCGCTGGACTCGCTGGAGGCCGCGATGCTGGACCTGGTCTCGTCCAAAGGTGAGGGCGGCACGCTGGAGCTCGGCGTGGTGCCGACGTTTGCGACCAAATGGCTGATCCCGCGCATGCCGTCTTTCCTGAAGGCGCATCCGCATGTGACCTTGAACCTGGCGACGCGCCTGCAGCCTTTTGATTTTTCGCTGACGGGACTGGACGCCGCCATCCATTACGGCCGGCCCGACTGGCCGGGCACCGAGTCCGAATACCTGATGGGCGAAGACAGCGTGGTGGTGTGTAGCCCGGCCCTCATCAAGAAACGCCAACTCCGCAAGCCGGCCGACGTGCTGAACTTCACCTTGATCCACCAGAGCACACGCCCGCACGCCTGGCGCGACTGGTTCCAGCTGGCCGGCATGGACGAGACGCAAAGCGCCGGCACCGGCCCCAAGTACGAGCTGTTTTCCATGATCGCGCAAGCGGTGAAGGCTGGCCTGGGGCTGGCCGTGTTGCCGCGCTTCCTGGTGGCCGACGACATTGCCGACGGCACGCTGGCCGTGCCCTTTGATCTCTCGCTGAGTTCGGACTTCGCCTACTACCTGGTCTGGCCCTCACAGAAAACCAGTTGGCGGCCCTTGGTGCAGTTACGAGAATGGCTGCGTGAGCAATCGGCTTCGTTGAAGTGAACGAACGGCGAGCAGGTCGCCGCGTGCCTGAGCCGGTCTTTAATCGGCTTTCTTTCCCGATGTCCATAACTGCACGAGGCCGAGCATCAGCAGCAGCGTCCCCAGGGCCATCCAGATGCCGACAAGTCCACGCGGCCCCATCACCTCGAAAGCCCAGGTTTGTGTCCAGGCCCATTTACCCATAAAGGGCGGAATGGAAGGTGTGAGCCATTCCGCCCAGGCCAGGCAAAACGAGATCGCCGCAAGCCCCAGCTTGAAGACAGCCCGTTCTTTGACTGAAAGGATCGCACGTTGCTTCTTGGCGAGTTCGTTGTCGTTATCCATGAGGTCTGTCCATTCTTGGTGGAGTGGAGAAGGATTGCAACTTCAAGAGTGTCTCAGGCCTTGTCGGCCGGCGCCAGACTTTGAGCCGGCCTTCGCAATGTGCTGTCAAAAGGATTGATCTGCGCGCCTATGGCGGCGGCTTCGCGCTTGAGCAATTCCACCACCGTGGGCAGGCGGTCCGGACTCAGGCGTGAGGAAATCGTGCCGACGCTGAGGGCGGCGACGGCGCGGCCCTCGCGGTCCAGCACCGGCACGCCGACACCGGCCATGCCGTCCAGCAGATTGGTGTTGCGCCCGGCGTAGCCGAGTTCACGCACGCGTTCGATCTCGGTGCGCAGGTAGACCTCGTCATAGACGCCGAACTCGCGCACGCGGGGCAGGTTGTAGCGGATCACTTCCTCGCGCTCGGTCTCGGGCAGGAAGGCCAGGATCGCCAGGCTGCCCTGGCCCATGCCCAGTGCCACGCGCCCGCCGATGTCGCCGGTGAAGGAACGTATCGGGAAGGGCCCCTCGCTGCGGTCCAGGCAGACCGCGTCAAAGCCGCTGCGCACCAGCAAAAAGATGGTGTCGCCGAGGCTGGCGCACAGGCGCAGCATGGACGGCCGGCACAGGCCGCGCAGGTCCATGGAGTTGCCGGCCTGGGCCGCCAGCGCGAAAAATTCGATGCTCAGCCGGTACAGCTTTGAGGCCGGGTCCTGCTCCACCACGCGCTCGGCCACCAGGCTTTGCAGGATGCGGTGGGTGGTCGCCTGGGTCAGGCCCGTGGCCTTGGCGACGTGGGTGATGCGCCCGCCCTTGGCCTGGGTCGCGGTCAGTGCCCGGATGATGGAAAAGGCGCGCTGCACGCTGCTGGAGCTATTGTCTTCGTCTTTCACGGCCTCTCCTTTGGCGGAATTAGTGTTGCCTTAAGTGTATATAAATTCCATTAAGCGGAATAAATCAAATAAACATATCTCTATACGGAATAACCTATTGACGATTTTTTATGACATGCCCTAGCATGAATGTCATCAAGGTGTCATCGCAAAGCATGTTGCGGCGCTGGCCACCCCCTTGTTGCAGAGGTGCTTCCCATGTCCTTTTTGACCCTGGCGAACGTGAACAAGTCCTATGGCGCGACCCGCGCCGTGGCCGACATGAACCTGTCGGTGGACAAGGGCGAATTTGTCTCGCTGCTGGGCCCCTCGGGCTGCGGCAAGACCACCACCCTGCAGATGATCGCGGGCTTTTGTGAGGTGACGTCGGGGCAGGTCACGCTGGACGGCCGCGACATCACGCATGCCAAACCCAATTCGCGCGGCCTGGGCATTGTGTTCCAGAGTTATGCGCTGTTCCCGCACATGAGCGTTTACGACAACGTGAGCTTCGGCCTGGAGATGCGGCGCGTCGACAAGCAGGAGCGCGCCGAACGCGTGAAGGCCGCGCTCGCACTGGTGCACCTGGAGGCGCACGCCGGCCGTTACCCACGCGAGCTTTCGGGCGGACAGCGCCAGCGCGTGGCCCTGGCCCGCGCACTCGTCATCGAGCCGCCCGTGCTGCTACTGGACGAGCCGCTGTCCAACCTGGACGCCAAGCTGCGCGAGGAAATGCAGTTCGAGCTGCGGCAGATCCAGCGCAAGGTCGGCACCACCACGGTGATGGTCACGCACGATCAGACAGAGGCCATGTCCATCAGCGACCGCGTGGTCGTCATGGAGGCCGGCCGCGTGACACAGATCGACCAGCCGCACCGGCTCTACGAACATCCGCAGACCCGCTTCATTTCAAGTTTTGTCGGCAAGGCCAATCTGCTGGAAGGCCGTGTGACGGCCGCTGGCCCCTGGGCCACGGTGAAGGTCGGCGGCAATGTGCCGCTGGAGGTCGAGGCGCCCGGCGTGTCCGAAGGCGACGCCGTGGTGCTGAGCCTGCGCCCCGAAAAAATCCGCCTGGTGCCCGAAGCCCAGGGCCGCATAGGCGGCACGGTGAATGAGCGCTTTTTCCTGGGCAGCCAGTGGCTGTACCAGGTGTCCACCGCCGCCGGCCTGCTTGCGGTGGTCTCCCCCAATGACGGCAGCGCGCCGGCCGAAGAGGGCGCCAACGTGGGCCTGGACTGGACCGCGCAGCAGGTGCGCCTGCTACCCGGCACGTTAGGAGCGCCGGCATGAGCAGCGCCGCCCTGGTGCAGGCAACTGCGCCGGCCCGGGCCAGCGCCTCGCGTGCACCCTGGCTGCTGTCGGCGCCGGTCTTCACGCTGTTCGCCTGCCTGCTGCTGGTGCCGCTGGCGCTCACCGCCGTGCTGTCCTTCCAGGTCTTCGACCACGCCACCGGCGTCAAGAACAGCTTCACGCTGGCGCACTACGCCGCCGTGCTGACGGACGATTACTACCACGGCATCTTCTGGCGCACGCTGTGGATTTCGGCGCTGACCACGCTGATCTGCGTGCTCGTGGGCGCGCCCGAAGCCTATGTGCTGAGCCGCATGCGCAGCCCCTGGCGCTCGATTTTGCTGCTGGTGGTGCTGGCGCCGCTGCTGGTCTCGGTGGTGGTGCGCGCTTTCGGCTGGAGCATGCTGCTGGGCCCCGAAGGCGTGGTCAACCAGGTGATGCGCGCTGTCGGCCTGCCGTCCATGCGCATCCTCTACACCGAGGCGGCCGTGGTCATCGCGCTGGTGCACGTGATGTTGCCTTTTATGGTGATCCCGGTGTGGACCTCGCTGCAAAAGCTGGACCCGGGCGTGGAAGACGCGGCGCTGTCGTTGCAGGCCTCGCACTTCACCACCTTGCGCCGCATCATCTTTCCGCAGGTGCTGCCGGGCATTTTGTCGGGCAGCCTGATCGTCTTCGGCCTGAGCGCCAGCGCCTTCGCGATCCCGGGCCTGCTGGGCGGGCGCCGCCTGAAGATGGTGGCCACCGTGGTCTATGACGAATACCTGCACGAACTCAACTGGCCGCTGGGCGCGGCCATCGCGCTGACTTTGCTGCTGGCCAACCTGGCCATCATGCTGAGCTACAACCGCGTGCTGGAGCGCTCCTACAAAAAGTCCTTGGGGTAATTCCATGCCTACTTCAGTCCGATACGTCGTTGCCCCGCCTTGCCGTGCTGTAGCACTGTCTGCGGCGGTGCGCCTAGTCTCGAACTGAATTAGACATGGAATAGAAAGTCAAACATGTCCAAAAACGGTCCCCTCGCGCTGCTCTTCAATGCGCTGGTCATCACCTTCATGCTGGCGCCGCTGGTCATCGTCTGCGTCGTGGCGTTCACGCCCGGCAACACGCTGGCCATCCCGACCACGGAGTTTTCGCTGCGCTGGTTCCGCGCGGTGTTCGCGCATTCGGACTTTGTGCAGTCCTTCAAGAACAGCCTCTGGCTGGCTGCGATTTCGGCCACGCTGGCGACGGTGCTGGCCGTCCCGGCCGGACTGGCGATCGCGCGCCACAGCTTTCCGGGCCGCGATTTCCTCAACGGCCTGTTCCTGTCGCCGCTGATCATTCCGCACCTGGTGCTGGGTGTCGCGCTGCTGCGTACCTTCTCCCTGATAGGCGCGACCGGCAGCTTCTTCTGGCTGGCGCTGGCGCACGTGGTCATTATCACGCCCTATGTGTTGCGCCTGGTGCTGGCGTCGGTGGAGGGCAGCGACCGCAGCGCCGAACAGGCGGCCCTGTCGCTGGGTGCGAGCCAGGCAACCGTGTTCACCCGTGTCACGCTGCCCATGATTTTGCCCGGCGTCACCGGCGGCTGGCTACTGGCCTTCATCAACAGCTTTGACGAAGTGACCATGTCCATCTTCGTCACCGCGCCCTCGACCGTGACCTTGCCGGTGCGCATGTATATGTATGCGACCGAGTCCATAGACCCGCTGATGGCCGCTGTCTCGGCGCTCATGGTGGCGCTCACGGCGGTGGCCATGCTGGTGCTGGACCGCATCTACGGCCTTGACAAGATTCTCGTGGGACACAAATGAAGCCATCCGCCGCCCCCCCCGGCCTTGCCGAACCACGCGGGCCCTTGCTCCAGCGCCTGGCCGAAGGCGGCCGCAAGCCCGTGGGTTTTGTGCTCAATGGGCAGCCGCTGACGGCGCTGGCCGGCGACACCGTGCTGACGGCGGTGCTCACGCACAGCGCGCGCCTGCGCTTCAGCGAATTCAGCGGCGAACCGCGCGCCGGCTTCTGCCTGATGGGCGCCTGCCAGGACTGCTGGGTTGCCACCGAATCGGGCAAGCGCTTGCGCGCCTGCGGCACCTTTATCGAAGAAGGCATGCGGCTGGTGACCGGCGCGGAGGGCCTGACATGAACGTGCAGCCCGTGATTGTGGGGGCCGGCCCGGCCGGCGTACGCGCCGCCCAGGCGCTGGTGACGCACGGCCTGCGTCCGGTGGTGGTGGACGAGGCGCCGCGCTGGGGCGGGCAGATCTACCGCCAGCCGCCCGTGGGTTTCACGCGGGCGAAAGAGGCGCTCTATGGTTTTGAAGCCGGACGTGCCGATGCGCTGCACGGCGCCATGGCCGGCATCCTGGACAAAGTCGATTACCGGCCCGACACCCTGGTCTGGAGCGCCGAAGGCAGCAAGCTCGATCTGCTCCACCACGGGGCCATGAGCACTTTGCCCTACAGCCACCTCATCGTCGCCACCGGCGCGACGGACCGCGTGCTGCCGTTTCCGGGCTGGACCTTGCCCGGCGTCTACACACTGGGCGCCGCGCAGGTGGCACTCAAATTCCAGGGCTGCGCGATAGGCTCGCGTGTGGTGTTTGCCGGCACCGGGCCGCTGCTGTATTTGATCGCCTACCAGTATGCGAAGGCGGGCGCCAACGTTGTGGCAGTGCTCGACACGGCAGGCTTCGCGGGCAAAGCCGCCGCCGTTCCTGCCATGCTGCGCCAGCCGGCGCTGCTGGCCAAGGGCCTGTATTACCTGGGCTGGCTGCGCGCGCATGGGGTCGCGGTGCACCAGGGCGTGGAGCTGGTCCGCGCTGAAGGCGGCGAGCGTGTGCAGGCCATGCATTGGCGCAAGGCCGGCCGCGAACACCAGATTGCTTGCGACGGCGTGGGCTTTGGCTACGCGCTGCGTTCCGAGACGCAGCTGGCCGACCTGCTGGGTTGCCGCTTTTCTTATGACGGCCTGCAGCGCGGCGCGCTGCCCGAGCGCGACGCCGTGGGGCGCTCCAGCGTGGCCGGTGTCTACCTGGCCGGCGACGGCGCCGGCATCATGGGCGCGGACGCCGCCGAGTGGGCCGGCGAACGCGCTGCCCTGGCGCTGCTCGCGGACACCGGGCACCGGATCGACCTCCCGCGCGCGGCCTGGCTGGAGCGGCAGCTGGCGCGCACCGCGGCCTTCCGCCAGGGGCTGGAGCGGGCCTTTCCGTTTCCGGTGCATTGGGCCGCCAATGCACCCGACGAGCTTGTGGTCTGCCGCTGCGAGGAAATCACGGCGGGTGAATTGCGCCGCTGCGTGGCCGACACCGGCGCGCGCGAGATGAACCGCCTCAAGGCGTTGACGCGGGTCGGCATGGGCAGATGCCAGGGCCGCAGTTGCGGCGTGGCGGCGGCCGAGATCCTCGCGCAGGCCTGCAGCGTGCAGCCCGATGCCGTGGGCCGGCTGCGCGGGCAGTCGCCCATCAAGCCGCTGCCGTTTTCGGCCGCGGCCGCACCGGCGCTGCAGCAGGAGGCCGCATGATGGAACGCATCACGGCCGACGTGGCGATTGTGGGCGGCGGCATCATGGGTGCGTCGGCCGCGCTGTTTTTGCGCCGCATGGGCTTTTCGGTCGTGCTGCTGGAGCGCGACCTCTGCGGTTCGCGCTCCAGCGGCGTGAACTACGGCGGCGTGCGCCGCCAGGGCCGGCCGCTGAGCCAGCTGCCGCTGTCGCAGCGCGCGCAGGGCCTGTGGGCGCGCCTGCCCGAACTCATAGGCATAGACGGCGAATACATCCAGTCCGGCCATCTCAAGATCGCGCGCAGCGAGGCCGACCTGGCTTCGCTTGAAAGCTACCGCGAGCGCACGCAGGGCTGGGGCATGGACTTGCAGATGCTGTCCACGCGCGCCCTGCGCGAGCGCTGCCCCTGGCTGGGCCGGGCCGCCGTCGGCGCCTCGCTGTGCCCCGGCGACGGCCAGGCCAACCCGCGCCTGGTGTCGCCGGCCTTCGCGCTGGCCGCGCGCAACCTGGGCGCCCACATCCGCGAGCAGACCCGTGTGGACGAGGTCGCGCACGACGGCGAGCTGTTTGTGCTGCGCTCGGGCGAGGTGCTGGAAGTGCGCGCCAAACATTTGCTCAACTGCGCCGGCGCCTGGGCCGACCGCATTGCCGCGCAATTTGGCGAGACCGTGCCCATGGAGGCCGGCCACCCCGAGATGGCGGTGACCGAGCCCTTGCCCGCGTTCATGGACCTGAGCCTGGGCGTGGAGGGCGGCGGCATCTACGCGCGCCAGGTGGCGCGCGGCAACTGCGTCATCGGCGGCGGCCGGGGTTATGCACTGGACGAGCAGCGCGCCCGAGCGCAGCGCAGCGGCCTGTCCGGCCTGATGCAGCAGACCGTCGAGCTGCTGCCGGCACTGAAAAACGCCCACATCATTCGCACCTGGAGCGGCACCGAGGGCTACCTGCCGGACCGACTACCGGTGCTGGGCCCTAGCGCCACCACACCGGGCCTGATTCATGCATTCGGTTTTGCCGGCGGCGGTTTCCAGTTGGGGCCGGGTGTCGGCGCGGTGCTGGCCGACCTGGTCTGCGAAGGCCGCAGCGCCACGCCGATTGAGGCTTTTTCGATTGAACGTTTTCCTTCAAGCCCGCGTGCGGCAACCACCGGGCCTGCCTCTTCCGCCGTTGTCTAGCCATCTTCCTTTCACTGCCATTTCTTTCACCCACGCCACCAGGAGCTTTCCATGAACACCTCCCCACGATTCCTGACCGCCCGCGCCACCGCGGTGTCGCTTGCCGTTATTGCCGGCCTGGCCGGCGGCAACGCCATGGCCCAGGCCAAGACGCTGTACATCGGCATGAACGGCGGCACCATGGAAAAAACCTATACCGAACACGTCTTCGGCGCGTTTGAGAAAGCCAACAACGTCAAGGTCGTGGTCGTGCCCGGCACCTCCTCGGACATCCTGGCCAAGGCGCAGGCCAACAAGGACAACCCGCAAATGCACGTGATGTTCCTGGATGACGGCATCATGTACCGCGCCATCGGCATGGGCCTGTGCGAAAAAATGCAGGCCGGCCCGGCGCTGAACGATTTGTTCCCGACCGCGCGCTTCAAGGGCGACATGGCCGCCGGCGTCAACATCGGCATGACCGGCATCGCCTACAACAAGAAGATGTTCACCGAAAAGGGCTGGGCGCCGCCGACCTCGTGGATGGACATGGCCAATCCCAAGTACAAGGGCAAGGTGGTGTTCCAGTCGCTGTCCTCGTCGACCTTCGGCCTGCACGGCTTTCTGCTGTTCAACCGCATCCAGGGCGGCAGCGACAAGAACGTGGAGCCCGGCTTCAAGGCCTGGCCCACGACCATAGGCCCCAATGTGCTCGAGTACATCCCGAGCTCCGCCAAGCTCGCTGAAATGGTGCAGACCGGCGAGGCCGCGATGTTCCCCCTCACGCCCACGGCAGTCGGCGTGCTCAAAGACAAGGGCCTGCCCGTGGAATACGTGCAGCCCAAGGAAGGCTCGGCCGTGCTGACCGTCGGCGAATGCGTGATCGCCAAAAACAGCGAACCCGCGCTGGCCCACAAGCTGGCCCAGTACCTGCTGTCGCCCGAAGCCCAGGCCGCTGCACTCGAGTTCGGCGACCAGATCCCGTCCAACCCCAAGACCAAGGCTTCCGGCAAGGCCGCCGCGCTGGTGACCCAGATGAACGAGTACATGAAGACCGCCATCGCTGTGGACTGGGACGTGATCAACGAAAACCGCCCGGCCTGGAATGCGCGCTGGAACAAGACGGTCGAGCGCTGATTCTTCTTTAATGCCAGCTGGCCGCAATCACCGGGGCCAGCTGGGCCGCATAGGCGGCCGGCAGGTCCGTCTGCCCCATCGACGGCGGGGCAAATGAGGCCATGGCCTGCACCAGGATCTCGGCATCGGAATCCCGCAGCATCTTGCCGTCGCTGAGCCTGATCTGCTCGACATGGTGGGTGCTGCCGAGGTACCAGTCCTGCACGGCGGCCTTGTCGGCGCTACCGATGATGTTGATTTCCAGGTCATTGCCGATGCGGCGCGTCCAGAGCTGGCTGGCATTGATCTCCGCACCGAAAGACAGCACATCAATGGTGTCCGGTGTCGCATCGTTCTCCACAATGCGGTCTTCTCCCATGCCCCGGCCAGCCTGATAGGTGTCGCCGCCATGGCCGCCCGCGAGAGTGTTGTTGCCGTCTTTCGTGATGCGCAAGCTGCGATC
The DNA here is from genome assembly GCF_056405195.1 of Polaromonas sp. P1_H6. Classification (NCBI taxonomy): domain Bacteria; kingdom Pseudomonadati; phylum Pseudomonadota; class Betaproteobacteria; order Burkholderiales; family Comamonadaceae; genus Polaromonas; species Polaromonas sp. P1_H6. The sequence continues at coordinate 124,124 of NZ_JBFUCN010000019.1, forward strand.
GGCGCCGTTGCCCGCCAGCGCGAAGGTGTAACCCTGTTCCCCGTTTCGCCAGACGTTCTCCAGCCCCTCCACCTTCTTGCCGCCTTGCAGTGTGCCGCCGTCCACCAGGATGCGGCCCAGGCCGTCGCTGTCCACGATGGTGTCGGAACCGAATGCGCCTGAAAATTGGTAGGTGTCGACGCCGCCACCGCCCGCAAGCATGTCAACACCCGCGCTGCCGTCCAGGGTGTCATTGCCCTGGCCTGCGTACAAGGTGTCGGCGCTGCTGCCCCCGGTCAATGAGTCGCCGCCGGCGCCACCGATGAATATCTGCGTTTTGCTGCCGTCCCTGGCTGCCGCTGTGGCGCCCTCACTTCCGATGACGACATTCCATTGGTCGTAATTGACGACTTCGGCAAAAGTCCCGTGTGCGCGGGCAATAGGGCTCAGCCAGGGATCCACGTAACGTACGGCTTTGTTCAGCGCACCGTCCAGGCCTGCGCCTTGAGCCGAGGTGTATTGCAGCAGGTTCCCGGTCTGGGTGAAGAATTCCTGGCCTGCATAGTTTCTGCCTTGCCAGAAATACCACTCGATGCTCTGGGCGGTCAGGGCGTCTTGCGCGGCCCGGTTCAGGCCGGCCATATTGGTGCCCATTTTTTGCAAGTCATTGGCGAAGTGGCTGAGCATGGCATTGGGGGCAGTTTCCGCTATACCAACTTGATTGCGGTTGAGCTTGACAAGAAAATCCTGCTCTTTGCCGGTGATCAGATCTACGGCATAGAAAGTTCTGTCAAATATCAGCGGCAAGGCACCCGTCAAGGTAGCGGACCATTTGTTAAAGGTCGGGCTCATCAAACCCGCGGCGTGCAAATCAATGCTGTGCTTGGAGGTCATGCCCAGTTCGGTTTCACCGGCGGTGAATAGCGATGTGCGTGTGCCCGAGGTTTCAATAAAAGGCAAGAGGAAGAGCGTTTTTTCCAGTATCTCGCCTTTGACGGCCCAGGCCTGGACCTTGGCCGAACGCGCGGTGTAGTCGCCGCCTGGACTGAAGTCGGCCAGGGCTTCCGGAATGCCGACCAGATGAGGGTCGGCCAGTGCATTGGCAAAAAGCTTGGCCCTGATGGCGGCCAGCGGCCCCAATACGCCCAGGACATATTGCGTGGGATCGGCGGACTTGCCAAACGGCGCGGGCGCAAACACCTTGGCGGGCCGATCAAAATACACGGCCATCATGGCGGCCAGGCCGCCACCCAGGCTGTGTCCGGTAAAGGTGATGTTGTTGCCGAGGTCGGCGGCAACCCTTTGGTACAGCTCTGCCGCGGCAATCGCTTGCGGGCCCAGCAGGCCGACAGCCAAAGGCATATTGCCCGCGAACCAGTCGCCGGCTTGCCCCGCGCCTGAACCACCAAACTGCGTGCCCGCGTAGGCGATCACGATTTCGCCCGTCACGTCCCGATAGACGCGGGCGCTAAACCCACTGCCGGGAAAGCTGGCATTGGCGCCAGACCCTGAAATGGCGTATTTGGTTAACTCGGTCCAACCGGGCGGGATGGGGGAATAGTTTCCCCTAAATTCCCTGGCGTCTCTATAGGCGTCGCCCGACAACAATGCATACTCGAATGGTTGTGTCACTTTGAGCCCCCTATTTCTTTGGTGGATGTAGAAGGGCTGCTTGGAATTGCAGCGCCCTCTGGCGGATGGCAAGTGTTGATATGACCATAGCTAAGGGGATGTCTTATCAACCAATCCTCTTTATCCCTTAGCGATATGCGTCGCTCGTGAAATTGGGCATGCTCAGCGGCTATGCCGTATAGCAACATGTTTGGCATGCGAATTGCCTGCGGCAAGTCATGTATCCGAATGGGAACAAATTGAGTACCTGCAAGCTTCGCAACTTTGTCGCAACCACCCCAGCGATAGAGTCCCCAGTTTTGTCCCGGTATTTCCTCGGAGCGGTAATAAGGTGCCCCTCGCAGCGTGACGTACCATGCGCCTTCATGCTGATCAAGAAGGGAGAGCCTATGCCCTTTGAATAGCTGATTGACCTTGCCGCTTGGTCCGCCGGCATCAAACGTCAGCGTCGTATCTCTCGAAATGATGCTTCCTCCGTATCGTGTGAACCCTTGGCTGAGGCGTTCATAGGTGCGCTTCAAATGCACAACGATCACGCGCCCATCGTGCAGTTGCACTTCTTCATCCCATTCAAGATCAAACCACCGGTCATACAGGCAGCCGCTCAGCAATGGAGAGGATGTCACTGCAACCAGCAAGGCTCGACGGTTCATGCCGGCCCCCCTGCTTTTTTGATCGACATAGAAGGCTCGGCTGAGTTCGCAGTTCCCTCTGGCGGGCGGCAACTGCTGATATGACCATAGCTAAGGGGATGTTTTATCAACCAATCCTCTTTATCCCTTAGCGATATGCGTCGCTCGTGAAATTGGGCATGCTCAGCGGCTACGCCGTATAGCAACATGTTTGGCATGCGAAATGCACGCGGCAAATCGTGGATCTGGATGGGGGTAAATTGAGTACCCACAAGCTTCGCTACCTCATCGCAATCACCCCAGGCATAGCGCCCCCAGTTTTGTCCCGGTATTTCCTCGGAGCGGTAATAGGGCCCCCCTCGCAGCGTCACGTACCATGCGCCTTCATGCTGATCAAGGAGGGAAGGGCTATATCCTTTGAATAGCTGAGTGACCTTGCCGCTTGTTTCGCCGGCATCAAACGTCAGCGCCGTATCCCTTGCCATGATGACCCCGCCGTACCGTGTAAAGCCTTGATGAATGCGTTCGTAGGTATTCTTCAAATGCACAACGATCACGCGTCCATCGTGCAGTTGCACTTCTTCATCCCATTCGAGATCAAACCGCCGGTCATACAGGCAACCGCTCAGCAATGGAATGGATGTCGCGGCAAGCAGCATGGTTCGGCGGTTCATGCCGGGACTCCTGTTTTTCTTATGCTGTTCCAGCCCAAAAGCATCAAGTTGTTGGAGCAAGCAGCCAACTGCGCTGCAACAAACAGGGAAACCGACAGTCGCGACAGCCCCCTGAAGCAGTTCATTGCAATCCCTTGCGGTCTGTGGCGAGGCTATTCGCCGGAATACCGCTTCCCTGGGCTTTGTGTTCGCTCCGCGCCCCAGGTGCTCCAGGTCCGGTGGTTTTGCCAGCCAAATGGAGCAATGGCATCGTCACAAAGAGCACAAACAACAGGAATTTCAGCAGCATGCGCATCGGCCGGTCGGGTATCAGGTTGCCGATTTTTTCAACCGGCCAAGTGCACAGGATGATCCAGGCCACCATCGCGATGAGAAGAAGAATCTCTTTCATCGATTGCTTTTGTTTTGGAGGAGATCAAGCATGTCTTGCCATGCCGTCAACTGCTGATTGAAATGAACCACACCCTCTCCTTGTTTTGCGTTAGTCGCTGGACTGTAAGGAGATGCAGGGAAAGACGCCAATAGCGTTTAAACATGCCTGCATACACATCTCTCATAGGGTGAATGGACACAAACCGCACGTGAAAATGACCATGAACATCACCATGAACATGATGATGAACACAGACGAGGCATGGACATCCAAGGCTCTTCCCGCGAGACCTCGCGTAAAGAAAGATGCGGGATTGAATGCAGAGGGAGCTTGCGTGCTCAGGCGCAAAACGCAAAACGCAAAACCAGAGGCCCGCCTGCCGCGCCTTCCCGGGCTTGTCTGAAAAAACGCTGCTGCGCCTTAAGGCCGCCGACGCAACAGCCGCAAGCCGTTGCCCACCACCAGCAGGCTGGCGCCCATGTCTGCGAACACCGCCATCCACATCGTGGCCGTGCCGAACACGGCGAGGACCAGGAAAACGCTCTTGATGCCCAGGGCCAGGCTGATGTTTTGCCAGAGGACGGCATGCGTGCGCTGTGACAGGCGCACGGTCTCGGCCACGCGCTGCAGCTTGTCGTTCATGATGACCACGTCGGCCGCTTCCATGGCGGTGTCGGAACCCGCGCCGCCCATGGCGAAGCCGATGTCGGCCTGGGCCAGTGCGGGTGCGTCGTTGATGCCGTCGCCGATCATGCCGGTGACGCCGTAGCGCTGCTGCATTTCGCGGATCGCATCCAGCTTGGCTTCGGGCAGCAGCTCGCCGCGCGCGTCGTTTATGCCGGCCTGCGCCGCGATGGCGAGCGCCGTGGCAGCGTTGTCGCCGGTCAGCATCACGGGCGTGACACCCAGCGCCTTGAGGTCGGTGATGGCCTGGCGCGAGCTTTCCTTGATGGTGTCGGCCACCGCGAACAGGGCCAGCACGCGGCGCTCGTCGGCCAGCAGGGTCACGGTGCGGCCCTGCTGCTCATGGCGCGCAAGCTCGGCTTCCAGCTCCACGCCGCACCGCCCGAGTTCATGGATCAGGCGGTGGTTGCCCAGCACCAGGCGCCGCCCCGCGATGGCGCCCTCCGTGCCGCGCCCCGGCAGGGCCTTGAAGTCCTGCACCTCGGCAGGCTCGGTGTTCAAGCCCGCGGCGATGGCTTTGGACACCGGATGGTCGGAGCGCGCGGCCATGCCGGCGGCCAGCTGCGTGAGGGATGCTTCGCCGGCATCGCCCCAGGCGCGCCAGTCCACGAGCCGGGGTTTGCCTTCGGTGATGGTGCCGGTCTTGTCGAGCGCGACGGCCTTGAGCAGGCGCGCCTGTTCAAGATAGGTGCCGCCCTTGATGAGGATGCCGCGCCGCGCGGCGGCCGACAGGCCGCTGACGACGGTGACCGGCGTGGAGATCACCAGCGCGCAGGGGCAGGCGATCACCAGCAGCACCAGCGCCTTATAGAGTGACTCCTGCCAGCTGAGGCCTGCGACCAAGGGCATGAGAACGGCCACCGCGACTGCGATCGCGAACACGGCGGGTGTATAGACCGCGGCGAAGCGGTCGACAAACCGCTGCGTGGGTGCGCGGCTGCCCTGAGCCTGCTCCACCGCATGGATGATGCGCGCCAGTGTGGTGTTGCCGGCCGCCGCCGTGACGCGGATTTCGATCTCGCCTGTTTCATTGATGGTGCCGGCGAAGACGGCGTCGCCGATTTCCTTGTCGACCGGAATGCTCTCGCCGGTGATGGGCGCCTGGTTGACGGCGCTGCTGCCTTGCGTGACGAGGCCGTCCAGCGGCACGCGTTCGCCGGGGCGTATGCGCACCACAGCTTGCAGCGGCACGGCGGCCACCGGTGTGATGGTCCAGGCGCCGTCTTCATCCTGCATCAGCGCCTGTTCGGGCGCCATGTCCAGCAGGTCCTTGATCGCGTTGCGGGCGCGGTCCACGGCGCGGGCTTCGATCAGCTCGGCAATTGCATACAGCGCCATCACCATGGCGGCTTCCGGCCATTGGCCTATCAGGAAAGCGCCGGTGACGGCCACCGACATCAGCGCGTTGATGTTGAGCTTGCCGCGCAACAGGGCGGCCATGCCTTTCTTGTAGGTGTCCAGGCCGGCCAGGGCAATCGCGGCAGCCGCCACCGCCATGCCGGCGATTTTCCAGGCCATGAGTTCGGGCGTGAAAAACGACACTGCTTCGGCGCCCACCGCCAGCACCAGTGCCACGACCAGGCGGGTGGCGCCGCCGCCAAAGCCACTGTCATGGCTGTGGTCGTGGTCATGCCCTTCATGGCCGTGGTCGCCCGCTTGCGCGCTTGCGGGCGACGCCGGCCGAGGGTCGAAGCCGGCTTTGCGGATCGCGGCCAGTGCAGGCGCGTAGGCGTCTTCGCTGGCGTCTATCCTGAGCGTGCGCGCCCCCAGCTGGAAGCCCAGCGAGCGTATTCCGGTGACGGGCTCCAGGGCGCGGCGTATGTCCGATTCCTCGGCGCTGCAGTCCATGGTGGCGATGCGGAACAGGCGCCCCGCGGCGCCTGCGGGGACGGCTGCGGGGGGCAGGCTTGCGTGCGCGGCATGGGCGCTGCCGCAGCAGTCGCCGGTAGGGCCTTTGAGGCCGGAAACTGGGGTTTTTTCAGGTTTCATGGCTTAATTGGAAACCCTGTAGCGGCCTTAGAGTCAAGCGCGATTGGCGAGTGACCCTGCCGCGATGTCGGGACGATGTTCAAGGAGGTCGCCATGAAAATCGGAGAGCTGGCCAAAACCGCCCAGACCCAGACGGAAACCATACGCTACTACGAGCGTGAAGGCCTGCTGCCCGAAGCGGCGCGCACCGAGGCCAATTACCGCATCTACGACGAAAGCCATGTGCAGCGCCTGGCCTTCATACGCCACTGCCGCTCGCTGGACATGACGCTTGCCGAGATCCGCACCCTGCTGAACTTCAAGGACGCGCCCGCTGGCAGCTGCGCCGACGTCAACACCTTGCTGGACGAACACATCAGCCACGTCGCCACGCGCATACGCGAGCTCAAGGCACTGGAAAAAGACCTCAAGCTGCTGCGTGAGCAATGCGCCAGCGACCAGGGCGCCGATGACTGCGGCATCCTCAGCGGCCTGGAAAAAGCCGCCTTGCGGCAAAGCCAGAACCGTACACCTGTTGTGGAGCGCGGCCATGCGGCGCACATCCACGGCGCGCACCCGCAGGTGGGCGCGCCCGGCAAAGAGGGCGGCGCCGGGCCCGCCGCGGGCAAGGCGGGCCGCGCGCGCAAATGACCCGGCCCGGGTTGCGGTATTTTTACAAAGCGCTTGCTTGCTAAAAATACCGGGTTTTGCTATGGTCCGTCCTTATGGAAAAACCCGCCACGCGTCCGCGCCTCGCCAAACGTGCCCCTTCACCCCCGAAAACCGCGGCCGCAAGCGCTGAAAAACGCCCGCGCGGCCGCCCGCGCAAAACCCTGGACGAGCGCGACGACGGCAACCGCCGCATCGAACTCATCAACGCCGCCGCCCGGCTGTTCCGGAAAAAAGGCTTCAACGCCACCAGCACGCGCGACATTGCGGCGGCGGTCGGCATGCACAGCGGCTCGCCCTTCTACCACTTCAAAAGCAAGGGCGCGTTGCTCTACGCGGTGATGGAGGAGGGCATGCGCTCGGCCCTGCTGCGCCAGGCCGCGGCCCTGCAGGCGGCCGGCTTGCCCGCCGATGACGCGCCGGCATTGCTGCGGCTGTTGATACGCAGCCACTTCGGTGTGCTGCTGGGCCCCGGCAGCGATTTCATTCCGGTCATGCTTTATGAGTCGCGCTCCATCACCACCCGGCAGCGCGCGCTGCTGACCAAGCTGCAAAGCGACTACGAAGCCGTCTGGGAGCCCGTGCTGCAGGCCCTGGCCGGGGCAGGGCAGCTCAAGGGGCCGGTGAAGCTGGCGCGCCTGCTGATGTTCGGCGCGCTCAACTGGTCGGTGCAGTGGTTTGACGCCAGGCAGTCCGCCACGCTGGACGACCTGACCGACGCGGCCATGGCGCTTTTCATTCGCGCCCCGGCGCCGGGCAAAACCTCCTCATCAAAGGCCTTGCCATGAGCTACCAATCGGTTTTCCAGCCCGGCCTGTTTGCCGGCCAGGTCATCGTCGTGACCGGCGGCGGCTCCGGCATAGGCCGCTGCATTGCGCACGAGCTCGCCGCGCTCGGCGCCCATGTGGTGCTGATAGGCCGGCAGGTGGCCAGGCTTCACGGCGTGGCAGGCGAGATCGCGGCGCAGGGCGGCCGTGTCAGCTTCCACCCTTGCGACATACGCCAGGAGAAAACCGTCAGGACCACCATCACCGCCATCGTGGTGGCCCAGGGCCGCATCGACGGGCTGGTCAACAACGCCGGCGGCCAGTACATCACGCCGCTGGAGGCCATCAGCGCCAAGGGCTGGGAGGCCGTCATCAACACCAACCTGACAGGCGGCTTCCTGATGGCGCGCGAATGCTACCTGCAGGCCATGCAGGACAAGGGCGGCAGCATCGTCAACATCGTGGCCGACATGTGGGGCTCCATGCCCAGCATGGGCCACAGCGGCGCGGCGCGCGCCGGCATGGTGAGCTTCACCGAAACCGCGGCGGCCGAATGGGCCAGAAGCGGCGTGCGCGTGAACGCGGTGGCGCCCGGCTACATCGCCTCCAGTGGCATGGACCACTACCCGCCCGAGGCCGGCCCCATGCTGCGCGAGATGCGCCACACCGTGCCGCTGGGCCGCTTCGGCACCGAAAGCGAAACCTCGGCCGCCGTGGTGTTTTTGCTCAGCAAGGCCGCCAACTTCATCAGCGGCAGCACCTTGCGCGTGGACGGCGCCAGGCCCCAGGTGCGCATGGGCTGGCCCCAGCAGCGGCTCGACGCCGAAGCGCTGCAGCGTGAGGCCGTCAAGCCCTTCGACGGCTTCCACCTCGCCGAAACACCGAAAGTCTTGCAGTCATGACACTGTTCCAGTCCGCGTGGAATGCGCAGTCGCCGCGGGCCTTGCAGCGGCGGGACGCCATGCTGGCGCGCATCGCGGCGCTGCGGGGGCTTGAAGAGCGCAGCGCCGCCGCTTCGGCGAAGTCGCGGCCCGCCTTCGACAAGCGCGGCCAACTCTTGCCGCGCGAACGTGTGGCGCTGCTGCTGGACGCCGGCGCGCCCTGGCTGCCGCTGTGCTCGCTGGCCGGCTACCTGCAGGACAGCAAGGAGGCTGCCAACTCGGTGCCGGGCGGCGGCGTGGTGGCCGGCATCGGTTTTGTCAGCGGCGTGCGCTGCATGGTGGTGGCCAGCGACTCGGGCATAGAAGCCGGCGCCGTGCAAGCCATGGGCCTGGAAAAAATCCTGCGTGTGCAGGAAATCGCCTTGCAAAACAAATTGCCCTTTGTCCACCTGGTCGAAAGCGCGGGCGCCAACCTCATGCGCTACCGGGTCGAAGGTTTTGTGCAGGGCGGCGCATTGTTCCGCAACCTGGCGCGCCTGTCGGCGGCCGGCATTCCCGTCATCACCGTGCAGCACGGCTCGGGCACGGCGGGCGGCGCCTATATGCCCGGCCTCAGCGACGTTGTCATCATGGTGCGCGACCGTTCGCGCGCCTTCCTGGCCGGCCCGCCGCTGCTGATGGCCGCCACCGGCGAAGTGGCGACTGAAGAGGAACTGGGCGGGGCGCAGATGCACAGCACCGTATCCGGCCTGGGCGAACAGCTGGCCGGGGACGACCGCGAGGCGCTGGGCCTGGCGCGCGAGGTGGTGGCGCGCACGGCGTGGGCGCAGGCAGCCTCCGCAAGCCTGGCGCGTGAACCGCTGTACCCGGCGCAAGAGCTATTGGGCCTGGTGCCGGACGACCTGCGCCAGCCGCTGGACATGCAGGAACTGATCGCGCGGCTGGTGGATGGCTCCGACTTTCTGCCCTTCAAGGCGCTTTACGGCGCGGCCACGGTCTGCGTGCAGGCGTCCCTGGGTGGCCATGCCGTCGGCATTCTCAGCAACAACGGCCCCATCGACGTGGCCGGCGCCAACAAGGCCGCCCATTTCATCCAGCTGATGTGCCAGCTGGGCCATCCCATCATCTACCTGCAGAACACCACCGGTTATATGGTGGGCAAGGAGAGCGAGCAGGCCGGCATGATCAAGCACGGCTCCAAGATGATCCAGGCCGTCACCAATGCCACGGTGCCGCAAATCACCATCCAGTGCGGTGCGTCCTTCGGCGCCGGCAACTACGGCATGTGCGGCCGTGCTTATGCACCGCGTTTTCTTTTCAGCTGGCCCAGCGCGAAAACGGCCGTGATGGGCGGCGAGCAGGCCGCACGCACCATGCAGATCGTCGGTGAAGCGGCGTTGGCGCGCAAGGGCATTGCGCCCGACCCAGCCCAGTCACAGACCCAGTACGACAAGATCGTTGCGATGGTCGAAGCCCAGGCCGATGTGTTCTACACCTCGGGCCTGGTGCTGGACGACGGCGTGATAGATCCGCGCGACACGCGCGCCGTGCTGGCGCAATGCCTGGACATCTGCGCCCAGGCTGAGGCGCGGCGGCTCAGGCCGCTGCAATTCGGCGTGGCGCGCATGTAGCTCATTCCCCCACAAGAAAACAGAAGAGATAAAGAAGCAAAGAAGCAAAGAAGCGGAGACAAAAATGCAGTACAGCCACGAACACCTGGAAATCCAGAAAACCCTCAAGCGTTTCATCGACGCCGAGATCAACCCGCACGTCGATGAATGGGAGGCGGCCGAAATATTCCCGGCGCACGAGGTCTTCAAGAAACTCGGCAAGCTGGGCCTGCTGGGCCTGACCAAACCCGAAGCGTACGGCGGCGCGGGCCTGGATTATTCCTACGGTGTGGCCATGGCCGAGGCGCTGGGCCACATCGACTGCGGCGGCGTGCCCATGGCCATCGGCGTGCAGACCGATATGTGCACACCGGCGCTGGCGCGCTTCGGCAGCGACGAGCTCAAGCGCGAGTTCCTGGCGCCCGCGATTGCCGGCGACACCGTGGGCTGCATAGGCGTGAGCGAGCCCGGCGCGGGCAGCGACGTGGCCTCCATCAAAAGCCACGCGCGCAAGGACGGCGGCGACTACGTCATCAGCGGCCAGAAGATGTGGATCACCAACAGCCTGCAGGCCGACTGGATGTGCATGCTGGTCAATACCGGTGAAGGCCCTGCGCACAAAAACAAAAGCCTGGTGATGGTGCCCATGCGCGAAGGCGGCAAGCTGCGCAAAGGCATTGAAGCGGCGAAAAAGATCAAAAAAATCGGCATGAACTCGTCCGACACCGGCCTGATCTACTTCGACGAAGTGCGCGTGCCGCAGCGCTACCTCATCGGCAGCGAGGGCTCGGGTTTTGCCTACCAGATGATGCAGTTCCAGGAGGAACGCCTCTGGTGCGCGGCCAGCTGCATACAGTCGCTGAGCAACTGCATCGAATGGACGGTCGAATGGGCGCATGAGCGCAAGCTTTTCGGCGCCGTGCTGGCCGACCAGCAATGGGTGCAGTTCAAGCTGGCCGAGATGAAGACCGAAGTCGAAAGCCTGCGCGCCATGACTTACCGCGCCTGTGAGCTTTATGTGCAAGGCCAGGATGTGACCGAACTCGCTTCCATGGCCAAGCTCAAGGCCGGGCGGCTCAACCGGCTGGTGCCCGACACCTGCCTGCAGTTCTGGGGCGGCATGGGCTACACCTGGGAGAACAAGGTCGCGCGCATGTTCCGCGACGGCCGGCTGGCCTCCATAGGCGGCGGCGCCGACGAAGTCATGATGGGCATCATCGCCAAGATGATGGGCGTGGCCAAGTCCTCCAGGAAGCCCGCGTGACCGCCATGAACAAGCTGCTGGATGTGGTGCGCGAAGGCGCGACCGAGACCTGGATTTTGAACGACCCAGCCGCGCGTAACGCTTTGAGCGATGCGATGGTGGAAGCCTTGCAGGCCGCCTGCGAGCGCGCGGCAAAAGACCTTTCGCTGCGCTTTGTTGTGCTGGCCGGGGCCGGCGGCGCTTTTTGCACGGGCGGCCGCCTGGGTGGTTTTTCCGAGGCCATAGGCCAGGCCCTGCCGCCGGGCGCGGTGGACCCGCTGGTCGCGATGAACCGCCGCTTCGGCACGCTGCTGCAATCCTTGAGCAAGCTGCCGCAAGTGCTGGTGGCCGTGGTCAACGGCCCGGCCATGGGCGGCGGCCTGGGCCTGGTGTGCTGCGCCGACTTTGTGCTGGCCGGTTATCGCGCGGTGCTGGCCGCGCCCGAGGTGACGCTGGGCATTGCCCCCGCGCAGATCGCGCCCTTTGTGCTCAAGCGCCTGGGCGACCGCGCCGCGCGGCAATGCCTGCTGACGGGCCGCAGGTGGACGGCGTGGGAAGCCCTGCAGCTGGGCCTGGTGGATGAAGTGCATGCCGGCGATGAATTGCCGGCGGCTTTGCAGGCCCTGCTGGCCCGGCTGGGCCAGGCGGGGCCGCGCGCGCTGGCCGCCACCAAGGAATTGCTGGCGGCATCGCAGGGCCAGCCGGACGTGCTGGACCAGGCGGCCGCCCTGTTTGCCGGCAGCCTGCGCGGCGCCGAGGCGGCCGAAGGGCTGCGGGCTTTTGCGCGCAAAGCCGAGCCGGAATGGGCCGTATGACAAAAATCCATCGCCTGCTGGTGGCGAATCGCGGCGAGATCGCCCGCCGCATTCTGCGCACCGCCCACGCCATGGGCATGCAAACGGTGGCGGTGTATTCGGACGCCGATGTCGGCGCGCTGCATGTGCGCGAGGTCGGCATGGCGCGTGCCCTGGGCGGCGACGCCTCGGCCGATTCCTATTTGCGGATCGACAAGCTGGTCGCCGCGGCGCAGGACAGCGGCGCCGACGCGGTGCATCCCGGCTACGGCTTCCTCAGCGAGAACGCCGCCTTTGCCGAGGCGGTGATCGCGGCGGGGCTGGTGTGGGTGGGGCCGCCGCCGGCCGCGATGCGGCAGCTGGGCAGCAAGGCTGCCGCCAAACAGCTGGCGCAGGCGCAAGGCGTGCCCTGCCTGCCGGGCTACCAGGGGCAGGACCAATCGGATGCACGCTTTGAAACCGAGGCCGGCCGCATCGGCTACCCGCTGATGGTCAAGGCCGTGGCGGGCGGCGGTGGGCGCGGCATGCGGCTGGTGTTGTCAGCCGAGGATTTGCCGTCGGCCCTGCGCAGCGCACGCTCTGAGGCTGCGTCAGCCTTCGGCAGTGAAGAACTGCTGATCGAAAAAGCCCTGATGAACCCTCGCCATGTCGAGGTGCAGGTGTTTGCCGATGGCCATGGCGCTTGCATCCATCTTGGCGAGCGCGACTGCTCGGTGCAGCGGCGCCACCAGAAGCTCATTGAAGAAACGCCGAGTCCCGCCGTCGATGCGACCCTGCGAGCGCGCATGTGCGGTGCTGCCGTGGCGCTCGCACAGGCTGCGGGCTATGTGGGCGCGGGCACGGTGGAGTTTCTGGTCGAAGGTGGTGACTTCTTTTTGATGGAGATGAACACGCGCCTGCAGGTCGAGCACCCTGTGACCGAAGCGGTCACCGGACTGGACCTGGTCGAGTGGCAGCTGCGCATCGCCCAGGGCGAGGCCTTGCCGCTGGCCCAGGAGGACGTGGTGTTCACGGGCCATGCCATCGAAGTGCGCCTGTGCGCGGAGGACGAAGACTTCAGGCCGCACGCCGGCACGGTTCAGCGCTTTCGCGAGCCGGGCGGCGTTCGTTTCGACCATGCGCTGTTCGAAGGCCTGGTGGTGCCGCCGCATTACGACTCCATGCTGGGCAAGCTGGTGGCGCATGCGGCCACGCGCGAGAAGGCGGTCGACAGCCTCCTCGCGGCGCTGGGCCGTACCGAGGTGCTGGGCCTGCCGACCAACCGCACCTTTTTGGCCGCTTGCCTGGGACATCCGGTGTTTCGAGCCGGTGATGCGCTGATTCCTTTTCTGGCAGAGCACGGCGCTGCTCTGAGAGCAGGACTGCGGAAAGCGCAAGAAGAGGCGCTTGTACCGCTGGGGCTCGCGGCGCTTTTCCCTGGGGCCGGCTCCGAGCTGCCGTGTTCGTTTCCCAAACCGCTCAGGCTGCGGCACGGCGGCCAGGTGCTGGACCTGCGCGTGCGCGAAGCGGGCCGGGGACGCCTGGAGGTGGAGACCGGGGGACAGACCTCACCGGAGGCGATGGTGGCGGGAGATGGTGCCATCACGGTGCAAACCAGTGGCACGCAGCGGCGCGTGGTGGCCTTGCGCCTTCTGGACGCCGTGGGGCAGGCCGCCTTGCGCTGGCATGTGCAGGCGGATGGCGTCGATCTTTTCCTCGAAGACGCGAGCTTTGAAGCCGCGGCTTCGGGCGCGGCGGCCGCATCGCGCGAGTTGCGTGCAGCATTCAATGGCAAGGTCATCGCCGTGCATGCTGTTCCCGGCCAGGCCGTGCGGCGCGGCGACACCCTGCTGGTGATTGAATCCATGAAGCTCGAACATACGGTCAATGCCCCGCACGACGCGGTGCTGGCGGCTGTGATGGTGGCGCCCGGCCAGCAGGCCGCGCCCGGCCAGGTCTTGCTGAGGTTTGAGGCATGAGCGCGTCGTACGCAGCTCGGGGCGAGGAGGAAGTAATCAACGCCATGGCCGATACCGTGAGGCTTTTTGCCGAACGCGAGATTGCGCCGCACGTTACGGCCTGGGACGAAGCCGGCGAGTTTCCCCGTGCGCTTTACACGCGGGTGGCTGAATTGGGCCTGCTGGGCCTGGGCTATCCCGAGGCGCTGGGCGGCACGCCGGCTTCCTGGCAGCTGCGCAACGCGGTCACCCTTGCCTTGTGCCGCTACGGCGGCAGCGGAGGTGTGATGGCAAGCCTCTTTTCCCACAACATCGCGCTGCCGCCCGTGCTGCGCCATGGCAGCCCGGATCTGCAACAAGAGATCATCACACCCGTGCTGCGCGGCGAAAAAATCGCGGCGCTGGCCGTCACCGAACCCGGCGGCGGGTCCGACGTGGCCGCGCTGCGCAGCACCGCGCGGCGTGACGGCGGCGACTATGTCATCGACGGCGAGAAGGTGTTCATCACCTCGGGTATGCGCGCCGACTTCCTGACCGCGGCCGTGCGCACCGGTGAGGCCAAGGGGCCGGCGGGCATCTCCTTGCTGGTGGTGCCGGGCGATGCGGCAGGCCTGTCGCGCAGCCCTTTGCAGAAGATGGGCTGGTGGTGTTCGGACACGGCGCATCTGCGCTTTGACAAGGTGCGGGTGCCGGCCCGCTACCTGATCGGCGAGGAGGGCGCTGGTTTCCGCATGGTCATGGGCAACTTCAACGGCGAGCGCATGGCGTTGGCCGTGGCCGCGCTGGGTTTTGCCGAGGCCTGTTACGACGAAGCACTGGACTGGGCGCGCCAGCGAAAGACTTTCGGTGCGGCTCTGGTCGAACGCCAGGTGGTGCGCCACAAACTGGTCGACATGCAGATGCGCATCGCCTCCACCCGCGCCTGGACGGACGCGTTGGCCGCGCGCGCCGATGCCGGCGAGGAGGCTTCGGGCAACGCCGGCTGGGTGGCCCAGGTTTGTTTGCTGAAGAACCATGCCACACAAACCATGCAGTTCTGCGCCGACCAGGCGGTACAGATCCTGGGCGGCATGGGCTATATGCGCGGCACCAAAAGCGAACGCATTTACCGTGAGGTCAAGGTCATGATGATAGGCGGCGGCGCCGAGGAAATCATGAAGGACCTCGCTGCACGACAATTGGGACTATGACCAAAGCACAGCCCATACCCACCGGTGCGATTGAATTCGAGCCGGATTTCGTCGCCGCACTCAAGAACTTGTTCGAGGAAAAAATCGTCTTCAACAAGCTGCTGGGGCTGAAGATCACTTCGGTGACGGCCGAAAGGGTCACGGCGCGCATCGACATGCGCAACGAGCTGATAGGCCACTATGCGCACAACCGCATCCACGGCGGCGTGATCAGCGCCGGGCTGGACGCCATGGGTGGGCTCGCGGTGATGGCGGCGATAGGTGCGCGCCATATGGATGAGACGCCGCTGCAGCGGCTGCAGCGTTTCACCAAGCTGGGGACTATAGATTTGCGGATCGACTATCTGCGGCCGGGGATTGGTGATTATTTTGAGCTTCGGGCTGAGGTGATGAGGCTTGGTTCGCGGGTGGCGAGTACGAGGATGGAGTTTTTGGGTTCTGATGGGAAGTTGTTTTCTACTGGGGCTGGGGCTTATATCGTTTCTTAGCCGGGGCTTGCTCCGGCGGTGCGTGCTCTTCTGAGTTTTGCTGGCCGGGGGTAGCCCGGCTGCTACTCACTTTTCTTTTGCTTCGCCAAAAGAAAAGTAAGCAAAAGAAAAGGCGACCCTGGTTGCTGCGTCCCTTCGCTTCGCTGCGGGCAACCTGCGGTGCTCGGTCCAGACGGGGTCTCGCTAAACTCGCCTTCGGCTCAAACAACGCGATCCCTGATCCGTCTGGACCTCCGCTCCTCGGCGCATCCACAAGGGGTGGGAGCGGGGAGAAGAAATCCAAACGGCCGAATACCAATACCGAATACCTGAAGAAACAAGGACACGCCATGGCGTGTCCTTGTTGGTATTTGTCTTCTTGTATTTGTCCCCGCTCCCGCTTGCCCCGTCCTGGCTGGGCCGAGGAGCGCAGACGTAGGCGGATCAGGGATCGCGCTTGTTTGAGCGAAGCGAGTTTGCGCGAGACCCCGCCGTAGTCGAGCACCGCAGGTTGCCCGTAGCGAAGCGTAGGGACCCAGAC
>NZ_JBFUCN010000020.1:0-80524 GCF_056405195.1 Polaromonas sp. P1_H6
GCTCGACTACGGCGGGGTCTCGCGCAAACTCGCCTTCGGCTCAGACAAGCGCGATCCCTGATCCGCCTACGTCTGCGCTCCTCGGCCCAGCCAGGACGGGGCAATCGGGAACGGGAGCGGGAACAGAAGATAAAAATACAAAGAAGACAAATACAAACAAGGACTCGCCAAGGCGAGTCCTTGTGGTTTTCAGTATTTGGATTTGTATTCCTTCCCCACCCCTTGTGGATGCGCCGAGGAGCGGAGGTTCAGGCGGATCAGGGATCGCGTTGTTTGAGCCGAAGGCGAGTTTAGCGAGACCCCGCCTGAACCGAGCACCGCAGGTTGCCCGTAGCGCAGCGGAGGGACGCAGCAACCAGGGTCGCCTTTTCTTTTGCTTACTTTTCTTTTGGCGAAGCAAAAGAAAAGTGAGTAGCCGCCGGGCTACCCCCGGCCAACCGCCCTCAGCAGAGAGAACAAAAGCACAAAGGCCGGAGCAAACCCAGCCAGCAAGCCTAAGCAAAAAGCAGCAACGCTCATAAGGACAAAGAACATCAGAACCTGTAAGCTACTTCCGTCCACATCCGCATCGCATCCGGCGCCTTGACCAGCTCAGGTGCAGGCCCAAGCGGCGAGGCGAGGTAGGCCCGAGCCCGCCACTGGTTGAACCCGGTCCAGTCAAGCCCGACCCCGGCGCCGCTGAAGCTCGCGGTGTTGACACCGGCCGTCCAGGGCCGCTGGTTGACCTTCAGGTAAGCGCCGTCCCAGAACGCCAGCGCCTGGAGTTTTCCGCCGCCGACCTGCCCCAGGTCGTAGCGCACTTCAATGCTTGCGCGGTAACCGGCATCGCCCGACAGCGCGCTCACGTCGTAGGCGCGCACGGAATAAGGCCCACCCACAGACATTTTTTGCGACGAGTCGAGGTTGGTGTTCGCCCATTGGCCCGCCCATGACAAATACACCGTGCCCTTGTCTCCCCAGCGCTGCAGCCGGGAGAAGTTCAGGTTGGTCTTTGAAAACCAGCCCTCCGTCCTTGCGCCGGCCGCGTCCGCCTGCTGGGCCTCCGCGACATCAAAGCCCACCCGGCCACGGCTCCATACCAGGCTCCAGGTGTTGATGCCGCCGGACATCAGGGTGTCGCGCCAGTCCCCGCTCAGGCTTGAAACCCAGCTGCCGAGGTGCCGGTCGGTCTTCATTCCTGCCATATCGATGCGCTCACGCAACTGCAGGTTGTCGTACTGGACCTGGCCGTAAACGTTGATGGTCTGGCTTCGCAGCAGCGGATGCCTGCCCCACACGCTTTCGGTTTCGGCGGAACCATGCGCGCCGAGCTCCTGCAAGGATCCGCCGATTTTGTAGTTCAGCATGGAATAGGCGGCGCCGCCGCGCGTGCCCTGCCCGTTCAACAAGGACTCGTAACTCACGCGCCCGTAGTTGACCCCGGAGCCAGAACTCAGGCCGCCCACGCCCAGGACATCGCCACGCCGCAAGGGATTGTTGAAGTACACCGTGCCACCGAGCCGGCCCCTGCCTGTGTAGCTGTTGCCGTAGTCGTCCAGAACCAGGCTTCCGGAGACTGCCTGGCCGGGCGCGACCTGGATACTCAGGTCCGAGCTTCCCATGCCGTCGCCGGGCCTCAGGGTTGCCTGCACCACCACGCCGGGTATGTCCGACATCAGCAGCAGGGACCTGTCGAGCAAGGCCTGCTCGACAGGCTGCCCGCCTTGCAGCGGCGCCGCCGTCGCCTGCAGCAGCAGGTCGTTCACGCGGGTCTGGTTGTCAATGCCGACCTTGCCGTAGCGCGCCTCTATCACCAGAAAACGCACAATGCCCGACTGGATCACCTGCGCGGGCACCACGGCGCGCGCAAAGGTGTGGCCGCGGCCGCGGTAGTACCTGCTGATGCGCGTCGCCATTTCATCGAGCTGGTCCAGCGTCAGGGTTTTGCCTTCCGCATCGGCCACCAGCCCATGCAGGGTGTCCGTCTCGACCACGGTGTTGCCGAGGATCTGGATCGATTTGACGTCCACCGAAACCGGGGGACGTACGGGCGGCGCCGGAGCATTTTCCTGGTTGTTGAGGGACGGCCCTTCCCCACGGGGCGGCGGGGCGAAGGGCTGGGACGGCTGGACCTGCTGGAGGATGCTGCCGATATCGACCGGCGGGGGATCGGCCGCCCGGGCCGCCAACAAGGGCGCGGCGGCCAGTAGCAGCACCACGTGCTTTCGGGATAAGAGGCATTTCATGAGAAAACTTCCGTGGAGCGACCGGTTTTATTTTTTGGCGGAGAGCACACCGCTTCGCAGCTGCACGCCGCCGTCAACGATGTGCAGGCGCGGGTCTTTTCTTCCCGTGGCAAGGGGCGTGTCGTCCGCCACCACCTCGGCGGGCCGGCTGGAGAGCTCCAGCGCCTCACCGCCCGACGATGCGTCGGTGCTTGCGCTGTGGGTCACGCGCAGGGTTGACGATGCCTGGGTCGAGCTGGCGTTGGGATTGGATTTGGCGTTGGAGTTGGCGTTGGCGTTGGAGCTGGATGTAGAGCGCTCCGTATCCAGGGCCTGTTGCATGGCCGAACGTATGCCGTCACCATCCACCCCCAATCCCCGCCCGGACGTCGCCGGCGCCGGCCCGGGCGCGGGCACAGGTGCCGCGGGCAAGGGTGTGATGGCAGCCGTCAGCCCGGTGGGCTGCACCACCGTGTAATTGCCGGCGTCGATACCACCCAGGGTAAAGCCGGTCACGGTCACGGCTTTGCCATTGCCTACGTTCGGGTTGCCAAAAGCACCGCGGCCGACACCGCCGACGCTGACCACGTCGCCGGCCAGGGCCGTGACGGCGGCGGTTCCGCCCAGGGTGGCCGCGGTTGTGCCGTCGAACACCTTGTTCTGGGCATTCACACCGGTGACGGCCAGGCTGGCCTGGGTGATGTTCGCGGTGACGCCGCCGGGTTGCGCGATGACGTAGTTGCCTGCGTCAGCGCCGCCCAGCGTATAGCCGGTGACGGTCACCGCCTTGCCATTTCCTGCGTTCTTGTCGGCGAAGCTGCCGCTGCCCGTGCCACCCACAGTCACGACATCACCGCTCAGGGCCGTGACACCGGCCGCACCATTGAGCGTCGCCGTGGTGGTGGTGTCATACACCTTGTTGTTTGCACCTACACCTGTGACCGCCAGGCTGGCCGGTGTGATGTTGGCCGTCACCGCCGTGGGCTGAACCACGGTGTAGTTACCGGCATCGGCGCCGCCCAGTGTGTAGCCGGTGACAGTGACGGCCTTGCTGTTGCCTACGTTCTTGTCGGCGAAGGTGCCGCTGCCACCGCCAACCGTCACGGTATCGCCAGTCAGGGCCGTGACGGCCGCCGTTCCGCTGAGGGTGGCGGTGGTGGTGGTGTCGTAGACCTTGTTGTTTGCGTTCACACCGCTGACAGTCAAGCTGGCGGGTGTGATGTTCGCTGTCACCGCCGTGGGTTGAACCACGGTGTAGTTGCCGGCGTCGGCACCGCCCAGCGTGTAGCCGGTGACGGTGACAACCTTGCCGTTGCCCACATTCTTGTTGGCGAAATTGCCGCTGCCGGTGCCACCCACCGTCACGACATCACCGCCCAGAGCCGCGACGCCGGCCGTGCCATTGAGCGTCGCCGTGGTGGTGGTGTCATAGACCTTGTTGTTGGCACCCACACCTGTGACAGCCAGGCTGGCCGGCGTGATGTTCGCCGTGACACCCGTGGGCTGCACCACGGTGTAGTTGCCGGCATCGGCGCCGCCCAGCGTATAGCCGGTGACGGTGACGGCCTTGCCGTTGCCCACGTTCTTGTTGGCGAAGCTGCCACTGCCGGTTCCGCCCACGGTCACGGTATCGCCACCCAAAGCCGTCACCGCCGCTGTTCCGCTGAGCGTGGCCGTAGCGGTGGTGTCGTAGACCTTGTTGTTTGCACCTACACCTGTGACCGCCAGGCTGGCCGGTGTGATGTTGGCCGTCACCGCCGTGGGCTGAACCACGGTGTAGTTACCGGCATCGGCGCCGCCCAGTGTGTAGCCGGTGACGGTCACCGCCTTGCCGTTGCCTACGTTCTTGTTGGCGAAGCTGCCGCTGCCGGTGCCGCCCACCGTTACCGTGTCGCCACCCAGCGCCGCCACCGCTGCTGTTCCGCTGAGCGTGGCCACGGTCGTGGTGTCGTACACCTTGTTGTTGGCATTCACGCCTGTGACCGTGAGGCTGGCTTGCGTGATGTTTGCCGTGACGCCGATGGGCTGCACCACGGTGTAGTTGCCGGCATCGGCACCACCCAGTGTGTAGCCCGTGACCGTCACAGCTTTGCCGTTGCCCACATTCTTGTCGGCGAAGGTGCCGCTGCCACCGCCAACCGTCACCACGTCGCCGCTCAGGGCCGTGACGCTTGCTGTGCCATTCAGCGTGGCGTTGGTGGTGGTGTCGTAGACCTTGTTGTTCGCGCCTACGCCAGTGACGGCCAGGCTGGCTGGCGTGATGTTGGCGGTCACCGCCGTGGGCTGTACCACGGTGTAGTTGCCGGCATCGGCGCCGCCCAAGGTGTAGCCGGTGACGGTGACGGTCTTGCCGTTGCCCACGTTCTTGTTGGCGAAGCTGCCGCTGCCGGTTCCGCCCACGGTCACGGTATCGCCACCCAAAGCCGTCACCGCCGCTGTTCCACTGAGCGTGGCCGTAGCGGTGGTGTCGTAGACCTTGTTGTTGGCGCCCACACCCGTGACGGCAAGGCTGGCTGGCGTGATGTTGGCGGTCAATCCCGTGGGTTGCACAACGGTGTAATTGCCGGCATCGGTACCGCCTAATGTGTAGCCAGTGACAGTGACGGCCTTGCCGTTGCCCACGTTCTTGTCGGCGAAAGTGCCGCTGCCACCGCCGACTGTCACCACGTCGCCGCTCAGGGCGGCAACACCGGCTGTCCCATTGAGCGTGGCGCTGGTGGTGGTGTCGTAGACCTTGTTGTTGGCGTTCACGCCCGTCACCGTGAGGCTGGCCGGTGTGATGTTTGCAGTCACCGCCGTGGGTTGAACCACGGTGTAGTTACCGGCGTCGGCGCCCCCAAGTGTGTAGCCCGTGACGGTCACGGCCTTGCCATTGCCCACGTTCTTGTTGTTGAAATTGCCGCTGCCGGTGCCGCCCACCGTCACGGTATCGCCACTCAGGGCCGCGACGGCCGCTGTTCCGTTCAGCGTCGCGATGGCCGTTGCGTCGTAGACCTTGTTGTTGGCTCCCACACCCGTCACCGCCAGGCTGGCCGGTGTGATGTTGGCGGTCACTGCCGTGGGCTGCACCACGGTGTAGTTGCCGGCATCGGCGCCGCCAAGGGTGTAGCCGGTGACAGTGACGGCCTTGCCGTTGCCCACGTTCTTGTTGGCGAAGGTGCCGCTGCCGGTGCCGCCCACCGTCACAACATCACCGCTCAGGGCAGTAACACCTGCAGTGCCATTGAGCGTCGCCGCGGTGGTGGTGTCGTAGACCTTGTTGTTCGCGCCTACGCCGGTCACCGCCAGGCTGGCCGGCGTGATGTTGGCCGTGACAGCGGTGGGCTGCACTACGGTGTAGTTGCCGGCGTCGACACCGCCCAGCGTGTAGCCGGTGACAGTGACGGTTTTTCCGTTGCCTACATTTTTGTTGGCGAAGCTGCCGCTGCCGGTGCCACCCACCGTCACGGTATCGCCAGCCAAGGCCGTGACGGCCGCCGTTCCGCTAAGGGTGGCGGTGGTGGTGGTGTCGTAGACCTTGTTGTTTGCGTTCACGCCGCTGACAGTCAAGCTGGCGGGTGTGATGTTCGCGGTCACTGCAGTGGGTTGAACCACGGTGTAGTTGCCAGCATCGGCGCCGCCAAGGGTGTAGCCGGTGACAGTCACGGCTTTACCCGTGCCAACGTTTTTGTTGTTGAAATTGCCGCTGCCGGTTCCGCCAACCGTCACCGCATCGCCTGCCAAAGCTGTCACGCTGGCCGTGCCAGTGAGCGTGGCAGTAGTGGTGGTGTCATAGACCTTGTTGTTGGCTCCCACACCCGTGACGGCCAGGCTGGCCGGCGTGATGTTGGCGGTCACTGCCGTGGGCTGCACCACGGTGTAGTTGCCGGCGTCGGCACCACCCAGTGTGTAGCCGGTGACGGTCACGGCTTTGCCGTTGCCCACGTTCTTGTTGGCGAAGGTGCCGCTGCCCGTGCCACCCACGGTCACAGCATCGCCACCCAAAGCCGTCACCGCCGCTGTTCCGCTCAGCGTCGCCGTGGCGGTCGTGTCGTAGACCTTGTTGTTCGCGCCTACGCCGGTCACAGCCAGGCTGGCCGGCGTGATGTTGGCCGTGAAACCTGTGGGTTGCACCACGGTGTAGTTGCCGGCATCGGCGCCACCCAGCGTGTAGCCGGTCACGGTAACCACCTTGCCGTTGCCCACGTTCTTGTCGGCAAACCGGCCGATGCCCGTGCCGGCCACGTTCACCGTATCACCGACGAAAGCTGCAACGCTGGCCGTGCCGTTGATGGTGGCGGCGTCGTTGGCGTTGTACACCTTGTTCTGGATCGTCACACCGCCAACGGCAAGGCTTGCCGGCGTGACGTTCGCGGTCAGGCCCGTGGGCTGCACGATGACATAGTTGCCGGCGTCGGCGCCGCCCAGCGTGTAGCCGGTGACGGTGACGGCCTTGCCGTTGCCCACGTTTTTGTCGGCAAAGGCGCCGCTGCCGGCGCCGGCCACACTCACCGTGTCGCCGGCGATGGCCGTGACGCTAGCCGTCCCGTTCAAGGTGGTACCCAGGCCCGCGTCATACACCTTGTTGTTTGCGCCTACACCGGTGACCGTCAGGCTGGCGGGATTCACCGTCAGCACGCCATTGACAATGTTGATGTCATAGCCTTGCTGGTTCGAATACAGGCCGGAACCCGTCACCGTGTAGCTGCCGGCATTGACCGCTCCCTGGGCGGTTCCGCCGAAACTGATGCTCCCCGACAAGCTGCCGCAGGCCACGTTGGAGCAACTGATGCCGGTTCCGCCATTCCAGGACAGCTTGTCGTAGGTCTTGCTGGCATTGCCAACGGTGACCGTGGTGGCCTTCATCAGTGATTTGAGCAGGGGGCGGCTGTTGCCCTCATAAATGCGCCAGACGTTGCTGAGGTCCCAATTCGGGTTGACGTTGCCGTTGGCGGCTGTGGCTGAGTTGAAGTTGGCTTGCTGCTGCATCTGGGCCGTGGTCATGCCCGTGCCGCCGCCCGAACTGGTGGCCTGGCCGGTCGTGGTGCTATCCCAAAAGCTGCCGCTGATCGTTCCTGTCGTCCGGCTTCCCACCAACCCGCCAACACTGCCGGCCGTACCGGTCACCTGCCCGGCAGCATAACTGTTGCTGAGGACACCACCGTTATTGCTCATGTCCCCCACCAAGCCACCCGTCTTGGTGGTGCCGGTGACGGTGCCAGTGACGTAACTGTTGCTGATGCTTCCGCCGCTGCCGCTCCACAAGCCAACCAGCCCGCCGCTGGTGTCGC
Organism: Polaromonas sp. P1_H6; assembly: GCF_056405195.1. NCBI lineage: Bacteria > Pseudomonadati > Pseudomonadota > Betaproteobacteria > Burkholderiales > Comamonadaceae > Polaromonas > Polaromonas sp. P1_H6. The sequence goes on from NZ_JBFUCN010000020.1 coordinate 7,475, forward strand.
CTGAATTGTTTACGGTGGCGCTTGAATAGCTGCTGCTGATGGCGCCGGTATGGAGCATGTAGCCCACCAGGCCGCCGGCATTGTTTGAGCTGGTCACGGTGCCGGCGGAATAACTGCTAGTGATGTCGCCCTGGTTGTAGCCGGCCAGGCCGCCGGTAAACACCGAGCCGGTCACAGCGCCTGTCGCGTAACTGTGGTCGATTTTTGAGCTGCCGCTGGTTCCCCCCACCAGTCCGCCGGCATCGCCTCCTCCGGATACGGTGGTGCTGGCGTAGCTGTTGCTGATAATGCCGTCGTTCCATCCTGCCAGCGGGCCCGTGTCGCTGTCGGTGCTCTTGACTGAACCGCCTACCAGTCCCACATTGCGGATGACGCTGGTCGAGCCGGTGGAACCAAACAGGCCGGTGAACCGGGTCGTGCGATCTATCGTGAGGCCGGTAATGGTGTGGCCCAGGCCGTCAAAAGTGCCGTAAAAACAGTTGGGGGTGCAGCTGACATTTCCCGTTCCAATCGGTGCGAATCCCGCGCCGCTGTTCCAGGTGCTGGTGGGCGCGGCATTGATGTCGGCGCCCAGCACATAGCGCCCGCCGAGATTGCCGCTGATCCCCTGCAGGTCGGTGGTGGTGGTGCTGCCCGCGGCGCCCAGGTCGGTGATGACGGTATACGCGAGGGTGGCGCCGGTGCTGCCTCGTTTGGTACTGAAGTTGTTGCCCGCCGGCAGATTGACTTTCGCGCCGTTGTTGACGGTGTAAGTGTTGCCGGTACCGCTGGTCGTGCCCTGGCCGTATTCCAGCGCCAGCTTGCCCGTACCCGAAGCATTGAGGTTGGCATTGATGTTGATGTTGTTCTGCGCGTTAAGCGTCAGTTGGTTGGCGCTCCAGCTCACCACGTCGTTGACGTTGACATCGCCCGCCGTGCCCGTGTTCCCGCTGCTGCTCTGGATGACAACGTTGCCCGCGCCCAGGTTGGCACCCAGAGTCGCGCCGGTGATGTTCCCGCCCGAGGCGGCGATGGTGAAGTCCACCGGGTCGATCAGCCAGGTGCCGCTGTTGCCGGCGGAGGCCGCCGTGGAAATCCGGGCGCCGCCGGCAATGTTCACCTGCGCGCCCGAGGTCTCAACGAAGCCGCCGTTGCCGCCGTTGGGCGCCGAGGCGTCCAGCGTGCCCGCAACATTGGCGGTGCCGGCGGCCATGCCGCCCAGCAGGATGATGGTGCCGCTGCGGTTTTCCACGGTGCGCGCCTGGATCACCCCGCTGTTGTTGACCACGCTGGCCAGCAGGGAATCCCTGGCGCCGGCGCTCATGAGCGCCTGCCCGCCGTCGGCCAGGATCAACCCGCCGTTCTCGGCCAGGCTGTTGAGAACGCTCTGGTCCACTTCGATCTTGAGCAGCTGGTTGCCCTGAAATGTCAGGGTGGCGGCGCTGCCGGCCGCCAATGCCACAGTGCCCTTGGCGGCATTGATGCTTCCCTGGTTGCGCACGGTATTGCCGATCAGTGCGACATAGCCGCCCGTGGCGGCATTGATGCTGCCCTGGTTCACCACACTGCCTGTGCCCGCGCCGCTGAAGCTGCGCTTGCCGCCGCCGAGGTCCGCATCCTTGACATCCAGTGTCGACGCCACAAGCCCGCCCACGTTGACTTGCGCGCCGGCGCCGAACAGGATGCCGTTGGGGTTGATCAGGTAGACCTGCCCGTTGGCGTTGAGCTGGCCCAGGATCTGGCTGCCGTGGGTGTCCAGGATGCGGTTGACCGCGATCGCACTGGCCGAGGGTTGCACGAAGTTGACGCTTTCCTGCGCGCCGACGTTGAAGCTTTTCCAGTTCAGGGAAGCGTTTTGGCTGGACTGGGTGATGGTGGTGGCGGAGCCGTTCCGGGAGATGCTGGCGGTACCAGAGGTGACCTGGCCGTCCACCGGCCCGGCCTGCGCCGTTGCGGCGCCGAGCAGCAGAACGGCGGTGACGGGTTTGCGCAAGGTCCATCTGCCCGCCGCGCGACTGGCGTTCCGGCTCAATCCATCAGGGACCGGCGGAGCGGCGGGAAACACCCGCCAGCCAATATTTGTTACAAATTCCGCAGTCTTTGGTGCACTGCCCCTCGAATTTTTTTTGTGCATTTTTCACACTCCGCAAAAACCCTTTTTTCAGCCGATTGCTGGAGAGGGCCGTCAAAGTGATGGTATGCAGAATGGAATCACCGCAGATCAGTGCAAAAAAAGATCTTTTAACGGTTAATAGAAACGGCTCCAAGTGAAGCCTTCAAGTTTCAAATAGTTACTTCTTTTGTAACAACATTCACAAATATGAATGTTGTAAAAAACATACACCCAAGGAAGCAACTTGCCGGACCGATGGGTTTGCCGCGCGCCAATCCGGCGTTTTTCAGTGACCGCGCAGGCCGATTTCCACCGTCGGGTAGCGCAGGCGAAGCCGCAATTCCCGCTTCAGGCGGCTGTTGTCGAGCCGGCGCGATTCGCTCATGAAGCTCAACAGCACGGCAGGCAGTTCTTCATGGGCGCTGCCGCGTGCCAGGCGCGGCGGCCGCGGCAGACCATAGAGATCGGCGGCCAGGTCGAAGTAATCGCCCATCTTGAGCTGGGTGTCGTCGCTGGCGTTGCTCGCGCGCTGCGGCTTGCCGCGCCACAGCGCCGCCAGGCAGGCGCGGGCCAGGTCGTCGGCATGGATGTGGTTGGTGTAGACGTCGTCTTCCGCGCGCAGCACCGGCGTGCCCTTGAGCAGCCGGCCGCGCGGCGTGCCGCCTTCGCGGTCGGGCGCGTAAATGCCCGGGATGCGCAGCAGGTGCACGCGGGTGCCGGTGGCCCGGCCGAACAGCCGCACATGCGCCTCGGCATGCACACGGCGCGCGGCGCGCGGCGTGTGGGGGCTCAAGGGCCGGGTTTCGCGCACCCATTCACCGCCGCAGTCGCCGTAGACCCCACTGGTGGAGGCGTAGACCAGGGAGCGCGGCAGGCTGCGCAGCCGCAGGGCGCGCAGCAGGGCCAAGGTGCGCGGGTCTTTGCGCTCGTCGGGTTTGTCATTGGGGGGCGGCGCCAGGTGCAACACCCGGGTGGCCAGGCCGGCCAGCCGGCGCAGCGAGGCGCCGTCGTCCAGGTTGCCTTGCAGGGGCGTGATGCGGCGGGCCCGCAATTCAGGCGCGCGCGCGGGAGAAGACGTGAGCGCCATCAGCCTGGCGTTGCGCGGCAGTTGCCGGGCGGCGCGCAAGCCCACGTCGCCGCAGCCGACGACCAAAATCCGCTCCCGGCGGAAACGGAAAGGCAAAGCGCCTAGGGGATTCAGGTTTGAGGGCAAAATTGGGGGGTTGCCGGGAAAACCGGCCGAGTCGAGAACAGATACCGCAAGGATACCGAATATGAGCTTTAACGTGACCGTGCAGCCCAGCGGCCGGACTTTCATTGCCCAGGTGGACGAAGCCCTGCTGGCCGCCGCCATACGCCAGGGCATAGGCCTGCCCTACGGCTGCAAGGACGGCGCCTGCGGTTCCTGCAAGTCGAAAAAACTCGAGGGTACGGTGACCCACGGTGCGCACCAGGTCAAGGCCTTGTCGCCCGAAGAAGAAGCCGCCGGCTTCATCCTGACCTGCTGCGCCACGGCCCATTCCGACGTCGTCATCGAGTCGCGCCACGTGACTGATGAAAGCGCCTTCCCGGTCAAGAAGATGCCGGTGCGCATCAACAGCCTGGCCAAGGCCTCGCACGACGTGATGGTGGTGCGCCTGCAGCTGCCGGCCAGCGACGTGTTCAAGTACCACGCCGGCCAGTACGTGGAGTTCTTGCTGCGCGACGGCGACCGCCGCGCTTATTCCATGGGCAACGCGCCGCACACCCAGGCCGAAAACCCGGGCGTGGAACTGCACATACGCCACATGCCGGGCGGAAAATTCACCGAGCACGTGTTCGGCCCCATGAAGGAAAAGGAAATCCTGCGCATCGAGGGCCCCTTCGGCAGCTTCTACCTGCGCGAAGACAGCGACAAGCCCATGGTGCTGCTGGCCTCGGGCACCGGTTTTGCGCCCATCAAGGCGCTGATCGAACACCTGCAGTTCAAGGGCAGCACGCGCCCAGCGGTGCTCTACTGGGGCGGCCGCCGCCCGGCCGACCTGTACATGGACGAATGGGTCAAGGCCAGGGCCGCGGAAATGCCGAATCTGCGCTACATACCGGTGGTTTCGAATGCCCTGCCCGAAGACAACTGGACCGGCCGCACCGGCTTTGTCCACCAGGCGGTGCTGGAAGATTTCGCCGACCTGTCGGGCCACCAGGTGTATGCTTGCGGCGCGCCCATCGTGGTGGACTCGGCCCAGGCCGCGTACACTGCGGCCGGCCTGCCGGAAGACGAGTTTTATGCCGACTCTTTTGTGACCGAAAAAGAAAAAGCCCAGGCCACCGTGCCCGCGGAGACCTGACACCTGAAACTTTAAATCAGGCGGGCACACTCCCGACAAACAAGAAGAATAAAGAAGAAGAACAAGAAACGCCCTGGCTGATGCATCAGCCGGGGCTTTTTTATGTGCGAATTGATCGAGAGGGCAAGGACTGCGTGACAGCGAGGCGCAATAATTTTTTGCAACAATAGGGCATGAACATTCGTCCTCTCACCCTTCCCTCCCTGCTGGGCAAAAGCCTGGCGTTATTTTTCATGGCCGGCGCGGCCCTGTCGCCCGCCCCGGCGCTGGCCCAGGCCAAAATCATGCGCATCATCGTGCCGTATGCGGCCGGCGGCCCCATCGACGCGACGGCCCGCCTGATGGCCGAGCGCGTGAAAGACTCGCTGGGCACCGTGATCATTGAAAACAAGCCGGGCGGCGGCGGCAACATCGGCGTCGACGCGATCGCCAAGGCCCAGCCCGACGGGCTCACGGTCGGCATTTCGGCGGTGGCTACGCATGCCATCAACCCCTGGCTTTACAGCAAGATGCCGTACAACGCGGCCACCGATTTCGCGCCCATCACGCAGATGGTGCGTGTGCCTAATGTGCTGGTGATGAACGCCGACGCCGCGCGGCGCCTGAACATCAACACGCTTGCCGACCTGATCAAGTACGCCAAAGCCAACCCGGCCAAGCTCAACTACGCCAGCGGCGGCAACGGCAGCGCGGGCCACCTGGCCGGAGAGATGTTCAAGGCACGGGCCGGCATCTTCGCGCTGCACATTCCCTACAACGGCGGCAACCCCGCGCAGTTGGCGCTGCTCAGCGGCCAGGTGGACTACAACTTCGACAACCTCGCCACCGCCTCGGCCAATATCAAGGCCGGCAAGCTCAAGGCCCTGGCGGTCACGACGGCCCAGCGCAGCGCCATGCTGCCCGACGTGCCGGCGGTCGCCGAAACGCTCAAGGGTTTTGAGATCGACACCTGGTGGGGCCTGGTGGCACCCGCGGGCACGCCGAAAGACGTGGTGGCCAAGCTCAACCACGCCTTTGTCGCCGCGCTGAACTCTCCCGAAGCCAAGGCCCGCTTCGCCACGCTGATGGCCGAGCCCGTGGGCAGCACGCCCGAACAGTTCGGCGCCTTCATGAAGAGCGAACTCGCCAAGTATGAAAAAGTGGTGAAAGCCTCCGGCGCGAAGGTGGACTGATCCAGGGGCCTGGAGCGATCCAGCGCCCATAAAAAAGGCCGGCATCCATAAAAGGAGCCGGCCTTTTTTAATTACTCACCGCCGTGAGCCCCCGCCTTTTCAAGCAGGGGCCACGGAACCGGCTTTGCCGGGCCGTAGGCGCAGCGGCCCCCGAGGGGGGCAGCGAACCACACGCAGTGGGGAGCGTGGGGGCCACCTCAACGGGTCACGCGTTCACCATACCGGATGCTTGCAAGCGAACCGCCCTCAAACAACAGCATGGTCATGAACTGCCCATAGCCGGGGTTGTAAGTCCACTCTTCGACCTGCACACAGCTATTGACGGTAATGTTGGTGACGTTGGTGCTGTTGCCGGAGACGACGGGCGCGCCGGCCACCGTTTCCTGCACGGGCTTGCAGAAGCTGTCTTTCAGGACGGGCTCGCCGCATTTTTGCAGGATGGTGCCTTTGGAGTTGCCGATCTGCGCGAGGTCTCCCTTGCAGCGCAGCGACTGAGCGGAGGCGCCGGTGAACGCGGAAGAAGCCAGGAGGGCCAGGGTCACGGCGGCGGCGCGGACAAAGATTGGATTCATTTTTTGCATCCCAGGGTTCGGTAAAGATGCGCGTGCGGCGCACCCTTTGAACTTTATGCGCAAAGATTTGGCGCGGCAAGGAATTTATGGCCCCGGGCCGGCCCGCCGGTGTTACGGCTGCAATGCGCATCCCGCGGCGCCGTGCGGCGCGCGGGCTGGCGCAATGCAATGGCTTACTCGCCGAGGTAGGCGGCGCGCACGCGCGGGTCGCTGAGCAGCTGCTTGGCGTCGCCGTTCATGGTGACGTTGCCCGACTCCATGACGTAGCCGCGGTTGGCGATGCCAAGCGCGCGGCTGGCGTTCTGCTCGACCAGCAGCACCGTCACGCCACGCGAAGAGACGTCTTTCACGACCTCGAAGATCTTGTCGACCATGATGGGCGACAGGCCCATGGAGGGCTCGTCGAGCAGCAGCACCTTGGGACGGCTCATCAGCGCGCGGCCCATGGCCAGCATCTGCTGCTCACCGCCGGACATGGTGCCGGCCAGCTGGTCCTTGCGCTCGCGCAGGCGCGGGAACAGCACAAACATCTTCTCGATGTCTTCGGCAATGCCGGCCTTGTCGCTGCGGATGTAGGCGCCCATCTGCAGGTTTTCGGTGATGGTCATGCGGGTGAACACGCCGCGGCCTTCCGGCACCATGGCCAGGCCTTCCTTGACCAGGTCCCAGGCGCCGCGACCCTTGATGCTCTTGCCGAGGTATTCGATGTCGCCGTCCAGCATCGGCAGGGTGCCGGTGATGGCCTTCATGGTGGTGGTCTTGCCGGCGCCGTTGGAGCCGATCAGCGTGACCAGTTCGCCGTCGTGGACTTCGAAGTCGACGCCCTTGACCGCCTGGATGCCACCGTAAGCGACCTTCAGGCCGGTCACCTTGAGGAGTGTGTTTGCTGCCATGTTCTTGCTTTCCTTCAATGACCTGTGCCCAGATAGGCGGTGATCACTTTTTCGTCTTTTTGCACGTCGGCGGGCGCGCCTTCGGCGATCTGCTTGCCGTAGTCGAGCACGGTGACGCGGTCGCACAGGCCCATGACCAGCTTGACGTCATGCTCGATCAGCAGGATGGTGCGGTTGTCCTTGCGGATGCGGTCTATCAGTTCGCGCAGCTGCACTTTTTCGGTGGCGTTCATGCCGGCGGCCGGCTCGTCGAGCGCGATCAGCTGCGGGTCGGTGGCGAGCGCCCGGGCGATTTCCAGGCGGCGCTGGTCGCCGTAGCTCAGGGTGCGGGCCTTGAAGTCGGCGTACTTGCCGATGCCGACGTAGTCGAGCAGTTCCTGCGAGCGCTTGGCGATGGCGGCTTCCTCGTGCTTGAAGCCCGGCGAACGGAACACAGCGCCCAGCAGGCCGGACTTGGTGCGGATGTGGCGGCCGACCATCACGTTCTCGAGCGCGGTCATGTCGGCGAAGAGGCGGATGTTCTGGAAGGTGCGGGCGATGCCGGCCTTCGCGACTTCATGCACGGCGGTGGGCTTGTAGGCCTTGCCGGCGAGCTCGAAGCTGCCGCTGTCGGGCGTGTAAAGGCCGGTCAGCACGTTGAAGAAAGTGGTTTTACCGGCGCCGTTGGGGCCGATCAGGCCGTACACCTGGCCGCGCTCGATGTGGATGCCGACGTCGCTCAGGGCCTGCAGGCCGCCGAAGCGCTTGGAGACACCGGAGACTTTAAGAATGGTTTCGCTCATGTCCATTCTCCTTAAGGGTTGATTGACTGAATGGGGTCTTTGCCGACGACCTTGTTCAGCGACTTGCCGTGTTCCGCGGACGGCCACAGGCCGCGTGGACGCATCAGCATGATGGTGATCATGGCCAGCGCGATCAGCAGCTGGCGCAGGATGGCGGAATCAAGGCGGCCATCGGTCATGGCCTGCAGCGGGCCGGCGACGTGGCGCAGCACCTCGGGCAGCGCGGCCAGCAACAAGGCGCCCAGGATGACGCCGGGCAGGTGGCCGATGCCGCCCAGCACCACCATGGCGACGATCATGACGGACTCCATCAGGCTGAAGGATTCGGGCGAGACAAAACCCTGGAAGGCCGCGAACATCGAGCCGGACACGCCGCCGAAGGTGGCGCCCATGCCGAAAGCCAGCAGCTTCAGGTTGCGGGTGTTGATGCCCATAGCCTTGGCTGCGATTTCGTCTTCGCGGATGGCCATCCAGGCGCGGCCGATGCGGGAGTTTTCGAGGCGGTGGCAGATGACGACCGAGACGATCACCAGCACCAGGAACAGGTAGTAATACATGGACACCGAGTTGACCTCGAAGCCGAAGAACTCATGCGGCTTGCCCAGGTCGAAGCCGAAGAACTTCATCGAGTCGATCTGGTTGATGCCCTTGGGCCCGTTGGTCAGGTTGATGGGGCGATCCAGGTTGTTCAGGAACACCCGGATGATTTCACCGAAGCCCAGCGTCACGATGGCCAGGTAGTCGCCGCGCAGCTTGAGCGTCGGGGCGCCCAGCACCACGCCGAAAAAGCCGGCAAGCGCCGCCGCGGCCGGGATGATGGCCCAGATCGGCAAATGCAGCCCGTTCGGGAACTGCGCAGCGATCCAGGGGAAGGCATCGGCAAGATGCGGCGAGCCCAGCAGCGCGAACAGGTAGGCGCCGACGGCGAAGAAGGCGACATAGCCCAGGTCCAGCAGGCCGGCGTAGCCGACCACGATGTTCAGGCCCAGGGCCAGCAGCACATAGAGCAGCGCCATGTCGACGATGCGCACCCAGGCGTTGCCGCCCTGCTGCAACAAGAGGGGCAGCACCAGCAGCGCCGCCGCGACGACCAGGAAGGTCACCAGTTTTTTGGATTGTGTGGAATTCATCAATATTCTCCTTGTGTACCGGATGGACGGGCCTTACGCCCGGTCCGCCACACGCTCACCCAGCAAGCCCGAAGGCCGCAGCGTGAGGACAAAAATCAGCACGATAAAGGCGAAGATGTCGGAGTACTGGCTGCCCAGCACACCGCCCGTCAGCGGCCCGATGTAGCCCGCGCCTATCGATTCGATCAGGCCCAGCAGGATGCCGCCCAGCACCGCACCGCCCAGGTTGCCGATGCCACCGAACACGGCCGCCGTGAAGGCCTTGAGGCCGGGCAGGAAGCCCATGGTGTGCTGCACCGTGCCGTAGTTGGAGGCGTACATCACGCCGGCCAGCGCGGCCAGGACGGCGCCGATGATGAAGGTGGCCGAAATGACGGTGTCGGGCTTGACGCCCATCAGTGCCGCCACGCGCGGGTTCTCGGCGGTGGCCCGCATGGCGCGGCCCAGCTTGGTGTAGTGCACCAGCCACATCAGCACGGACAGGGAGACAGCGGTGGCGCCCAGGATGAAGAGCTGGGTCACCGTGATGACGGCGCCGCCGACCTGGAAAGGCTCGCTCGGCAGCAGGGTGGGATAAGGTTTGTAGTTGGGCTTCCAGATGATCATGGCCAGCGTCTGCAGCAGCAGCGACATGCCGATGGCGGTGATCAGCGGGGCCAGCTTGGGGGAGTTTCGCAGCGGCCGGTAGGCGATTTTTTCAATCGCGAAATTGAGGGCGCCGCAAACGACAAAGGCGATCAGCAGCGATATCAGCAGGATCAGCCAGCCCGGCGTGCCCGGCATGGCGCTCTGCATCAGGCCGATGATGGTCCAGCTGGTGAGCGCGCCCACCATCAGTACCTCGCCGTGCGCGAAATTGATCAGGTTGATGATGCCGTACACCATCGTGTAGCCCAGGGCGATCAGGGCATACATGCTGCCCAGGACCAGACCATTGATGATCTGCTGAAGCAATATTTCCATAACTCACTCTCCCGTCCGATTGATTGAAATTGCAAACTCCGCCTGGCGGCCACCCTACGCCGGGATCACCGGCGGCTGGCGCGAGTTAACAAAAAGCCCGCCCATCAAAGCCGGTTGGCTGGTGAAGATGGCGAGCTAATCCGCAAATTGTAGCCAAGCGTCTCTAGCGAGAATCGAGCCAGCGCTGCGGTTTACGCGGGGTTTACCCTTGAGAAAGGGGATTTTTTCGGCCGAAGCAGCCTTTATCAGCGGCTTTTGTTTTTTATTAGCCTTTCTTATTGTTCTTTATTTTCAGCTCATTCAACTTATCGGCGATGCGTATCTCCAGCCCCCGGTTGACGGGCCGGTAGAAGCCCGGGGCCTGCATGCCTTCGGGAAAGTAGTTTTCGCCGGCCGCGAAGCCGTCTTCCTCGTCGTGGGCGTAACGGTAATTTTTGCCGTAATCCAGCTGTTTCATGAGCTTTGTTGGTGCATTGCGCAAATGCAGGGGCACCGGCCGGGTGCCGTCCCTGGCGATAAAAGCCTTGGCTTCGTTGAAGGCCTTGTAGACCGCGTTGGACTTGGGCGCCACCGCCAGGTAGATCACGCACTGGGCCAGCGCCAGCTCCCCTTCAGGTGAGCCCAGGCGTTCATAGACTTCAGCGGCATCCAGCGCCATACGCAAGGCCCGGGGATCGGCCAAGCCTATATCCTCGCTGGCCATGCGCACAAGCCGGCGCGCCATGTAGCGCGGTTCGGCGCCGCCGTCGAGCATGCGCATGAACCAGTAAAGCGCGGCGTCGGGGTCTGAGCCGCGCACCGACTTGTGCAGGGCCGAGATGGTGTCGTAGAACTGCTCGCCGCCCTTGTCGTAACGGCGCAGGCGCTCGCCCAGCACCTTGAGCAGCCAGGCGTCGGTGACCTCGGTGACTTTTTCAGCCTTGGCCGCGACGCTGAGCGACTCGAGCGTGTTGAGCAGGCGCCGGGCATCTCCGTCGGCATAGGCCACCAAGCGGTCGGCAGCCTCCGCCGCGATGGTCTCGATGGCCGGCAGCGCTTTTTCGGCCAGGACCTTGGCCACGATCTGCTTCAGGTCGGCTTCGCCCAGCGGCTGCAGCACATAAACCACGGCGCGCGACAGCAGGGCCGAGTTGACCTCGAACGAGGGGTTTTCGGTGGTAGCGCCTATGAAGGTGAAAAGCCCGCTCTCGACATGCGGCAAAAACGCATCTTGCTGGCTTTTGTTGAAGCGGTGCACCTCGTCGACAAACACGATGGTGCGGCGACCGCTTTGCGCCTGCCAGATGCTGGCCTGTTCCACCGCCTCGCGGATGTCCTTGACACCCCCGAGCACAGCCGAGATGGTGATGAAGTGCGCGTCAAAACTGCTGGCCATGAGCCGCGCGATGGTGGTCTTGCCCACACCGGGCGGGCCCCAGAGGATGCAGCTGTGCGGCTGGCCGGACTCGAAGGCGATGCGCAGCGGCATGCCCTCGCCCAGCAGGTGCTGCTGGCCTATGACCTCACCCAGGTTCTGCGGGCGCAGGCGTTCGGCCAGGGGCTGGTGGGTGGAGGAAGCGGCTTTCACGGGAGGGCGGGAAACAGGGGAGACCAGAAAATCGGAAACTGCGATGCCAGAAGTCTAAGCCACCGAGCCGGGTCGGCGGCAGGGTTACGGCAAGTCGTGTAAAACACCATCATCCCCTTCCAAGGAAACGCCATGCCAAGCCCCGAAACACTGGAACGATTTATCGCGCGCGTTGAAGAAAACGCCCATGCCGAAGCCATTGAAGAGTTCTACACCGAGAATGCCTCCATGCAGGAAAACCAGTCCGCGCCACGCGTGGGCCGCGCCAACCTGGTCCTGGGCGAGCAGAAGGTGATGGAAAGGGCGAAGTCGCTGACCTCGACCTGCGTGCGCCCCGCCCTGCTCGACGGCGACCACGTGGTGATCCGCTGGATCTTCCGCTTCGAATGGCAGGACGGCAGCCGCACCGAGATGGAGGAACTTGCCTGGCAACGCTGGGAAGGCGAGCGCATCGCGGAGGAAACGTTTTTCTACGACCCCGCGCAGCGGCTTCCCAAACCTCCGCTGACCTGAAATCCGGAGCTGTTTACTGCCGGATCACGTCAGCGCCCTTGGGCGGCGTAAAGCGGAAGGTGTCGGGCGGCAGGTTGGGATTGACCTCGACCTTGCTGAAACTCAGCACCGAGCGCTGGCCGAAACTGTCGATGATCTCCAGTGCGGCGAGGCCCGAGGATTTTTCGCCGGGGCGAAAACCCACACGCACGGCCTGCAGCTGGCCCTCCTTGCTTTTGGGCGTGGCCACCACCCATTGCAGGCCGTCGGCATCGGGTGCGGCGGCCAGGTTGAAATCGGCCTGCAAGGCGCGCAAATCGGGGGCTGCGGCAATCAGGGCCGCGGGCGTTGAACCCAAGGCGCTGGACTGCTTGCGCGAGGTGACCTGGTTCAGGTCCACATCGTGCAGCCACAGGGTCTGGCCGTCGGCCACGATGCTTTGCTCGAACGGCTTTTTGTAGACAAAACGAAAGCGATTCGGCCGGGAAAACTCGAACGTGCCGGTGGAGGTCTTGCTGCGCGCGGCCTGGCCGTCCCTGGCCGGCGCGGTGACCACCTGGGTGAACTCGGCGCGGCCGCTGCTGACGGTCTTCACAAAAAGTTCCAGGCTGTCCAGGCCATTGGCCCAGGCGGGATGCGCGCAAAGCGCCACCAGCATCGTTGCAATAAATTTCTTCATGATCGTCACTCCGCCCTTGCGGGCACCAGGATGTCGCGCTGGCCGCTGCCGCTCATGGCGCTGACCAACCCGGCTTTTTCCATGTCTTCGACCAGCCGCGCGGCGCGGTTGTAGCCGATCTTGAGATGACGCTGCACCAGCGAGATGCTGGCCTTGCGGTTCTTGAGCACGACCTCGACAGCCTGGTCGTACATCGGGTCTTTTTCGCCGCCGCCGTTGCCGCCACTACCACCATCTCCCAGCAGGTCGCCGTCCTCGCCATCGACGGTGCCGCCTTCGAGCACGCCGTCGATGTAATTGGGCTCGCCCTGCTGCTTGAGATAGGCCACCACGCGGTGCACTTCGTCATCACTCACAAACGCACCATGCACCCGGATTGGAAAGCCTGTACCACTCGGCATGTAAAGCATGTCACCCATTCCCAACAAAGCCTCGGCGCCCATCTGGTCCAGGATGGTGCGGCTGTCGATCTTGCTGCTGACCTGGAAGGACAGCCGGGTCGGGATATTGGCCTTGATCAGGCCGGTGATGACGTCGACGCTGGGGCGCTGCGTGGCCAGCACCAGGTGGATGCCGGCGGCGCGGGCTTTTTGCGCCAGGCGGGCGATAAGTTCCTCGATCTTCTTGCCGACCACCATCATCAGGTCGGCCAGCTCATCGATCACCACCACGATGTAGGGCAGCCGCTCCAGCGGCTCGGGCTGCTCCGGTGTGAGGCTGAAGGGGTTGTAGATGAATTCGCCCTTGGCCTTGGCTTCGTCGATCTTGGTGTTGTAGCCGGCCAGGTTGCGCACGCCCAGCTTGCTCATGAGCTTGTAGCGCTTTTCCATTTCGGCCACACACCAGTTCAGGCCGTGGGCCGCCTGGCGCATGTCGGTGACCACCGGAGCCAGCAGGTGCGGAATGCCTTCGTAGACGCTCATCTCCAGCATCTTCGGGTCTATCAGCAGCAAGCGCACGTCGCGCGCATCGGCCTTGTAGAGCAGGCTCAGGATCATCGCGTTGATGCCGACCGACTTGCCGGAGCCGGTGGTGCCGGCCACCAGGCAGTGCGGCATTTTGGCGAGGTCGGCCACCACGGCGGCGCCGCTGATGTCCTTGCCCAGGCCGATGGTGAGCAGGGACTTGGCCTCGTTGTAGACCTGCGAGCCCAGGATTTCGCTGAGCTTGATGGACTGGCGCTTGGCGTTGGGCAGCTCCAGCGCCATGTAGTTCTTGCCGGGAATGGTCTCGATCACGCGGATCGACACCAGGCTCAGCGCGCGGGCCAGGTCCTTGGCCAGGTTGACGACCTGCGAGCCCTTGACGCCGGTGGCCGGCTCGATTTCATAGCGCGTGATGACGGGGCCTGGCGCGGCGGCGACCACACGCACCTCGACGCCGAAATCCTTGAGCTTTTTCTCGATCAGGCGCGAGGTCATCTCCAGCGTCTCGGGGGCGACGGTCTCCTGTCGGCTCAGTGCACCGTCGAGCAGGTCGACCTGCGGCAGCTTGGAGTCGGGCATTTCGCTGAAAAGCGGCTTTTGCCGCTCCTTGGCAACGCGCTCGCTCTTGGGAATGTCGACCAGCACGGGTTCGATCAGCACCGGCACCGGATGGTGTTCCTCGATTTCGATGCGCTCGTCGATCAGCGTTTCCTCGCGCTCGCGGGCCGCCAGCTTGCCGAAGGCCAGGTCTTCGGCGATCTCGCGCTTTTCGCGGCGCGAATCGATCAGGTTGTCTATCCAGGCGCCGACGCGCAGCGCCACATGGGCCCACGAAAAACCGAACACGGCCGACACGGCGATGACGCCCAGCGCGATGAAGACCAGGCCGGAGCCGGCGAATCCCAGCCAGTTCTCGCCCATCGAGCCGACCAGATAGCCCAGCACCCCGCCCGCATGGCCGGGCAGCTTCAATTCAAAACGGTAGAGGCGCGACCATTCCAGCGCCGTACAGGCCACCAGCAACAACGCCAGGCTGAGCCAGAAACGGATGCGGTGGGACTCCCCGTCCGCCACCGGTTCGCCGCGCAACCACCTCGCCAGTGATCGCAGCCAGGCCTGGCCGCCGGCGGCCAGCGCCCACCAGACCGAAAAACCGAGCAGGTAATAGCTGGCATCAGCCAGCCAGGCGCCCACACGCCCACCCCAGTTGACAAGGGTCGTGGCATGGCCGCCGGCCGCGGCTTGAGCCGTTCCGGAAGTCGACCAGGCCGCGTCCTGCGGCGAATAGCTGAGCAAGGCAGCCAGCCAGAAAACCAGGCCGAGCAGGCCCAGGATCAGGCTGACTTCATGGGCAAAGCGTTTGATGCCGCCGGGCGTGCCCGTGGCGGGGGAGTTTCTGGAGTTCAGGGTGTCAAGTGAGTAAGTCATGGCCCGGCTTGAAGCTTAACGCAGTTGGGCGAGCGCTCTGAAGGGCGCCAGGGGCGCCAAAGCGGATGGCGGGCGGCGGGCTGGGCGCGTTAACCCAGGGTGTGCAGGCGTTCCTTGACCAGCACGGAGCCATCTTCCCGGGTTTCGATGAAACCGCGCTCCTCCAGGTCTTTCATGACCCGGCTGACCATTTCACGCGAGGCGCCGACCATCTTGGCCAGATCCTGGCGCGAGACCTTGTCGCGGATCACGGTGTTGCCGGTGCCGTCGTCGCTGGCAAATTCCAGCAGGGCCCTGGCCACGCGGCCGTAGACGTCCATCAGGGCCAGCGATTCGATCTGGCGATCGGCGTGGCGCAGGCGCTGCACCAAGCCCTTGAGCACGGCATAGGCCATGGAACTGTTCTCGGGCAGGCAGCGCGCGAATTCGAGGCGGCCCAGGATCAGGGCGTCGGTCTGGATCTCGGCGCGCACCGTGGCCGAATGGGGTTCGTTGTCGATCAAGCTCATCTCGCCGACGTAATCGCCGGGGTGCATGGTCGCCAGGATGACCTCGCGGCCACGGGCGTCGGTAGTGACGACACGGGCGCGACCCGTCAGGATGATGGACAGGGCATTGGATTTTTTGCCCTGCTCGACGATGGGCTCGCCCCGCTTGAAGCGGCGCTTGACCACCGTATCGGCGACCGATGCGGCCTGGGCGGCCGTCAACACGGAGAAAAGGGGCACCCGGCGAATCAATTCCAGGTTGGACACCATCGTCGTCATATCTGATATCTCCCAACCTCACAAACAACGGGACGTCGCGTGAGTTCTTACAATGGCACGTAATTTATAAAACCAAATGCCGCAAAAGTATTACCCGACGGTTTTTACCTTGCGCTGCGCTTATGCGGCACGACTCTACCTGAGTTCTTACACTTTCCCAATCAGTTTTTCAACATGAAACATTCAAGAGTCTTAATCCTCGGTTCGGGACCTGCCGGCTATACCGCGGCCGTCTACGCGGCGCGCGCCAACCTCAACCCGGTGCTGATCACCGGCATCGCACAGGGCGGCCAGCTCATGACCACCACCGATGTCGACAACTGGCCGGCCGATGTGCACGGCGTGCAGGGGCCGGACCTGATGCAGCGCTTCCTCGAACACGCCGAGCGCTTCAAGACCGAGATTATTTTCGACCACATCAACAAGGTCGACTTCAGCAAGCGCCCCTTTACCCTGACCGGTGACAGCGGAACCTACACCTGCGACTCGCTGATCATCGCCACCGGCGCCTCCGCCAAATACCTGGGCCTGGAATCCGAAAGCGCCTTCATGGGCCGCGGCGTTTCCGGCTGCGCCACCTGCGACGGCTTCTTCTATCGGGGCGAGGAAGTCTGCGTGGTGGGTGGCGGCAACACGGCCGTGGAAGAGGCCCTGTATCTTTCCAACATCGCAAGCAAGGTCACGCTGGTGCACCGCCGCGACAAATTCAAGGCCGAGGCCATACTGATCGACAAGCTGCACGACAAGGTCGCGGCTGGCAAGATCGAGCTCAAGCTGCACCATACGCTGGACCAGGTGCTGGGCGACGCCTCGGGTGTGACCGGGGTGCGCCTCAAAAGCACCCAGAACGACGCGACGCAGGACCTGACCCTCAAGGGCTGCTTCATCGCGATTGGCCACCAGCCCAATACCGACATCTTTGCCGGCCAGCTGGAGATGAAAGACGGCTACATCATCACCAAAACCGGGCTGCAGGGCTTTGCCACCATGACCAGCGTGCCCGGCGTGTTCGCCGCCGGCGACGTGCAGGACCACGTCTACCGTCAGGCCATCACCAGCGCCGGAACCGGCTGCATGG
Organism: Polaromonas sp. P1_H6; assembly: GCF_056405195.1. NCBI lineage: Bacteria > Pseudomonadati > Pseudomonadota > Betaproteobacteria > Burkholderiales > Comamonadaceae > Polaromonas > Polaromonas sp. P1_H6. The sequence continues at coordinate 24,343 of NZ_JBFUCN010000020.1, forward strand.
CAGCGCTGGACGCCCAGCGTTTTCTGGAACAAGCAGAGTAAGCCAAAAATCCCTTATAATTCAAGGCTTTGCTAAATTCGCCCCAAAAAGGCCGGGTTTGGCAGTCTCGGGTTACCGCCACCCTATTCTGGCGAGGTGAGGCAGGAATGACGACAGGCAGCAAATGCCTCCGACACGACTGCTGTTGAAAAGTACTGGAGTGCACATGGCACGCGTATGTGAAGTCACGGGCAAAGGCCCAATGGTCGGAAACAATGTTTCCCACGCCAACAACAAAACCAAGCGCCGGTTCCTCGTGAACCTGCAATACCGCCGCTTCTGGGTCGAGACCGAAAACCGCTGGGTTCGCCTGCGCGTTTCGAGCGCTGCACTGCGCCTGATCGACAAGAAGGGTATTGATACAGTGCTCGCAGACCTGCGCGCACGCGGCCAAGCTTAAGGAGCACCATCATGGCAAAAGGCGCACGCGAAAAAATCAAGCTGGAATCCACCGCCGGCACCGGTCACTTCTACACGACCACCAAGAACAAGAAAACCACGCCCGACAAGATGCTGATCATGAAGTTTGATCCCAAGGCACGCAAGCACGTGGAATACAAAGAAATCAAGCTGAAATAAATAGCTACGAATCCGCGTGTAGTAAAAACTACCACTCGGTCAGTACATCCAATAAAGGACACCTCGGTGTCCTTTATTTTTTGGGATTTAGAAAGCAGGACCCCCACCAAACAAGCGGCTTGCTACGTGGTCCGCTTGAATCCTGTCGAAATCTGACCCACATAAGCCCTGTCTGTGATGTAAGCCCTGCCACAAAGGCGGCACATCACGCACAGCGCCACAGCGCAATCACCGGGCATCCAAATAGGGCCAGAAGGTTATGACACCGGTTGCCGCTGCTGCACAAGCCGCAATTAACACGCCGCCGGCGGCAAGATCCTTTGCGCATTTGACTGCCAATGAATAGTGTGGCGACACAACATCGCAGAGCGACTCCACTGCTGTGTTCATGGCCTCTGCCATCCAAACCATGGTCATCGCGCCAATCAGCCAGCGCCAATCGCCGGCGTTCACTCGGCACCAAGCGGCCAATCCCGTCACCAGCATTGTGGCGATTAGATGCAGCCATGCGTTGTGCTGTGTTTTAAGCATCAAAGCTATCCCCTCGAAGGCATAACCAAAGCTCTTGAGGCGTGCGACCAGAGCGAATCGCTGCGGAGCGCAGGCACGAGGGACTTCTTTCATTTCTCATCCTTCTTATTGACCAGCCGCCAAGCCTGGGCAACACATGAACGTCGAGCAGTGCACGCCCGTATAGCGTGCAACCCATACAAGCAGCCCCATACCGTGGCCATCAAAATACAGCAAGCCATCACAGTGCGCCGGCCGGCTCCAGCGTCAAACAGGTGCGCCCGGCAAGCGGAATCTGCAAGCACACCTTTCCCATGTTGTCAGCCAGAACCTGCGTCAGGCATGCACCTGCAACCCGATAGGGTGCTAACGGACGCAGGCCCGACACACCCAAGTTTTTAATGCCATCGCCGGCTCCGCCGTATAGCACCGCTTGCAAAGAGCTGCTTACATCATCGGAGTGCGCGGCTGCAACCAGCACATCGGGATAGGACAGGGGCTCCAACCTGGGACCTTTTGATGAAGGTGGGTTACTGATCAAGTTTCGAAAACTGTCGCGCCCTCCGGAATGCGCCATCAGCTCGACACCGTGCGCCCATACCGAGGCTTTATTTCTGTGGGCGACCCCATGACTGAGAGTCGTTGGACACTCGTGCTCCAAGGCATCCATGCAGTTTTGATACACACACTCATCGCCCAACTCCATCGCCGCCAAGGCCGTCGCTGCGTAGGCACTGCCTCTTGAGAAACCATAGTTTCCCGTGTCGATGGGCCAGAATTCACTGCGTCGAAGCCGCTCATGTCTATCGAACAGCTGACGTCTCAACAACAGCCATTGGCGACGCGCCAAGTCAGGTTCCAGCGCATTCAAAAAGTAGCAGGGCATCGCCAGAGGCATCGCGCCACCAATGGCGGGTAAGGCCAATCCCGTATACGTGGAACGACATGGCACGTAGCGACCCATGCCATCCAGAAACTCCGCATCCAGATGCCGGCGAAACTCCGGCGCGTGACCGGCCCATTTCATCTGACCGTACTGCGCATCGTGGGCACGCAGTGCCGCGGCTCCCATTGTGTTGCACAGGGGATAGACCCAGTTGGGCTCGCAGGCCATCAGATAAAAGGGTGAACGTTCGTATTCTTTTTCCAACCTGGACAGCAAAGACTCGAAACTGTGTTCGTAGCGTTTTCCGTTCGGGTGCACCAGCGTAAAGGAACCTTTTTTTGAAAATTCCTGACTTCCTGTGCTGGCCTGGAACAGGGCCATCTGCAGCGCCACGAAGCCCGTGTACATGATGTTTTCACGGGCGGTAGGGTCGGGGTTCCACCGCAAGTTTCCCCATAGATTTTCCAGCGACCAGTAGGCCCACGCGCGGTGCTGAGACTGCTTGTTCAGTAGCTTGCTTTGCGCGTCGCTCATGTATCCGCCCAACGCAGGCGTGAAGCGTGCCTGCGTCAAGGCAATGCCATAAGCCAGAAAGTTGACTTGATACCGAAGCGCCGCCGTCTGAAATTGATCGCGTTGCTCGAATCCCGAAAACTCATCGAAAGGTTGCAGAGCTCTATCGAGGGCGAACCTCACACGCTGCAGATGCGCCAACGACATTTCTGGTTTTTGTCTTGATGGTTGGGCTGTGAAGATCGTGTCCAATCGAGCCGTTTGCCGGACCAGGTAATCGTTATCGATGCGCCTTTGCCGGCCTGAAAACATGAACCAGCCCAGCATCAACAGGCAGCCCGCCGCAGCAGACAGCGCGAGCACGTAGTACACATTAAGGACCACGCCTGGCTGAATTGCACCATGGTTCATGCTCGCGGCCCAAAACGCCGAACCGAGCCATACCAACGGAGGCAGCAATACATTGCCCGTGCCAAACCAGACCAATAGCGCAAACGCCAAGGCACCCACCGAACACAACCAGACGGCTAAATGACCTATGCCACTGCCTGTGCAAATATCAGCATGCGCCAGAAATCCACCGCCCGGCACCATCAACCCCAAGCCGAAAATCTGCAAGGCATCGTGATGCGCGAAAAGCAGCAAAGCCGAGCCGCCCGTAATGAGCAGCAGATACAGTTTTAGAAGCCGGACAGTCTTTCTTGTCGTTACCGGACCGAAAATTCGTGTGTGTGGCGGAAGAGTAGCGACGCTACGGATTGAACTCACAGACCGGCCTTTCTTCGAAATGAAGCATCAGATTGATGCACTCGACTTTCGACAGGTGCAGTCTGATACGCGTCTGTGAGGTCTTGATGAGCTATATGAAGTTGAGGTGAAGTCGCCTGCCAGACGGCCATTTACGTTGCGGAACATCGACCCAATCGCCCGTTTTGAGTTGCAGGTGTGTGGAGGTCAGGCTTCAGCGCAATTCGCATGAAAGTTCTCTTCCGTGTGCAGAAGATGACTAATCTCGGACGCTCTGAACAGTACGCTGGTAGCGACCCTGCCCATTATCAAATCTTGAGGCGCTCGATCACGGAGTTCGTACTTTGAGCCGAACAATAAAAAACCGCTCTCGGATTCCTCCGGAGCGGTTTTTAAGAGGTATCGACCTGAAACCAGGCCGGTATGCAACGCCAGGTCAGGCGCGGGCGGCGCGCAGCTTCATCGAAAACTCACGCAGGGCGGCAATGCCGCTCTCTTCCGCACGATGGCACCAAGCTTGCAAGTCGGTTGCAAGCTGCTCGCGGGAGGCAGAGGTGCTCATCCACATCTGGCGCAGCTCTTCGCGCATGGTGACCATCTTGTCGAGCACGGGGTGCTCGGCACGGGCTTGGGCCAACTGCGGCTTGGCGGCCGCGGGCACCTTGTCGTCGTCGCGGTGCAGCCAGCGATTGGCCGCGCGCAGCACGGAGACGTCGGCTTTTTTCGCCTTCAGCACTTCGATCTCGGCCTTGCCGGCACGGCGCAGTTCGCGTGCAAAACCGGCCATCACTTCGTAGCGGTGGGCGATCAGCGCTTCCAGCGTTTTTTCGTCAGCCACGGGCTGGATGGAACCCAGCTGGAGCTTGGGCGGAACCTTCTTCACGGAAGCCAGGCCGACCTTTTCCAGGGCGCGGATGTAGATCCAGCCGATGTCGAATTCGTAGGGCTTGACCGAGAACTTGGCCGAGGTCGGGTAGGTGTGGTGGTTGTTGTGCAACTCTTCGCCGCCAATCATGATGCCCCAGGGCGAAATATTGGTGCTGGCGTCGGGCGCCTCAAAGTTGCGATAACCCCAGTAGTGGCCGATGCCGTTGATGATGCCGGCCGCCGTCACGGGAATCCAGGCCATCTGCACGGCCCAGACCGCCAAACCGGCTACGCCGAAGAAGGCCAGGTCGATGATCATCATCAGGCCAACGCCCTGCCAGCTGTAGCGGGAATAGACATTGCGCTCCATCCAGTCGTTCGGCGTGCCATGGCCGTACTTGGTCATGGTTTCCTTGTTCTTGCTTTCGGCGCGATACAGTTCGGCGCCTTCCCAGAACACCTTCTTGATACCGTGCGCCTGGGGGCTGTGCGGATCTTCCAGCGTTTCGCACTTGGCGTGGTGCTTGCGGTGAATGGACACCCATTCCTTGGTCACCTGGCCCGTGCCCAGCCAAAGCCAGAAGCGGAAGAAATGCGAGGGAATCGCGTGCAGGTCCATGGCGCGGTGCGCTTGATGGCGGTGCAGGTAAATCGTCACGCTGGCGATGGTGATGTGGGTGGTCACCAGGGCGTACAGCACGATCTGCCACCAGCTGGCGGCGAGCAATCCATTTGCCAGCCAGTCGAGGGCGGCATCAAACAAAATCATAAAAGTCCTTTAAACAAGCTGCGCCAGCGCCATCCAAATTTGTCTCCGGGCGCTGCACCAGACGAGGCTCTATTGTAAGGTGAACCCCCATAAATACCAAGTCACTTGAGGCATAGGGCCGACGGTCAAATCGGTGCGAAAAGTCACGAATGAATATGTAACATCAGCCTATCTGTCGTCATTTGCTGGCAAAAATATCAGGACTTTTGCCAAACCGCCGCGAAAAACCCGTCAGTCTTGTGCAAGTAGGGCCAGAGGCGAAGGTAGGGGCCGCGGCACAGTTTTTCCGCATGTTCCACCCCCAGATGGGTCAATAAAGGCCCGGTTTCAAGGACGTTGAACCCCGTATTGGCCGCGCTGAAGGCTTCGGCAATCGCCTCGTTTTCTTCGCGCAAAACGCTGCAGGTGGCATAAACCAACCGGCCACCGGGCTTTAAAAGCCGCGCGGCGCTCTGCAAAATCGCGGTTTGTTTGGCCCTGAGCTCTTCAATCGCCTTGGGGTTTTGCCGCCATTTGAGGTCGGGGTTGCGCCGCAAGGTGCCCAGGCCCGAGCACGGCGCGTCGACCAGCACGCGGTCTATCTTGCCGGCCAGGCGCTTGATACGGTCGTCGCGTTCATGGGCAATGGCCACCGGGTGCACATTGGACAGCCCGCTGCGCGCCAGCCGGGGCTTGAGCGCATCCAGCCTGTGACCGGAGGTGTCAAAGGCATACAGCCGCCCGGTGTTGCGCATGGATGCGCCCAGGGCCAGCGTCTTGCCGCCGGCGCCGGCGCAAAAATCAACCACCATCTCCCCGCGCTTGGCGTCCACCAGCAGAGCCAGCAGTTGCGAACCTTCGTCCTGCACCTCGATGGCGCCGCGGGTGAAAGCGTCCAGCTTGGCCAGCTGGGGCTTGCCGTCGATGCGCAGGCCCCAGGGCGAATACGGTGTGGCGACGGTTTTGATCGCCGCTTTCGAGAGCTCTTTCTGGATTTCGGCGCGCTTGTCCTTCAGCGTGTTGACGCGCAAGTCCAGCCCGGCAGGGGCATTGAGGCTTTCCACCAGCGGCCAGAAATCGTCGCCCAGTTGCTCCTTGAGCGGCTCTACCAGCCACTGCGGCAGGTTGTGGCGGTGCAATTCCATCAGGTCGGCCGGCTTGACCTGGTCGCAGCGCGCCAGCCAGTCTTTCTCCTGGTCGGTCAGCGCGCCCAGCAGGAAGTCGCGGTCGGCCGCAAAGCCGAGGATGGCCAGCCGCCGTTCCGGCGCGCCGCTGCCGTGCTGGGCCAGGTAGGTGTAGAGGTTTTTCTTGCGCAGCACGCCGTAAACCGTTTCGGCCACGGTGGCGCGCTCGCGCGGGCCGAGGCGGTAGTCGCGGAAATAGCGCGACACCACCATGTCGGCGGGATGATCAAATTTAAGGACCTGCTTGAGAAGCTCGGAACAACTGTCGAGTAAGGCTTTAGGATGCATAGCCTCCATTGTCCCACTCCGGTCTTGCCACACCCTTTTTTAATACCCTTCATAGCCCCCGACTGACATGCCCGAAACCCTCGAAGATGCACTGCCGCCCCTGATCGAAACTCCGCCCGGCCTGTACCGCCACTACAAAGGCATGCTCTACGAGGTGGTCGGCACCGTGCGCCACAGCGAAAGCCTGGAGCCCATGACGCTGTACCGCGCGCTCTACGGTGAAAAAGGCCTGTGGGTAAGGCCCGCCGCCATGTTCAATGAAGATGTGGTCATCGACGGCGTGAAACAGCCACGATTTGCCCGTCAGCCCGGTCCGGTGCCTCAATAGGCGCCGTCACCGATAATCGTGGGTTATGTCCGAAACCCAAGCTTCCACCGAAATCGAAAAGCAGGTCAAACGCCGCCGCACGTTTGCCATCATCTCCCACCCCGACGCGGGTAAAACCACGCTGACCGAAAAGCTGCTGCTGTTCTCGGGCGCGATCCAGATCGCCGGCAGCGTCAAGGCCCGCAAGGCCGCGCGCCATGCCACCTCCGACTGGATGGAGATCGAAAAGCAGCGCGGCATCTCGGTGGCCAGCTCGGTCATGCAGATGGAATACCGCGACTGCGTTATCAACCTGCTGGACACCCCCGGCCACCAGGATTTCTCGGAGGACACCTACCGCGTGCTGACCGCCGTGGACGCGGCGCTGATGGTGATCGACGCGGCCAACGGTGTCGAGCCGCAGACACGGCGCCTCTTGCAGGTCTGCCGTGCGCGCAACACGCCCATCCTGACCTTCGTCAACAAGATGGACCGGGAAGTGCAGGACCCGATGAGCGTGATGGACGAGATCGAACGCGAACTCGGCATGACGGTCATTCCCTTCACCTGGCCGGTCGGCATGGGCAAGCTGTTCCATGGCGTCTACGACAGGCGCGAAGACCGCATGCGGGTCTTCAGCCCCGGCGAGGAAAAAGCCGGCGGCGACGACGAAATCCTGGCCGGCCTGGACAACGCCGAAGCCGCCAAACGTTTCGGTGCCGAATACACGCAGGCCCAGGGCGAGATCGAACTGGTGGCCGGTGCCACGCCCGAGTTCAACCGCGCCGAATTCCTGGCCGGCAAGCAGACGCCCATGTTCTTCGGTTCCGCCATCAACAACTTCGGCGTGCAGGAAGTGCTGGATGCGCTGGTCGACCTGGCGCCCGCGCCCGCCGAGCGCGAAGCCATCCAGCGCGTGGTGCACCCCGAGGAGAAAAAATTCTCTGGCGTGGTGTTCAAGATCCAGGCCAATATGGACCCGGCCCACCGCGACCGCATCGCCTTCCTGCGCGTGGCCAGCGGCGAGTTCACGCGCGGCATGCGCCTGAAGGTGGTGCGCAGCGGCAAGGAACTGCGGCCCAACACCGTGGTGAGCTTCATGAGCCAACGCCGCGAACTGCTGGACACCGCCTTTGCCGGCGACATCATCGGCATCCCCAACCACGGCGTGCTGCAGCTCGGCGACACGCTGACCGAAGGCGAGGCGCTCCAATTCACCGGCCTGCCCTTCTTCGCGCCCGAAATGTTCCGCGCCGTCGAGGTGGCCGACCCGCTGCGCAGCAAGCAGCTGCGCGCCGGCCTCACGCAGCTCGGCGAAGAAGGCGCGATCCAGGTGTTCCGGCCCATCGCCGGCTCATTGCTGCTGCTGGGTGCGGTCGGCCAGTTGCAATTTGAAGTGGTCGCTCACCGCCTGGAACATGAATACGGCGTCAAGGCCCGCATCATGGGCAGCAACTTCAACCTGGCGCGCTGGGTCACCAGCGACGACGCCAACGAGCTGAAGAAATTCATGGACGCCAACGCCCACCGCGTGGCGCTGGATGCCGTAGACGCGCCCACCCTGCTGGTGGACCACAGCGCCACCCTGCGCGCCGTGGAGCAGCAATGGCCCAAGATCAAGTTCCATGCGCTGCGTGAGCACGCCGGGCTGGTGTTCCAGTCCAAGATGTAAGCGATTCACCTCGTCCTACCCAGACGCAAAACGGGCGTCAGAAACTATCCCATGGATAGCGACTGACGCCCGTAGCTTTTTAGGCGTTGATGCTTCGCCGGCTTATTTAGCGTTCAAAAGCTCGCCGACTTCAAGCAGGACCAACTCATTGTCGTCGGCCTTGTTCGGCTCACGGCTGCTGGAAAACGGCAAATTGTTGTCATTGCCGACCACGATGTGCGTCGCGTCCACCACGTCCACGTTTTCAATCGTGAAGAAGGGGAATTTGAGCACGCCCTCGTTCAGCGGCTTGCGCGCCAGCTTTTGCGGGTCGGCGATGTTGAGCAGGTCGATGTAGCCGACCTTGCGCACCGGCCCGCCCACGTTGGCGTCCGTCATCTCGATCTTGTAGATGCGCTTGAATTTCGCGATGTCGTGGAAGCAGTCGGCGCGCTTCTGGCCTTCGGGGCAGGCCTTGTCGGCCGTGCCTTCGCCGTTGTCGCGCTCGATGATCAGGCCCGTGGTGCCGTCGATCATGTTGAAGTCGCCGATGGCGTTGCCGTTGGCCTCCAGCGGGTACATCCATGAACGGCCGCTCCACTTGCCGGCCTGCACGTCGAACTCCAGCACGCGCAAAGCTTCCTTGCCGGCCACACGTTCATAGTCTTTCGCCTCGGCATTCCACACCGGGCCTTCGAGCAGAGCGTACAGCTTGCTGCCGTCCTTTGACGACGCCATGCCTTCGAAGCCCTTGGAACGCTTGATCTGGAAGTCGACCGCGCCGCCGGGCGCGCCAGGTGTGGTGACGGCGGGATGGTCGGGCGAACGCACCACCTTGCCGTCCACCAGGGTCTCGAACACCGCCAGCACCTTGCCCTTGAGGTCGGCCTTGATCAGGAAGGGGCCGAACTCGTCGCCAATCCACAGCGCGCCGCCGGCGAACTGGAAGCTTTCGGTGTCGAAGTCGCTGCCCGTCAGGTAGCGTTTCTTGGTGCCTTCGTGGACGATGCGAAACGGCACTTTTTTGTCCGGGTCATGCAGGAAAACGGTTTCCAGCCTCGTCATGCTGCCGGCCTTGAAGTCCACTTTGTAGTGGTTCAGGTAGAGCATGGCATCGGGTGAGTTCGCCTTGGCGCCGAAGCCGTTGTCGGTGAGGATCCAGAAGGTGCCGTCGGCCATCTTCTTGATACCCGAATGGCCTTGCAGCGGCTGGCCCTTGAAAGGCAGCGAGACACCGGTGGGCCGGCCGGCCGACATGCCCTCCACCGTGCCCAGCGCTTCGGTGCGCTGGCCATTGGTGAACTTCCCGCTGACCTGCAGGTCCTGCGGCGCATCCTTGGGCGCGGCGACAAAGGATCTGGCGGGCATCACGGCATGGCCGGCCAGCGTGGCCGGGAAAGCCGTCTGGGCTTGCAGCGGCGACACCAGCGCGGCAGCGGCCAGCGCCAAGAAGAGGGCTTTGACGGGAGCGCTGAAGGCAGGGCGCCGCGTCGCGGAAAAACGGGAAAAAGGCATGTGCAATCCACTGTTGATGAAAAGCGGATGGTGTGCAACTCGTGTGACGCCCTCATTACAGAAGGCGGAGGGCTGCCCCTCAAGGAAATTTTCGGGACGACGCTGATTTCCGGTTTAAACAGCTGTTCACGGTATAAATTGCCCGAATCGGCCAGCCGTCGGTTGTGGTCACGCCGCTCTTTTGCCATAAGCTATGCCCATGTCCTTCAAAGCAAGCCTGCGTGGCCTCCTCTTCATGCTGCTCTGCGCCATTTTTGGCGCCAGCCATGCGCAGGTGTTTGACCGCCTGTATGAAAACAGCCCCCAGATCACGTTGGCCCAGCCGCTGCAATGGGTCGCCGTACCCAAGGACTCCGTCACCTCGCCCGACGCCTTCAGCAGCGCGGAATCCGGCGCCGAAAAACGCGTCTTCCAGCCCTATACCGACGACACCATCCTGCCGACCTCGGACAAGCAGGAAGTCTGGGCCAGCTTCGCCTTGCCGGTCACCGAGAACCTGCAGACCTGGTACGTCCGGCTGCCCGCCCAGGCGGTCTTCAAGGTCAGCCTTTATGCGCGCGACCCGCAAGGCGGCTGGCAGGTCCACGCCGCGGGCGAGGCGATCGCCCCGGCCTACTGGGCCTTGCGCACCCGCGTCCCGAGCTTCGAACTGCAATCGCGCGCCGACCAGCCGCAGGTCTATTACCTGCGTTTCGAGCACCGCCGGCCCATCACCGAACGGCCCATGCTGCTCACCCCCATCGAATACATAGACGGCGCCTCGCGGGTCGGCGTGGTGATAGGGCTGATGTGGGGCATGTTCAGCGTGCTGGCCCTGCTGTGCCTGGCCGCGTTCAGCCTGTCGCGCAGCAGGGTTTTCCTGTCGTTCGGCGCCGTGGTGGTGACACTGATGTTCACGCAGCTGGTGCTGATCGGCTATGGCGGCTGGCGCATCTGGCCCTACAGCGTGCACCTGAACCAGGTCATGGGCTGGGTTTCGGCCACGGTGACCATGGCTGCGGCCGCCTGGTTCTGCGCCCAGGCCAGCTATGCCCGGGACGGTCATCCGCGCCTGTACCGGATGCTGGCCGCCGTCACGGCGGGCAGCCTGCTCATGGCCTGCGTGATGATGGTCCGCCTGGACTTCGTGCCGCGCGACCTGCGCAACCTGTGGCTGGCGCTGGCCACCATGGCGATACTGGCAAGCCTGGTCTGGATATCCCTGCGCGGCCAGGCCTGGAACCTCCTGTTGCTGCTCGGTGCCGCGCCTATCGGCCTGGCCGCGCTGGCGCGGCTTTCCTACAACGCGGGCTGGGTGCTGAATGTGGAATCGGCGCAGGCCGCGGGCGTGCTGTCGGCCATGGTCGGCCTGCTCTGGGTTTTCGGGGTGCTGGCATGGCGCAGCCGGGCGGCGCTGTTCTCCAACCACCGCGGCGCCACCCTCGCAACCTATGACGCCGCCAGCGGCTTGATGCTGCCGCGCATCATCGAAGCCAGGCTGCCGGCCATGCTGCTGCGCGGCCGCCGGCAGAAGCTGGCCTGCGGCGCGCTGATGCTGCACTGGCTCAACCAGGCCCCCAGCCATGACGAGGTGGGCGACCAAAAGCGCGGCGCCGCACTGTCACGCATCGGTGAGATTCTTCGCCGTGCCGCGCGTGACGTGGACACCGTGGCGCGCTGTGACGAAAACCATTTCCTGGTGCTGGTCGAAGGGCCCGTCAGCCGCGCCGTCCTGTCGGAGGTTTCCACCAAAATCCTGGCGGACTGCATACGCGCCTCCGAAAAATTCGCCGATGCGGGCGCCTTCAGCCTGCACATCGCCATATGGCACGACACGCCTCGCGATCAAACCGCCGCGGATGTGACCGATTCACTCAAGGTACGCCTGCACCACATGGCCTCCGGCACCAAACGGCCGGTGCAGTTTGTCGATTCGCCGCTGGAGCCCGGCAGCGCTGCGGCCGAAGGCGCCAACCGGCGTGAGGACCTGCTGGCCAAGATCAATGCGATTGAAACCTCGCATCCCTCGCTGGCGGGCGAGCGCGGCTCACGCTGAAAGCCCGGTCAACGTTTGGGCAACGGCAAGGCTGTCTTGTACCGAACCTGCTTGAGCGCAAAACTCGAGCGGATTTTTTCAATCCCCGAGATCGGCGACAGCTGCTCGAGGATGAATTTCTCCAGTGCGCCTATGTCGGCCACCGCCACGCGGATCAGGTAATCGCTGTCGCCCGACATCAAATAACACTCCATCACCTGGTCGTGCTCGGCGATGCGCCGCTCAAAGTCGGCCAACGACTCCTTGCTTTGCGTGCGCAGGCTGATGGAGATAAAGACATTGAGGCCCAAACCCAGCGCCGCGGCATTGGCGATCGCCACATAACGATCAATCACACCACCCGCCTCCAGTGCCTTGACGCGGGCCAGGCAAGGCGAGGGGCTCAGGTGCACACGCCGCGACAGCTCCACGTTGGACAGCGAGCCGTCGCGCTGCAATTCATCGAGGATTTTCAAATCAAGGGCGTCAAGCTGCATCATCTGTAAAAATCCATTTCTACGGCATTTTATGCCTCTGAATCGCCTGAAACCCCGATATTGAGGCTACACCTTCCGGGAAAAGCTGCGTACAGTCGTTTCTGCCATGAACGATTCCACCCCCCACCATTTGCTGATGCAGGCCGCAACGCCCGCCGACCCGGACCCACAGGAAACCGCCGAATGGCGTGAAGCCTTTGAGGCGCTGGCCCTGACCCACGGCCCCGCCCGCGCGCGGCACATGCTGGGCGAACTGAGCCGCGTCGCCCGCAAGCAGCGCATAGGCTGGCAGCCCGAGCTGGCCACGCCTTATATGAATACCATCGCCGTGGACGAGCAGCCCGTGTTCCCCGGCGACCTCGCGATGGAAGAGCGCCTGGCTTCGCTGATGCGCTGGAACGCGCTGGCCATGGTGGTGCGCGCCAACCAGGCCGAAACCGGCGGCTCCGCCGAACTCGGCGGCCACATCGCCAGTTACGCCAGCGCAGCCGACCTGTTTGAAACCGGTTTCAACCACTTCTTCCGCGCGCGTGAAGGTGTGGGGGAAGGCCAGCACCGCGGCGACCTGGTGTTCTTCCAGCCGCACAGCGCGCCCGGCGTCTATGCACGAGCCTATCTCGAAGGCCGCCTCAGCGAAAAAGACCTGGGCTTTTACCGCCAGGAACTCAGCGCGCCCGGCCAGGGTGCGCAAGGCCTGTGCAGCTACCCGCACCCCTATTTGATGCCGGACTTCTGGCAGTTCCCCACCGGCTCTATGGGCATAGGCCCCATCAGCTCGATCTACCACGCGCGCTTCATGCGCTACCTCACGCACCGGCGCCTGCTCGACTGCACCGGCCGCAAGGTCTGGGGCGTCTTCGGCGACGGCGAGATGGACGAGCCCGAATCCATGAGCGCGCTGACCCTGGCCGCGCGCGAGGGCCTGGACAACATGGTCTGGGTCGTCAACTGCAACCTGCAGCGCTTGGACGGCCCGGTGCGCGGCAACGGCCGCATCATCGACGAGCTCGAAAAGCTGTTTGCCGGCGCCGGCTGGAACGTCATCAAGCTGGTCTGGGGGAGCGACTGGGACGGCCTGTTCGCGCGCGACCTGACCGGCGCGCTGACCCAGGCCTTCGCGCAAACAGTGGACGGCCAGATGCAGACCTTCGCAGCAAAAGACGGGCGCTTCAACCGCGACAACTTCTTCGGCCAGAACGCCGAACTCGCGCGCCTGGCCCAGGGCATGACCGACGAGCAGATAGACCGCCTCAAACGCGGCGGCCACGACCTCGTGAAAATCCACGCCGCCTACGCCGCGGCCGCGAATCACCAGGGCCAGCCCACCGTGATCCTGGCGCACACCAAAAAAGGCTACGGCATGGGCAGCGCCGGCCAGGGCCGCATGACCACGCACTCGCAAAAAAAGTTTGACGGCGAAGACCTCATCGAATTCCGCAACCGCTTCAACCTGCCCCTCAGTGACGAGCAGGCCAGAAACCTGGCCTTCTACAAACCCGCCGCCGACAGCGCCGAGATGCAGTACATGCACGCCAGGCGCGCGGCGCTGGGCGGCTACCTGCCGCGCCGCGAAACCGCGGCAAACATCGTGGACATCCCGGCCTTGCCCTCCTACGCCCAGTTCGCGCTGGCCGCCGACGGCAAGGAGATGAGCACCACCATGGCCTTTGTGCGCATGCTGGGCGGCCTGCTCAAAGATTCAGCGCTCGGTCCGAAGATCGTGCCCATCGTCGCCGACGAGGCACGCACCTTCGGCATGGCCAACCTGTTCAAGCAGGTCGGCATCTATTCCAGCGTGGGCCAGCGCTACGCACCCGAAGACATAGGCTCGGTGCTGAGTTATCGCGAGGCGCTGGACGGCCAGATCCTGGAGGAAGGCATCAGCGAAGCCGGCGCGCTCGCCAGCTGGACGGCCGCCGCCACCAGCTACAGCGTGCACGGCCTGGCCATGCTGCCCTTCTATATCTATTACTCCATGTTCGGCTTCCAGCGCGTGGGCGACCAGATCTGGGCCGCCGCCGACCAGCGCGCACGCGGCTTCCTGCTGGGCGCCACCTCAGGCCGCACCACCCTGGGCGGTGAAGGCCTGCAGCACCAGGACGGCAGCAGCCACCTGATCGCCGCCACCATCCCCAACTGCAAAGCCTATGACCCGGCCTTCGCCGGCGAACTCGCCGTGATCCTGGACCGCGGCATGCGGGAAATGATGGTCGAGCAAAAAGACGTGTTTTATTACGTCACGCTGATGAACGAGAACTACGCCCAGCCCGACTTGCGACCCGGCGCCGAAGCCGACATCATCCGCGGCTGCTATCGCTTCGACAGTTTCCTGCCCGCCGGCAAGAAGGCCGCCGGCGAAGTGACGCTGATGGGCTCGGGCGCCATCCTTACCGAAGTCATCAAGGCCGCGCAACAGCTCGCGCAGCAGGGCATCGCCGCCACGGTGTACAGCGTGACCAGCTGGAGCGAACTCGCGCGCGACGGCGCGGCCAACCAGCAAGCGGCTCTCAGCGGCGAAGCGCACGCTGAGACCTTCGTCGCGCAGAAGTTGAAGGCCAGCACCGGCCCCATCATCGCCGCCACAGATTACGTGCGCGCCGTTCCCGAAAGCATCCGCGCCTTCCTGCCCGAAGGCCGGCGCTACCTGACGCTGGGCACCGACGGCTTCGGCCGCAGCGACACACGCGCCGCGCTGCGGGAGTTTTTCAGCGTCGATGCGCAAAGCATCGCCAAGGCCGCGCTGCACCTGCTCAAGCCCGCCTGAGCGGCCTCTCCTGAGTCCCAAACCCGGCGGGGCTTGCTTCGCCCGGGAGCGGACAAGCCTCGCGCATTCCACACTTGCCTGCACCTCCCAGCTGAGGTGACCGGCAATGCCGGCTTCGCCACGCGCGTGCCCGCAAGACACGCCCTCTTTTTCCCCAAGCATCCTTTTCGTTGCCGCGCAAGCCGACACCTGCGGGTAATGCGTCTTTTCGACGCATCACAAGGCTCATCGACATAAAACCAAAGAAGTAAAAACATCACACAAAGATTGTCCGTACAAAGACGATCTCTCACTTCTTCGAGGGATGCGCTCATTAAGCTTCACAACATTCCGTATCGCAACTATTACGACTCCTTACTGATTTCCCCCTGCAACAACATGAATTGCAAGCACGCCGCGCCCAGCACAATGGAGGCCTCTCACGCCACCATGCTGCGCACGGCAGGCCTCCCGCGCGAAGCCGGACGATTCGCAAACCACGTTCTTCACATCGCACCCGGCCCGCGTGCCAGTGGCCAATTCAAGCATCGCTCCCGCCTGCTCATCCGCATGACGCTTTTCGCGCTGATGGGTTGCGCCTTGCCTTGCGGCGCGGTCAACCTCGGCGACGCCACGCTGCTTTCCGGCCCGGCGCAGCCGCTACGCGTGGAGATTGAGCTGGCATCCGAGATCCAGCCCGGCCTGCAGGTGAAGCTCGCCTCCGAGCAGGCATTCCGCGAGAACGGCATCGCCTACCCGGCATGGCTGGGCAATGCGCAAGTCTCCTTGTTGCAAGTGCAAGGCTTACGCCGGCGCGCCGCGCTACTCCTGCAGGCCCCCCAAGCGGCGCAGACGCAGCTGCTTGAGCTGGTACTGGAATTTTCATGGCCCACGGGCAGCTCACAGCAGCCTTATGTATTGCTGCTGGATGACGCGAGCAATTCCAGGCAGCCCGCCCCTCAGTTTTCTTCTCCCGCCCCGGTAGTGATGGCCGAGGTTGCGGAACTCCCCACCGCAGCGCAAACGCAAACAGAAGCCCCGGAGCCCCTCGCCGAAAGCGTCAAACCCGCACCGACAGTCAAGCCAAGGGCGATACCGGGCATGCGGACTGAAGCAGCGCGCCCAGCCGTCAAAAAAAGCGAGCATGCGGGAGTGGTTTCAACGCGCCGCTCCGCACCCGCTGCCAGGCCGGCGCAAGACCGCCTGCGGCTCGCCAAGGCCAAATCGGATCAGGCTGACCGCATCGCGCAACAGCGCCGCGAGGCCGACCAGCAGGCGCGCATGCAGGAGCTGGAGCACAACGCGCGGCAAATTCGCGATCTGGCCGACCAGGCCGCGGCCGCTGCGCCGCCGGCGCCTCTGCCGGAAACCCCGGCATCCGCCACGGCAACCGCACCCGTTCCATCAGCTGTGGTGTCGGCGCCCAAAGCCGCAAGCCTGCCGCCCATGCAGCCCACCCGCCGTGACGGCCATGCATCCATCTGGCTTTGGGTGCTTGCGGGGTTAGCTGTGCCACTGTCCATCTTCGGGGCCCTGCGTTTCAGGCGCGCCCGGCGCCGCCCCCAGTTCACCGACAGCGTAGGCGCCGCGGGCTCCGTCTTCGAACTCACCCCGGCCGAAGCCGAACGCGCCTACGGTGACTACATGCAGCAACGGAAAGCGCCGGCGCCGGCAGATACATCCCAGTTGGACGAAGCCCGCGCCCTGCTGGCCCTCGGCCACCTGGCCGACGCGCAACAGCTGCTGGACACCCAGCTCCGCCAAAACCCGCGCAGCCACGAGGCCTGGTTCCTGCTGGCGCGCGTGCTGTACACCAGGGGCGACAGCGCCGGCTTCGCGCAGCGCATACACCTCTTGCGCGAGCTGACCGGCGAAAAAGGAGAACTCTGGGACCGTGTTCTGGTTCTAGGCCATGAACTGGACCCCGGCAATCCGCTCTACCAGTCCGCGGTGCTCCAGGCCCAACCGCAAGAGCCCCCCATTGCGCCCACAACGCAAGCAGCGCCGCCAGCCGCTCACAAACTGCCCGTATCCACCGCCAGCAGCGCCGTCGACGACGCATTGCGCATGGCCACGGCTTATGGAGTACGCACGGCATGAACTGCGCATCCGTAGCGTCCATCTCAAACGTTCGACCGGCGCGGTCATCGTCCGGGCCCGATCACCGCTTTTGCTTTCCCGTCAGTCCCCTCGTCATCGCAAACATCCACAGGAGCCAAGCATCATGAAACGTCCATTGCCTTCACGCCGCCAACGCGGCTTCACCCTCGTCGAAATCGCCATTGTGCTGATGATCGTCGGCCTGCTGATAGGCGGCATCCTGCGCGGCCAGGAACTGATCCAGTCGGCGCGCGTGCGCAACATCATCGACCAGAAGTCTGGCATCCAGACGGCTTACATCGGGTTTATGGACCGCTACCGCATGCTGCCAGGTGACTTGACGGCGACCCAAGCCACGACCGTCGGAAACGGCGTGCTGTGGTCTGGGGCAGGTGGTAACGGGCAAATCGCGTTTGACACCGAATCCACGTTGTTATTCCAAAACCTCACGGCCGCGGGTTTTATTTCGTGCGGTGCCTGCATGACGGTGACACTTGCTGGCGGCGGTGGAACCGGCCCCTTGCCAGTGATCGGCAACAGTCCGGTCAATGTCTATGGAGAGCTTCTTGTGATAGGGAACTTGCTGAGCAGCAACACTGGTGGTAACTGGTTTGATGCGGTCGCCAACATCAACCGTCTGGCCTTGTACACGGGGGCCTCCATTCCTTCGCAAGTGCTGGCGGAAGTGGACCGCAAAGCCGATGACGGACTGCCCGGCACCGGCCAACTGCGTGGCGCCTTTGGCGGCGGGGCCGGACTCGCGTTATGCACTCCTGGTTTAGCCACAGCTACGGCAACCACGGCTACCTGGGCCAATCCCAGCCAATCCAATTGCATGGGCGGTTGGTTGTTCTGACCCCACCGCAAGAGCTGCATTTTCACGTCAACCTTTTTGTCTTCATAGCCTACCCAAGGAGTCCAGCATCATGAAACACCACCTTGCATCTCAGCGTCAACGCGGCTTCACCCTCGTCGAAATCGCCATCGTGCTGATGATTGTCGGCCTGCTGATAGGCGGCATCCTGCGCGGCCAGGAACTGATCCAGTCGGCGCGCGTGCGCAACATCGTCGACCAGAAATCAGCGATTCAGACGGCCTACATCGGCTTTCTGGATCGCTACCGTATGCTGCCCGGGGATTTGACGGCAGCTCAGGTCCTGGTCGTCGGAAACGGAGTGCTGGCATCTGCAACGGGTGGCGATGGGCAAATCGCTTTCGGGACCGAATCCACTTTGTTCTTTCAGAACCTCACTGCCGCAGGCTTTATTTCATGTGGGGCTTGCATGACGGTGGCACTGGTCGGCGGGGTGGGCCCCGCCGCAAACACTTCTAACAGTCCGCTCAACGTGTATGGTGATTTCCTTGGCACAGGCAATGCGAATAGCAGCACCACCGGCGCGTCCTGGTTTGATCCCTCCAACCCAGCCATCAACCGATTTGTCGTGGACACCGGGGCATCCATCCCGTCACAAGTGCTGGCGGAGGTGGATCGCAAAGCCGATGACGGGCTCCCTGGCACTGGCCAACTTCGGAGTGCCGAGGGCGCTCCGCGCGGATCACCCGCCGCGACTTGCGCCCCAACCATGATCGCGACCCCAGCGACAGGCGGCTGGGCCAACCCCAGCCAGGCCAACTGCATGGCGAGCTGGCTGTTCTAAATCAAACACCGGGAAGCCCGCACTTTCAGGTTCATCCCTGACCATCAGATCACTTATCCGAGGACCCCAGCATCATGAAACAACCCATCACACCCCAACGCCAAGGCGGCTTCACCCTCGTCGAAATCGCCATCGTGCTGATGATCGTCGGCCTGCTGATAGGCGGCATCTTGCGCGGCCAGGAGCTGATCCAGTCGGCACGCGTGCGCAACATCATCGACCAGAAGTCAGCCATTCAAACGGCCCACATCGCTTTTATGGACCGCTACCGCATGCTGCCGGGTGATCTGACGACGGCCCCTAACGGCGGCCAGGCGGCGATCGTTGGGAACGGCGCGGTAGGTTCTCCCAATAGCGGTGACGGACAGGTTGCCATGGGCAACGAATCCATACTGTTTTTCCAGAACCTCACGGCTGCGGGCTTTATCTCCTGTGGCGCCTGCATGACCGTGGCAGCCGCCGGCGCGCCAAGCATCAACAACAGTCCAGTGAATGTGTATGGCAACTACTTGACTGCGGGCAACGCCATGAGCAACAGCGCCGGCCTGTCCTGGTATGACCCGTCCGCAACGGGCATCAACCAATTCGTGCTCTACACAGGAAGCGGCACCCCCTCCCAGGTGCTCGCTGAAGTGGATCGCAAAGCCGACGACGGACTGCCTGCCACCGGCCAGCTGCGCGTTGCCGTGGGCATAGGCTCGGCGACTGCCGTGACGTGTGCCCCTAACCTGTTCAGCCCTCCGGCGGCAGTCAGTTGGGCCAACCCCGCCCAGGAAAACTGCTTGGCCGCCTGGCTGTTCTAAGGATCGGGAAGGCTTCGCCATGACAGTCACTCACACACCAGCTTATGCTGTTGCATTGGCGTTGCTGGCCGGCTGCGCGGTGCCCCCACCGCCTCCCAGCACGCAGCACATAGGCGTTGTTGAGCCGGCGAAGCCACCTGCGCCACCCGGTGCACTTCGGCCGGTGCGCCTGCCGGCACTGCCGGCGGCGCCGCAACCGCAGGCGCAGCAGGAATTGTTCAGCGTGGTGGTCAGCGAGGTGCCGGTCAAAACCCTGCTGTTCGCACTGGCGCGCGACAACCGGCTCAACGTGGACATCGCCCCTTCGGTGGCCGGCCAGATCACGCTCAATGCGACCGACCAGACCTTGCCGCAGCTCTTCGAGCGCATCGCGCAACAGGCCGATTTGCGTTATGAGATGAGCGGCAACACGGTGCGGCTGCAGCGCGACACACCTTACCTCGCCCACTACGCGGTCGACTATGTCAACCTGAAACGGCAGTCGTCCAGCCAGACTTCCGTGTCCTCTCAGCTCACCGGCAGCACGGCGGGCTCGTCGAATGCCAGCATCAGCAATGCCGCCGACAACCAGTTCTGGGACACGCTGATCAACAACGCCTGCCTGATCGTCGGCGCGGCCAATCTCGAATTCAAGCAAAAAGACGATCTGGCCCAGAAGCAGGACCGGGAACGGGACCGGGACGAGCGGCTGCGCATCGCGATGGAGCTCACTCGCGCCGCACCGCCAAGTGTTTCCGGCACCGGTGCCGTCACGACTCGACCAGCAAACAGCGAAACCTCCGACGTCCTCAAGCAAGTGCTCGGAGCAAAAGATACCGTGGACAAGGTCGAATGCGGTAGCGGTTCAAGCGCTTCGTCGGGTACTTCCGGAAGCGCCTCCGCAGCCAACTCCAGTTCCAGCACCAACAACATCGTGGTCAATCGCGAAACCGGCCAGTTGTCGGTTTACACCACCTCGCGCGGCCATGACCAGTTCCGGCAATTCCTGGACCGCATCAGCGCCAGCGCGCGGCGCCAGGTACTGATTGAGGCCACCATTGTCGAAGTCACGCTGTCCAATGCGTCCCAGCAGGGCGTCAACTGGCAAAAAGTCGTGCAGGGCGGGCTGCTGCGCGGCCTGAGCTTCCAGATGCTGCCTTCCGGCACGGGTTCGTTCTCCGGTTCGCAGGATGCCTCGCTGCTGCGCATGAGCTACACCAGCGGCAGCGGCGACTGGAGCGGCATCCTCACGCTGCTCGAATCCTTCGGCCAGGCACGGGTGTTGTCCAGCCCCAAAGTGTCCGTGCTGAACAACCAGACGGCCGCGCTCAAAGTGGTGGACAACTATGTCTACGTCACCGTCACCTTCACCCCGGGCACGCGTACCCTCAGTTCCGCCGGCCAGCTGGTGCAGACCTCTCCCGACAGCTACACCTCCAACATCAATTCGGTACCCGTGGGTTTTGTGATGACCGTGACACCCCAGGTGGCCGAGAGCGGCGAAGTCACGCTCAACGTGCGGCCCACCATTACCCGCGTGGTGCGCGAAATCATCGATCCCAACCCCGCGCTGCTGGGAGCCACCCCACCCATCGTCAACCGCATTCCCGTGGTGCAGTCGCGCGAACTGGAGTCCGTGCTGCGCGTGCAAAGCGGCGAAATCGCCGTGCTGGGCGGCCTGATGCAGGACGCAAGCAACGACGGCGAGGACGCGGTGCCGGGGGTCAGCCGTATCCCTCTGCTGGGCGAGGCCTTCAAGCAGAAACAGCAGACGCGCAGCAAGACCGAGCTGGTGGTGTTTTTGCGGCCCGTGGTGGTGGGCGATGCCTCGCTGAACGGCGACTACAAGGCTTTCAAACCCTTGTTGCCCACCTCCAGCTTCTTCAAGGATGCGGCGCCGGAAGCCCTGGGCCGAAAGCCGATTGAGCCTCCACCAGCTCGATCCGCCAGCCCCTCAACCCGATAAGAGCCCATGAAGCCCTCCCTCAAACTCCTGCCCTTTTTGCTATGCGCCGCCACCCTGGCCTGGGGCCAAGCCAAGCCGGGTGCCCACCCGTCAGTAGCGGCTGCCCAGGCCGCGGCCGCATCGCGCGAGCCGGACATCCGCATCAGCCGCCGCAAGCCCGCGCCCACCGTGGACGCCGACGTCAAGCGCGGCTATGAAGCCCTGCAGGCCGGGCGCTACGGCGAGGCGCGCGGCGCCTACGAGCAGGCCTTGAAGCGCGACGGCGCCCTGCGCGACGCGTTGATAGGCATGGCCTGGTCCATGGAAGGACTGGAAGACCACCAGGGCGCCCAGGCCGCGCTGCGCCGCCTGCTGGAGCTTTATCCCCGCGATGCCGAGGCGCTGGCCGCGCAGTACCTCGTGGGCGGCGGCATTCCCGGCGATGCGGCCGCGCGCTTCAAGCAACTGGCCGAGCGCAGCGAACGCAACGCACCCCTGCATTTCGCCCTGGGCGTGATCCATGCCGAACAGGGCCGCTGGGGCGAGGCGCGCCTGTCCTTTGAGCGTGCGGCGGCGCTGGAGCCCGGCCAGCCCGACTACCTTTACAACCTGGCCCTGTCGCTGGACCGGCTGGGGCAGGGACCTGAAGCGATGCGGGCCTACGTCAAAGCCCTGAACCTCTCCTTCCGCCAGTCGGCCGCCTTCAATCAGGAAATGGTGCGCAACCGCCTGCGCGCTCTGGCCGCGCCGGCCTCCTGACCTGATCGGCCGCACATGTCCATGGCACCCACCTCCCATCCGCAAGACCAGCCGATGGCCATGCGAAAGGCCGAGCGAGAGCTGGCCGAAGCCCTGCTCCAGCAGCGGCGGCTCACCTCCTCCCAGCTGGCCATCGCCCTGGCCGAAAAACGCCTGCGCGGCGGCAGCCTGCATGCGCAGCTGGCCAGCCTGGGCTTTGTGGGTGAACTGGAGTTGCGCGCCCTGCGCGCG
The DNA here is from genome assembly GCF_056405195.1 of Polaromonas sp. P1_H6. Taxonomy (NCBI): domain Bacteria; kingdom Pseudomonadati; phylum Pseudomonadota; class Betaproteobacteria; order Burkholderiales; family Comamonadaceae; genus Polaromonas; species Polaromonas sp. P1_H6. The sequence goes on from NZ_JBFUCN010000020.1 coordinate 46,906, forward strand.
CAATTGCACAAGCTACCCGAGGTTGATCTGGTCACCCATCGCACCGATCCGACACTGCTGCAATTGCTGGCCGCACCGCTGGCGCGCAAACACGGCGTCCTGCCGGTAGAGATGACGGCCGAGGGCGAGCTGTTGCTGGCCGTCGACGAGGCTGACGACCTGGTGGCGCTGGACCAGATCGGCGCGCACCTGCGCGCCAAGGGCGTGCCCCGCGTTCGCCTGGCACTGGCGGCACCCGGTGACCTGGTGCGCGAGATCGACCGCGTCTACGGCGACCGGCCCAGTGTGGACGCCCTGCTTGCCGCCGGCGGCAAAGAGCCGGCCGTGGACAAGCTCATTGAAGCCATTGTTCACAACGCCTACGACAGCCTCGCCTCCGACATCCACTTCGAGCCCGAGGAACACCTGTTGCGCGTGCGCATACGCGTCGACGGCGTGCTGATCCAGGCGCACCTGCTGCATGCCTCGATGTGGCCGGCCCTGGCGGTCAAACTCAAGGTCATGGCCGGCATGAACATCGCCGAAAGCCGCGCCGCGCAGGACGGCCGCTTTGGCATGGTCATAGGCGCCAGCCAGATCGACTTTCGCGCCGCCTGCCTGCCCACCGCCCACGGTGAAAACATCGTGCTGCGCCTGCTGGACCGGCGCCGCAGCATTGTCCCGCTGGAGCGGCTGCAACTGACGCAGACCACCATGGACAGGCTGCATTCGCTGATGAACCGGCCCGAGGGCATTGTGCTGGTCACCGGCCCCACCGGCAGCGGCAAGACCACCACGCTGTATTCCATGCTGGCCGAGATCAGCACCGAAGCGGTGAACGTCATGACGCTGGAAGACCCGATCGAATACCCCTTGCCGCTGATACGCCAGACCCAGGTGACGGACAAAATCGGTTTTGCCGAAGGGGTACGCGCCCTGATGCGCCAGGACCCGGATGTGATCCTGGTCGGTGAAATCCGCGACTCGGAAACCGCCGAAATGGCTTTCCGCGCCGCCATGACGGGCCACCAGGTGTTCGCCACGCTGCACACCAACTCCGCCCTGGGCGCGGTGCAGCGCTTGCGCGACATCGGCGTGTCGGCCGAAATCCTCGCGGGCAATATGACCGGGGTGATAGGCCAGCGCCTGGCCCGCCGCCTGTGCACGCACTGCAAGCTGCGCCGTGTGCCCACCGCGCAGGAAAAAATCCTGCTCGAACTGGCCGAGGACGAGCACCCGCTGTACCAGGCCGTGGGCTGTGCCCATTGCAGCCAGCGCGGTTTCCTGGGCCGGGTGCTGCTGATGGAAGTGTTGTGTTTCGACGAAACGCTGGACCACCTGGTGGCCAAGCACGCCAGCCACATCGAACTGGCGCGCCATGCCCGCGCGGAAGGTTTTACCTCGCTGCGCGACGACGCGATCCGCTACGTGCTGGCCGGCCAGACCACGGTGGAAGAAGTCAGCCGCGTGGTCAACCTCGCGGCGCATTGACGGACTACAGGGAAGAAAGCCGCCATGCCGCGATACAAATGGACCGCACTGGCCGCCGACGGCGCCCGCCTCAACGGCCAGACCACAGCGGCCGACGCCGGCGCCCTGGCCGCGCAGCTCGAGCAATCGGGCTTGCTGCTGGTCAAGGCGCGCGCGCAGGGCGGCTCATTTCGCCTCATGCGCGCCCGCATCCGCCTGCTGGACCTCGTCAACTTCAGCTTCCAGGCGACCATGATGCTGCGTGCCGGCGTGCCGCTCATGGAAGCGCTACGCGACATGGAAAGCGCCGAAGGCAACCCGGCGCTGCGCCAGGTCATCAGCGGGCTGGCGGAGGGCCTGAGCTCGGGCAAGACACTCTCGCAAGCCATGGCGGCACATCCCCTGGCCTTCGATGAGGTGTATGTGAGCCTGGTGCGCGCCGGCGAGAGCAGCGGCCAGCTGCCCGAGGTCTTCGCCAAACTCACCGAGACCCTCAAATGGCAGCATGAAATCGCCTCGCAGACGCGCAAGGCACTGATCTACCCTTGCGCCGCGCTGGTCATCATCACCGGCGTCACGCTGTTCCTCATGAGCTACCTGGTGCCCCAGGTCGCCAGCCTGCTCAAGGTCATGCGCATCGAGTTGCCCTGGCAGACGGTGCTCATGATCAAGATATCGGAAGTCGTCGAGGCTCATGTGGGCAAGATCGTGGCGGGCCTGGTTTCTCTGGTGGTGCTGCTGCCGACGCTGGCGCGCATCCCCGGGCCTATGCGCGGCGTGGTCGACGGCATCAAGCTCAAGCTGCCCATCGTGGGGCCGGTGCTGCGCCAGATCGCACTCGCGCGTTTTGCTTATGTCCTGGCGCTGCTCTACGCGGCCGGCATCACGGTGGTGGAGGCGCTCAAGGTGGTGGAGATCGCGGTCGGCAACCGCGCCGTGGCGCAGGCCGTGGCGGTTGCGCATGGCAGCATCGTCCAGGGCCGGGGCCTGAGCGCCGCGTTCTCCGGCATGACCATGTTTCCGCCCATGGTGGTCAGCATGCTGCGCGTCGGCGAGGCCACTGGCTCCCTTGACGCGGCGCTCGAAAACGTCAGCTACTTCTACACCCGGCAGGCGCGCGAATCCGTGGAAAACCTGCAGGCGACGCTGCAGCCGGTGCTCACCGTCGTGCTGGGCCTCATGCTGGGCGCCGTGATCTTCTGCACGCTGGGGCCCTTGTACGACTCGGTGATCACCAATGCCAAATTCTGAATTCGTTCCCGCGCCGTTGCGCGTGCTGCACCTGGAGGGAGAGCAGCCGCGCGTCTACGCCGTCGCGGGCCACGGCCTGGTGGAGGAGTTCGGCCCGCAACAGGGATGGACGCAGCCGCAGGCGCTGACCGAGCACGCGAGCCGCGATCCCGGTTGCCGCTGGCTGGTACTCGCCGACTATGCCGAGGAAGAATTCTGGGGCGACGTGATGCCGCCACTTCGCGGCGCGGCGCGCAAGGCCTGGCTGGCGCGCATGCACCAGCGTTTTGCGATGGAGTCGCCCTTTCGCTGGGTTTCTTTGCAGGGGCCAAGCCGATCCCGTCCCGGCAAGCTGCGCGTGTTGGGCTACAGCCTGGGCAATGCCGGCCGCGTAATGCCCTGGCTGGAGGCGCTGGAAGGCGCGCAGGCCCGCCTGGGCGGCATCTATGCCCCGGTCATGCTGGCGGCGCCACTGCTGCGCCGGCTCAGCGTCCCTCGCCGCGGGGCTGTGGTGCTGGTCACATCGCATCCGTCGGGGCTGCGGCAATGCGTGGTGATCGACGGCCGCCCCTGCTTCTCACGCCTGGCCCTGCGCACCGATGCCGTGGGCGCGGGCTGGCTGGCCGCGGTGCGCGAGGAAACCTCGCGCCTGAAGGATTACCTGCTCGAAAACGGCATCCTCGTGCGCGACAAAGCCCCGCTGCACGTCGTGAGCATATGTCCCCGGGGGGTGGACAGCCAGGCCGCCGCCGGCCTGGACGCGGCAAACAATATGTACCACCTGCTGCAGGCCGATGTGCTTGCCAGGGCTCTCAAGCTGCCGCCGGCCTGGGCCGATTCGCCAGAATTGTCCCGGCTGCTGTTTGTGCATGCGCTGGCCCGCGGCGCGCCGCCGGGGCAATTGGCGCCGGCCGCGCTGCTGCACAGCGACTGGGTGGCGCGCACCGCGCGCAACACGCGACTGGCGGGCTACGGCCTCTGCGGCGCGTGCCTGCTGTATACGGCCGGCCTGGCCGTGTCGTTGTGGCCGCTGGCCGACCGGTTGAACGAAGCGACCGCCAGCACCCGAAATTTCGATGCCCGCTACCAGCGCGAAGCGGCAACCTTTCCCGCATCCGCATTAAAAGCGGACGAACTGGTCGCGCTGGAACAAAAGGCCAAAACCCTCGCGGCAAGCGCGGCCGGCCCGCGCATCCTGCTCGCCGCGGCAGGTGGCGTATTGGAGAAACACCCTGAACTCCAGCTGGACCAGTTGCTCTGGGAGCGAGGCGCCTCTGGGCCCACGGCCCCGCCCACGCTGCAGGTACGCGGCGCGGTGCAAGGCCTGCAGCCCGACGACCTGCGCGGCGCGCGCGATGCGATGACACGCTTCACCGCCAGCCTGGTCTCGGCGGGCTTGTCGGCGGAAGTCATCAAGGCTCCCCTGGACCTGCAAAGCAGCGCCAGCATCAGCGGCTCAGGCCAGCAGGACAAGACCGAACTGGGCTTCGAGGTAAAAGTATGGAACAAATAACCTCACGCCAGGCCTGGCATCCTGGAACCTGGCCCGCACCATTGCGGCACGCCGCCCGGCAAGCCAGCGCCATGGCGGCGGCCGGTTTGCTGCTGGCGGGCGGATTCCATTGGTGGCGCGCCGACATGGCCGGCAGGCTGGAACGCCAGTTGAAGGCCGAACAAACCAGCAGCCAGCGCTTTCTCAACAGCGGCCGCGAAAGGGCTGACATCGAGCGTCTCTTGCCGCTGCTGCAAAACCTGCAGTCGCAAGGCCTTTACGGCGAAGAAAAAAGGCTCGAATGGATAGAACGCCTGCGCGGCATGGAAAGACGCTGGCCGGGCCTCAAGCTGCAGTACGCCATTGAAGCCCAGTCGATGCAGCCGGCCACAGCCAATACCGCCGCCCCTGCCATGCCGGCCCCGCCCGCCGCCGCTGGAGGCTCGCGACGCATCGAACTGTTCGCCACACACATGCGCCTGAGCATGACGCTGGTGCACGAGGAAGACATGCTGCGTGTGCTGGAAGACCTCGCGGCCTCGCGGCTGGGCCGGGTCAGCGTGGAGCGCTGCGAGATGAACCGTGCCAACGGCGCGGCGATCAAGGCGGAATGCACCCTGGTCTGGAACACGCTGGGGGCCTCCGAGCCGCCGGCGCGCACGGTGGGAGCCAGGCCATGAAGTTGATCCCAAAAGCCCTCGCAGCCCTTTTGCTTGGCGGTTGCATGCTCCCGCTATTGGCCCTCGCCGGGCAGGACGGTCTGGGACGGCTTTTCTACACGGCAGCCGAGCGGGCCGAGATGGAAGCCAGGCGTTTCGGCCAGCCCGCGCCGCAGGAAGCCGCCGCACGCGCGCTGGCCTCCGTGCTGCGCATAGACGGCATCGCACTTCGCCCCCAGGGCAAAACCACCGTCTGGATCAACGGCACGCCCTACCTGGAACGGGACCTGCCCTATGGCGTGCGCGTGCGCCGCGACGCCGCGGGCCGCGTGCTGGGGGTGGAAATGCCGCTGCAGGATGGAGAGATAGAGCGTGCGGCGATTGGCGAGACGCTGATGCGCCCGCTCGCCAGCGCGGCCGCAGCGGCTTCGGCGCCTTCGGGGACGGCAGTCAAACCGGGGGTGGCGAAATGAAGCCGCATCGGGGTTTTGTCGCGCTGCTGATGGTGGTGCTGGTCGCGGTCGGCGTCTTTGGTGCGATGGCCGCGTGGGTGGCGAGCAATCCGCCGCGCTCGAAGCAATCGATCAACCAGGAGGTGCTGATGCAGGCCAGGGAGGCGCTGCTGGCGTATGTTGCGGTGGGCAGCGACCCGGCCAATGTTCTAACCCGGAAAACACGCTTGCCGTGCCCCGACAGGGACGGTGATGGTGTTGCCGACACAGCCCCGGACACCAGCAACTGCGGCATGGCGCGGCAACCGGCGATTGGCTTGCTTCCCTGGAAAACTTTGGGGCTTGCGCCATTGCGCGATGCCGATGGCGGATGCCTTTGGTATGCGGTCAGCGGAGATTTCAAAGATGCTGCAGATCTCGCGGCCACAACGCCTGTCAACGCAGATAGCGACGGCGCCATCACGGTGGTCAATGAAGCCGGAAACAGCTTGGCGGCAAAGCTTGTCGCGGTGGTTTTTGCGCCGGGTGCGAAACTGGGATCGCAGGTACGCACCGACCCCACCATGCTCAGTGCCGACAAGCCTTGCGCCACGCCTACCAGCGCCGCGTCCAGTGGTGGTGCGGCCGCTGATGTCGCCGGCTACCTGGACTCCGGCGAGATCAACGCCGGAGCCATCCCTCCCACTATTACCTTCAAGCAGCTGACAGGGACGGTCGACAAACAATCGCTGGTCAATGACCAGCTCGCCTGGATCATGGCAGACGACTATGCAGCCATCGCTACGCAGCGCAATGCCGATGCGTTAAAACAGGCACTCATCAATGCCTCCGCCGCAGTGGATCAACGGATGCCGTTTGCCGCGGCCGCGCCGGGCGAAATATGCGAGCAGAACCGGTACACCGGATTTCTGCCGAAGAGCTGCTCCTACATCTATGGCGTCGATACCAATGGCGCACCCCTTACACGGACATTCGATCTGGCGTTGATCGCGCCGCAGGCCACACTTGACAATTGGCATCAGCTGGCTTTCTATGCGGTCGCACCAGGCTGCGCTCTCGATGCCGCAAGCTGCAATGCGGCAACTGCGCCGGTATTGAAGCCGCCCGTCGCGTCCGCAGCCAGAGCGGTGCTGCTCATGCGCGGGAAACAGCAACCGAGCTGCCGGTTGACGGATTCCAACCTCACCGTCCTCGATCAATGGCTGCCGTGTATCGAGAGCCAGTCCAACCGAAGCGCGCTGTCCAACCCCATGGTTTCGCAGGCCAGAACATTCGCCACGCCTGACAAGCGTCCCACCTCCAATGACATCTTGAGGGAATTGCCATGACCCCTGTCCGGCGACGCTGCGGCACGCGCCAAGGCGGCTTTACTCTGGTGGAACTGGCCCTGGTGGTCGGCATCGTGGCGATTTTGCTGGGAGGCTTGCTGGTGCCAATAAGCCGCTCCATCGAGCAAAAGGCGATAGCTACCACGCAAGCAAATCTCGAATTGGCTCAACAAGCCTTGTTGGGGTACGCCCTTATCAACGGAAGCCTGCCATGCCCTGATCCGGGTATCGACCCGAACACCGAGGGTCAAGCCTCATCTGCCGATGCGAGCGGGTGCTCAAGCACAAGTGTGGGCCGCTTGCCTTGGGCCACTCTGGGCATCCAGGGTGTTGACGGCTGGGGCAACCGGCTTGACTATGCCGTCTACGCGCCTCTGGGTGCGAGCGTCTCCACGGTCACCGCGAGCAACCTGGAAGTCTGGTGCACCAAGCTGACGGTGGCTGACGTTCCTGCTGGTATTCCAGGCTGCCTGACCACTGGAGGCGCTGTGGTCAAGCCGTCAACGAAAGCCAGCTTTGTTGTCTATTCGCGCGGCAAGAACGGCTCGGGTGCATATCGCCCGGGAGGGTCGATCAACTCTGCCCCCAGTACGACCTTGATAGATGAAACCCAGAACCAATCAACCTCGGGAGGCGTCTTCATCTCCCGATTTCAGACCGACGCCAAAAGCACTACCGGCGAATTCGACGACCTCATGGTCTGGATGCCCTCCTCCCTGCTGGTCGCCAAACTCTTCGCCGCCGGAAAGTGGCCATAACAATGCAAACACTGTCGCGCCAGCTCACTCCCCTCGCCGCCATCATCCGCCTGACCCTCATCGAAGCCTGGCGCGGCCGCAGCGCGCGCCTGCTGCTGCTCTTCCTCGCGGCGGTCTACGCGTTGGGGGCTTTTGCCGCCTCCATGGCGGTGACCGAAGGAGCGGAAACCCGGCTGGCGCTGGCCGCGCATCTTTACCGCCTGGGCCTGGTGCTGGCACTCGCGCTGATCGTGGTGTCCAGCACGGTGCGCGACATGGAGGGCGGTTTCTTCCAGGTACTGCTCGCCTTTCCCTTGTCGCGCGCGCAATTCGTCGTCGGGCGGCAAGCCGGTTACATGCTGCTGGCCCTGCTCGCCGCGGCGGGAGCCACGGGTGTCATGCTGACCATGACCGTGCCCGGTGGCCGTGCCGGCGTACTGGCCTGGGGTGCATCCCTGGCGTTGGAGCTCAGCATCGTCGTGGCGGCGGCCCTGTTCTTTTCACTGGGCTTGCGCCGTGTGCTGCCGGCTTATGCGGGCTGCTGCGCTTTTTACCTTTGGGCGCGGCTGCTCGACGTTGCGCGCTTCATGGCCGCGCACCCCGTCGGCCAGGATGCCGCCTCCTGGGACGTGGTGGCGGGCCGGGCCACCTTCGACCTGCTGGGCTGGCTGTTGCCGCCGCTGGCAAGCTTCGCTCCCACATCCTGGACGCTGGGCGGGCCGGTGCAAGCCACGCTGCTTGCGCTCCAATGCGCTTGGGCGCTCTGGTATGCGGCGCTGTGCGCGGGCGCCTCCTTGATAGATTTGTACCGCCGTGAAGTTTGATTGGCGCCGTACCAGCAGCACGCGCCGCGCGCCTGCGCGCGTGACGGCCGTGTTCGCGCTGCTGCTGGCCGGCCAGGTCGCGCTGGCGCTGTGGCGCGGCGTGCCCGAAGCGGGCGCACAGCCGCTGGGGCGGCCTCCCGGCATGGCCGCCTCGCGCCTCATGTCGCTGGACGATACAGTGCCGCTGGCCAAGATGCTGGACTTGTACCTGCAGGCGCACGACGTGCAACCCGGCCTGAGCCTGCCCTGGCGCGAGCTCGACTACGGCCAGGTGGTCGCCTGGCTGGAGCACATCCTGCAACTCGATCCGCAGGGCCAGTACCCGCTGCTGGCGGCCGCGCGGCTTTACACCCAGGTGCCCGACCCGGAACGCCAGCGCCTCATGACCGACTTCGTCGCCAGCCAGTACCCGCAAGACCCACTGCAACGCTGGCGCTGGATGGCGCATGTGGCCTACGTCGCCAAAGTTCAGATGAAGGATCCGGAACTGGCCGTGCGCTACGCAGCCGAACTGCGGCACTACGCGGAAGGCTTGTCGCAGGTGCCGGCCTGGGCGCGGCAGATGGAGATTTTCCTGCGCATGGGCCAGAACGACCTGGACACCGCCAGGGCGTTGCTGGGCGCGCTGCTGGCCAGCGGGCAAATCCACGACGACAACGAGCTGCGCTTTCTGACGCAGACCCTCAAGGAACTGGAACAGAAATGAACGCCCTTCAACAGCCGGCGCTGCAGGCACGCCAGGTCTACAAAAACTACGGCGCATCTCAGGCTCGCGCGGCGCTGGCCGATGTTTCGCTCGAGGTCCATCCCGGCGAATGCCTGGCTTTGCTGGGAATGAACGGCGCGGGCAAGACCACCTTGATCAAATGCCTGCTGGACCTGGCCGCCCCCACCTCGGGCGCCCTGACCCTCTTCGGCCAGGACCACGGCCGGCCGCTTTCACGTGAGCAGCTTGCCTATGTGCCTGAACGTTTCTCGCCGCCCGGCTGGCTGCATGCGCGAGATTATTTCCGGCTCGCGGCGCAATTGCACGGCCTGGTGTTTCCGCAACGGGAACTCATCGGCATGCTGGCCGAGCTGGACCTGGAAGAAGACATCCTCGACAGGCCGCTGCGCGAATGCTCCAAGGGCATGGCGCAAAAAATCGGCCTGGCGGCGGCTTTCCTGGCGCGGCGCCGGTTGCTGGTGCTGGACGAGCCCATGAGCGGCCTGGACCCGCTCTCCCGCATCCGCGTGCGGCAGCAACTGCGCCTGCAACGCAAGGCCGGCTGCGCGGTGCTGATGAGCACCCATTCGCTCGCGGATGTCGAAGACCTGGCCGACCGCGTCGCCATCCTGCACGCCGGCAGCCTGCGTTTTATCGGCACCGTCGACGAATGGCTGTCGCAGCACAAGACCTGCGACATGGAAGAGGCCTACCTGGCGGTGGTGGAAGCGGCCAGGGAAGCGCCGGACATTCCCCAGCCCCCAACCCACTGACCCCTTCGAAGCGGACGCAACAAGGCCCGCGCACAGCCATGCCGCGCGCGGGCCTGAGAACTTTGCCCTTTCCTCGAGTCGCTTACTTGGGCAACAGCACCTTGTCGACCACGTGGATCACGCCGTTGGACTGGTAAACGTCGGCGATGCTCACGGCGGCCACGCCGCCTTTTTCATCGGTCACCGTGATCTTGCCGCCGCTTGATTTAGCCACCAGCGTGCCGCCAGCTACTGTCTTGATGGAGGCCATGCCCTTGCCGTCGGCAATCATCTTGCCGATGGCGGCGGCGTCCCATTTTCCGGCCACCACGTGGTAGGTCAGAACGCCGGTCAGCATGCCCTTGTTCTCGGGCTTGAGCAAGGTGTCCACCGTGCCGGCGGGCAGCGCCGCGAAGGCCGCGTTGGTGGGGGCGAACACCGTGAACGGGCCCGGGCCTTTGAGCGTGTCGACCAGGCCCGCGGCCTTGACCGCCGCGACCAGCGTGGTGTGGTCCTTGGAATTGACGGCATTGTCAATGATGTCCTTGCTGGCCAGCATGGGCGCGCCGCCCACCATGACTTGCGCGAACGAAGGAATCGCGGCGAGCGACAGGGCCAGCGCCACACCGAGGGAAGCGAGTTTATGTTGGGTCTGCATGTGAAGTCCTTTGAAAAAGTTGAACCGGGATGAACCAAAAGCCGAAATCACAGGGATTCAAGCGGCTGTGATGAATACGGGGCGCAGGCCCCGCTGGATTCAAAACAGATCCGGTTTCAACTTTTTTTCAAGGCCATCACTGGCGACAAGAAGCAAGCCCGCTTGCCTGCGAGCCGGAAAACTTCAGTCGCCGCGTTCGAAAAACCCACGCACGGCTTGCGGAAAGATCAGGTGCTCCTGCGTGAGTACACGCGCGGCCAGGGTTTCGGCCGTGTCACCCGGCAGCACCGGCACCACGGCCTGGGCCAGGGTGGCACCGTGGTCGAGTTCGGCCGTCACCTGGTGCACCGTGGCGCCCGCCACCTTGCAGCCGGCGTCAATCGCGCGCTGGTGCGTGTTAAGGCCAGTGAAGGCCGGCAACAGCGAGGGATGGATGTTGATGAGCCGCCCCGCGTAGTGCCGCACAAAGCCGGGCGTCAGGATGCGCATGAAGCCGGCCAGCACCACCAGCGCCGGCATATAGCCGTCTATACGCGCCATCAATTCGGCGTCAAAAGCCTCGCGCGAATCAAAGGCCTTGTGCGGCACCACAGCGGTGGCGATGCCCAGGCCTTCGGCCAGTTCCAGCCCGGCGGCGTCGGCCCGGTTGCTGATCACGGCGGCCACCTGGGCGCCGTAGAGGCCGCGCCAGCCTTCCTTGTCCGCCGCGCGGGCAATGGCGGCCATGTTGGAGCCGCTGCCGGAAATCAGGATGACGATGTTTTTGTTCGGTTTGTTCGCGCTGGCCATAGCCCTCTAGTTTAGAACGGGGCAGGAACCCGGCCAGCGTCCGTTTTGCCGATGTCCCAACTGAGACATAAAATTGCGAACGACCGTGCTAAAAATAAGAAATTGACCGCAGGCGACCGACTGCGGACACCCCGACAACCTGGAGACATCCCACCATGGATTTAGCTTTCACCCCTGAAGAACAGGCCTTTCGCGAAGAGATACGCGCCTGGGTTCATGCCAACCTGCCGGCCGACATTTCGCACAAGGTGCACAACGCCCTGCGGCTGACGCGTGATGACATGCAGCGCTGGGCAAAAATCCTCGGCAAAAAAGGCTGGCTGGGCCACGGCTGGCCCAAGGAATTCGGCGGCCCGGGCTGGAATGCGGTGCAAAAACATTTGTTTGAAGAAGAGTGCGCGCTGGCTGGCGCGCCGCGCGTTGTGCCCTTCGGCCCGGTGATGGTGGCGCCTGTGATCATGGCTTTCGGTACCGCCGAGCAGCAAAAGCGCTTCCTGCCCGGCATTGCCAGCGGCGAAGTCTGGTGGAGCCAGGGTTACAGCGAGCCGGGCTCGGGCTCCGACCTGGCCTCGGTCAAGTGCCGGGCCGAGCGCCAGGGCGACAAATACATCGTCAACGGCCAGAAGACCTGGACCACGCTGGGCCAGTACGGCGAATGGATTTTCTGCCTGGTCCGCACCAGCACCGAAGGCAAGCCGCAGACCGGCATCTCCTTTTTGCTGATCGACATGAAGTCGCCCGGCGTGACGGTGCGCCCCATCGTGCTGCTGGACGGCGAGGCCGAGGTCAATGAAGTCTGGTTCGACAACGTCGAAGTGCCGGCCGAGAACCTGATCGGCGAAGAGAACAAGGGCTGGACTTACGCCAAGCACCTGCTGAGCCACGAACGCACCAATATCGCCGACGTGAACCGCGCCAAACGCGAGCTCGAGCGCCTGAAGCGCATCGCCAAGGCCGAAGGCGTCTATGACGACCAGCGCTTTCGCGACGAGATCGCCAAGCTCGAAGTCGACGTGGTGGCGCTTGAAATGCTGGTGCTGCGCGTGCTCTCGGCCGAAAAATCGGGAAAGAACTCGCTGGACATCGCGGGCCTGCTCAAGATACGCGGCAGCGAAATCCAGCAGCGCTACAGCGAACTCATGATGCTGGCCGCCGGTCCCTTCAGCCTGCCTTTCATCGAAGAAGCCATGGAAGCCGGCTGGCAGGGCGACTTCCCCGGCGGCCTGGCGGGCGACGCGCCGCTGGCGTCCACCTACTTCAATATGCGCAAAACCACGATTTACGGCGGCTCCAACGAAGTGCAGCGAAACATCGTCTCGCAAGTCGTCCTCGGCTAAGCAGTCGCACAGAAAACAGGAAACACATCATGGATTTCGATTTCACCGACGACCAGGAACAGCTGCGCGACGCCGTGCGCAAATGGGTGGACAAGGGCTACGACTTCGAGCGCCGCCGCGGCATCGCCAAAGCCGGCGGTTTCTCGCGCGAGGCTTACGGCCAGATCGCCGAACTGGGCCTGACCGGCCTCTACATCCCCGAGGCCGACGGCGGCCTGGGCATGGGCCCCGTCGAGGGCATGGTGGTGATGGAAGAGCTGGGCCGCGGCATCGTGCTGGAGCCCTTTGCCCAGGCGCTGATCGCCGGCGCCGTGCTTGCCGGCTACGCGCCGGCCGCCGTCAAGGCCGCCTGGCTGCCGAACATCGCTTCCGGTGAAAGCCTGGTCGTGCTGGCCTACCAGGAACGCGCGGCGCGCTACGATTTTGAGAAATGCGAGGCCACGGCCACCGCGTCCGGCGACGCCTGGACGCTGAACGGCACCAAAAGCATAGTCCCTGCCGGCGACCAGGCGGATGCCTTCATCGTGCCCGCAATGGCCAAGGGCAAGCTCGCGCTGTTCCTGGTTGAACGCGCGGCAGCCGGCGTCACGACGCGCGGCTACGGCACCCAGGACGGTGGCCGCGCCGCCGAGGTGGTGCTCAAGAACGCGCCGGCCGCGCTGATCACGCTGAACTGCCTCACGGCCCTGGCCCAGGCGGTCGACATCGGCATCGCCGCGGCTTGCGCCGAGGCCGTGGGCGTGATGGACAAGACCCTGGCCATCACCGTCGAGTACATGAACACCCGCAAGCAGTTCGGCGTGGCCATCAGCAGCTTCCAGGCCCTGCGCCACCGCGTGGCCGACATGAAGATGCAGCTGGAGCTCGCCCGCTCCATGAGCTATTACGCCTCGCTCAAGCTCAACGCCCCGGCCGACGAACGCCGCACGGCACTGGCCCGCGCCAAATACCAGCTCGGCGTGTCCATGCGTTTTGTCGGCCAGCAGGCGGTGCAACTGCACGGCGGCATAGGCGTGACCGACGAATACATCGTGAGCCACTACTTCAAGAAGCTGACCCAGCTGGAAATGACGTTTGGCGACACGCTGCACCACCTGGGCGAGGTGTCGGAGCGGATGCAGGAGACGGCTGGCGTATTTGCCTGAGCCGCCCCCAGAGCCTCACGCGTGCAAGCGTGAGGTTTTGGGAATATGCGCCATCAAGAACTCCATCTGGTCCGCCAGGATGCGGCGGTTGCGCAGGATGAAGTCTTCCCAGAGGCTGGGCACATAAGGCGTGTACAGCAGCGGCATGTGGGCCTGCTCGGGCGTGCGGCTGCTCTTGCGGTGGTTGCAGGCGCGGCAGGCCGTCACCACGTTCATCCAGGTGTCTATGCCGTTCTGCGCGAAGGGGATGATGTGCTCGCGCGTCAGGTCTTCCTCATGGAAATGCCCGCCGCAGTAGGCGCACACATTGCGGTCGCGGGCGAACAGCTTGCCGTTGGTCAGGCCCGGTTTGAGGTCGAAGGGGTTGATGTTGGGCACACCCTTGGTGCCGATGATGCTGTTGACCGTGATGATGGACTGCTGGCCCGTGATGGCGTTGTGGCCTCCGTGGAAGACCACCACCCGCGCGCCCATCTCCCAGCGCACCTCGTCGGCCGCGTAGTGCAACACGGCTTGTTCAAGGCTGATCCACGACTGTGGCAATCCCTGGGCTGAGAGCTTCAAGACCTTCAAAACGAACCTCCATCAAGGTGGACGACGCATGGAAACGGGGTACTGGGCTAACTGTGTATCAATATACAGTGAAATCATGAAAAACGCCCCCAAATCCCCCATTAACCACGTTCAAGCCCCGTTTGGCCGGGCTCCCGCGCTACAAAAACGATAATTGCCCCCATGAAAGTTTTCCGTGGCTACCACCATCCCCAGCTGGCCGAACACTGCGCCCTGACCATAGGCAACTTCGACGGCGTGCACCGCGGCCACCAGGCCATGCTGGCGCTGCTGAAAAACGAGGCCCAGCACCGGGGCGTGCCCAGCTGCGTGATGAGCTTCGAGCCCCATCCGCGCGACTATTTCGCGGCCATGGCGCGCAAGCCCGAACTGGCGCCGGCGCGTATCGCCACCCTGCGCGACAAGCTCACCGAACTCGCGCGCTGCGGCATAGACCAGTGCGTGGTGCTGCCCTTTAACGCCGCCCTGGCCGGCCAGCCGGCCGAGGCCTTTATCCAGGACGTGCTGGTGCGCGGCCTGGGCGTCCAGTACGTGCTGGTGGGCGACGACTTCCGCTTCGGCGCCAAGCGCGTGGGCGACTACGCCATGCTGGACGCCGCCGGCGAGCGCCTGGGTTTTGACGTCGCCCGCATGAACAGCTATGAAGTGCATGGCACCCGGGTGTCGAGCTCGGCCGTGCGCGAGGCGCTGGCCCAGGGCCGCATGGACCGCGTCGCCGGCCTGCTGGGCCGGCCCTACAGCGTCTCCGGCCACGTGGTCCATGGCCGAAAACTCGGGCGCGACCTCGGTTTTCGCACCCTCAACCTGCGCTTTTCGCACTGGAAACCGGCGGCCGGCGGGATTTTCGCGGTGCAGGTGCACGGCCTGGGCGACAAGCCCCTCCCAGGCGTGGCCAACCTGGGCATACGGCCCTCGCTGGACCCGGCCGACGTCAACGGCGGGCGTGTGCTGCTGGAGACGCATTGCCTCGAATGGCCCGCCGGCCTTGGGCCCGAGGGGGCATACGGTAAAATCATCCGCGTGGAACTGCTGCACAAACTGCACGACGAACTGAAATACGACAGCCTGGAGAGCCTGAAAACAGGCATCGCCAAGGACTGCGACGAGGCTCGGGCGTTTTTTGCCCAGGCGCCGCAGTCGTTTTCAGCCGCCATGCACACGGAAACCAGCCGCCAGACCACGCGCGACCGAATTTAGACGATCTCGTCGCCTCTGGCCCCGCCCTGCTCTCACGGCGGATGGCTTTCCTCCCCACCGTATTGCCGGCGGCCCCGCTCCCTCAGGCCGCCCTAACAAAAGCATCCCATGTCCGAGACCAAAACCGATTACCGCAGCACCCTGAACCTGCCAGACACCCCGTTTCCCATGCGCGGCGACCTGCCCAAGCGCGAGGCCGGCTGGGCCAAGGAATGGGACGACAAAGGCATTTACAAGAAGCTGCGCGACGTGCGCGCCGGCAAGCCCAAATTCGTGCTGCACGACGGCCCGCCCTATGCCAACGGCAAGATCCACATCGGCCACGCCGTCAACAAGGTCCTCAAGGACATGATCGTCAAGGCGCGCCAGCTCAAGGGCCTGGACGCGATCTACGTGCCCGGCTGGGACTGCCACGGCCTGCCGATCGAAAACGCCATCGAAAAACTGCACGGCCGCAACCTGCCGCGTGACGAGGTGCAGGCCAAGAGCCGCGCCTTCGCCACCGAACAGATCGAGGGCCAGCGGGCCGACTTCAAGCGCCTGGGCGTGCTCGGCGAATGGGACAACCCCTACCGAACCATGGATTTCGGCAACGAGGCCAATGAAATCCGCGCGCTCAAACGCATCATGGAACGCGGCTTCGTCTACCGCGGCCTGAAGCCCGTGTACTGGTGTTTTGACTGCGGCTCCTCGCTGGCCGAGTTTGAGATCGAATACGCCGACAAGAAATCGCAGACGCTGGACGTCGGCTTCAAATGCGCCGAGCCGCAAAAGCTGGCACTGGCTTTCGGCCAGGCCACGCTGGGCAAGGACGCCTTCGCGGTCATCTGGACGACGACCGCCTGGACCATCCCCGCCAACCAGGCGCTGAACCTGAACCCGGAGCTCGAATATTCGCTGGTGGACACCGAGCGCGGATTGCTGGTGCTGGCCTCGGTGCTGGTCGACAAATGCCTGGAGCGCTTCCAGCTGCAAGGACGCGTCATTGCCGTCACCAAGGGCGAAAACCTTGCGAAGATCAACTTCGAGCATCCGTTTTATGACGTCGATCCGGGCTACCACCGCTTCAGCCCCGTCTTCCTGGCCGACTACGCCACCGCCGACGACGGCACCGGTATCGTGCACTCCTCACCCGCCTACGGCGTGGAAGACTTTAACTCCTGCGTGGCCAACGGCATTGCCTATGACGACATCCTGAACCCGGTGCAGGGCAACGGCCGTTATGTCGACGAACTGCCGATGTTCGGCGGCCTCAACATCTGGAAGGCCGCGCCGCTGGTCATCGAAAAACTGCGCGAGCACGGCCGCCTTTTTGCGACGCAGGACATCCTGCACAGCTACCCGCACTGCTGGCGCCACAAGACGCCGGTGATCTACCGCGCGGCGGCCCAGTGGTTCATCCGCATGGACGGCGAAACCGCCGGCACCCAGGGCGTGTTCGCCAGCGACAAGGCCGGCAAGACCCTGCGCGAGCTGGCCCTGGCCGCCATCGAGGAAACCAGCTTCTACCCTGAAAACGGCAAGGTCCGCCTGCGCGACATGATCGCCGGCCGCCCCGACTGGTGCATCAGCCGCCAGCGCAACTGGGGCGTGCCCCTGCCCTTTTTCATCCACACCGCCACCGGCGAGCTGCACCCGCGCACCATGGAAATCATGGACCAGGCCGCCCGCATGGTGGAAGCCGGCGGCATCGAGGCCTGGAGCAAGGCCAGCGCCGAATCCATCCTGGGCGCCGAAGCCGCCGACTACATCAAGAGCACCGACATCCTCGACGTCTGGTTCGACTCCGGCACCACGCACGACCACGTGCTGCGCCACAGCCACGCCGCGCAGTCGACCTGGCCGGCCGACCTTTACCTCGAAGGCCACGACCAGCACCGCGGCTGGTTCCATTCCTCGCTGCTCACCGCCTGCGCCATGTACGACCGCGCGCCCTACAAGGGCCTGCTGACGCACGGCTTCACCGTCGACGGCAAGGGCCGCAAGATGAGCAAGAGCGAAGGCAACGTCGTGGTGCCGCAGGAAGTCAGCGACAAGCTGGGCGCCGAGATCATCCGCCTGTGGTGCGCGTCGACCGACTACTCGGGCGACCTGGGCATCGACGACAAGATCCTGGCCCGCGTGGTCGACGCTTACCGCCGCATCCGCAATACCCTGCGCTTCCTGATGGCCAACGTCAGCGACTTCGACCCGGCCAAGGATGCCGTGCCGCTGGAGCAGATGCTGGAGATCGACCGCTACGCGCTGAGCCGCGCGGCGCAGTTGCAGGCCGACATCCTGGCGCACTACGAGGTCTATGAATTCCACCCGGTGGTCTCCAAGCTGCAGATCTATTGCAGCGAAGACCTGGGCTCTTTCTACCTCGACATCCTGAAAGACCGGCTCTACACCACCGGCCCCAAATCGCTGGCCCGCCGCAGCGCGCAGACCGCGCTCTGGCGCATCACGCACGCCATGTTGCGCTGGATGGCACCTTTCCTGAGCTTCACGGCGGAAGAAGCCTGGAAGGTGTTCGGGAAGTCCGAATCCATCTTCATGGAAACCTATGCCGAGTTCCCCGCACCCGACGCGGCGCTGCTGGCCAAGTGGGCGCGCATCCGCGAGTTGCGCGACGCGGTCAACAAGGACATCGAAACCCTGCGCGCCGACGGCAAGGTCGGCTCCTCGCTGCAAGCCAACGTGGTGCTCGAAGTGCCGGCCGACGACCACGCGCTGCTGGCCGGCCTCGGTGAAGACCTGAAGTTCGTCTTCATCACCTCCGCCATCGAAGTGGCCGCCGCTAATGCGGTGTCGACCCAGGTGACGCCTAGCAGCGATGCCAAATGCGAGCGCTGCTGGCACTACCGCGCCGACGTGGGCCATGACCCCTCCCACCCGACAATTTGCGGCCGCTGCACCAGCAACCTGTTCGGCGCCGGTGAAGATCGGAAGTTCGCCTGATGCCAAAAACCACCTTCACCCGTTCCCCCAGCTCGCTGCTGCCCTGGCTGGGCCTGGCGCTGATCATCCTCATCGCCGACCAGTTCACCAAGGTGCTGATCCTGGGCTACTACCGCCTGGGCGACTCCACTTACGTGACCAGCTTCTTCAACGTCGTGCGGGTGCACAACACCGGCGCGGCCTTCTCCTTCCTGGCTGAGGCCTCGGGCTGGCAGCGTTGGTTCTTCACCGCCATCGGCGTCGCCGCGGCGCTGTTCATCATCTGGATGCTGCGCTCGCATGCCGGGCAAAAGCTGTTCTCCTTCGCGCTGGCCTGCATCCTGGGCGGCGCGCTGGGCAATGTCATAGACCGCACGCTGCACGGCTACGTCGTGGACTTCCTGCAGTTCCACTGGGCGGGCTGGTATTTCCCCTCGTTCAATGTCGCCGACGCGGCCATCACCATAGGCGCGGCCTGCCTGATCCTGGACGAGCTGCTGCGGGTTCGCAAAACCAGCTAGGCTGCGGGCCCCAGCGAGTCCCATGACAGCCTCCATCCTTGAGCCGCTAGCGGCGGAATGGGCCGGCGAGCCCGCCCTGCATTCCAGGGTGCAGAGCTGGAGCTGGTTCAGGCAGGCCTTCGGCCAGGCGCTGCAAAGCCATGCCGTGGCGCCTTCCACCAGCTGGTCGGTGGATGAAGAGAGCCTGGCGAAGGCGTTTTTTTCCTGGGCCGAACTGGTCGAGCTGTATGCGCCCTACGAGGCGCTCGACGCCGCCGATTTCCGGCATTTCATTTTGGGCTTGCTGCTGCAAAAACTGCTGGAAGCCCAGCCCCCCGTGCTGCGTGATGTTCCCGCCAACGCCGCGGCCGTGCCCCTCACAAGTTTTGTGCTGACCCTGCTGCAGGCCCTGCACAAGAATGCCGGCACGGCCGCGCTCACGCTGGATGCGGCCGCGCTCACCGGCCCGCGCTGGGCCAGCTACGTCGAAAACATCGCTGAAGACAGCTCGACCGCGACCTGTTTTCTCGACCAGATGACCGGCCTGCCACCGGCCTGGCAAAGCCGCTCGCTGATAGAGCACCGGCCCGCGATGCAAAAAGCGCTGGCACTCGCGCGCCAGCGCTCCTGAACCCCGCAGCGCCCCGGCTCAACCGAGCTTCATATTGGTCGAGGTGATCAGGTGCTTCCAGCGCTGGTAGTCGGCCGCCACATAGGCTGAGATCGCCGCGCCTTCGAGCAGGGTCGGCTCGGTCGCATCCTGGCGCAGCCGGGCGGCGACGGCGGGCTGGGCGATCAGCTTGTTGACCGCGGCATTGAGCTCCGAGGTGATCGCCGCCGGCGTGCCCGGGGGCGCCATCAGGCCCCAGTAATTGTTGACGTCGAAGTCCTTGAAGCCGAGCTCCTCCATGCCCGGCACGCCGGGCACGCTGGGCGCGCGGTCCTTGGACGTCAGCGCCAGGGCCTTGACCTTGCCGTCCTTGATGTAGGGCATCAACGCCGGCACGCTGCCGGTCATGAACTGGAGCTGGCCGGCCAGCAGGTCGGTGGTCGCGAACGCAATGCCGCGGTAGGGGATGTGAACAATGGCGGTGTGGGTGCGCTGCTTGAGCAGTTCCACCACCAGATGGTTGATGCTGCCGTTGCCGGCCGAGCCGTAGTTGTACTTGCCCGGGCTCGTCTTGACGTGGTCCATGGCTTCGCGCAGGTTGTTGCCCGGCAGGCTGGGGTGCGCGGCAAACAGCAGCGGGCCCGCGCCCATGATAGCCACGGGCGCGAACTGTGTCGGGTCGTATTTGGGCGTGCCGCCCGAGGCCGCCACCGTGGTGAAGGGCGAGGCGATGAACAACAGGGTCTGCCCGTCGGGCGGCGCCTTGGCCACCAGGTCGGCGCCCACCGCGCCGCCGGCGCCGGTGCGGTTGTCGATGACGAACTGCCGGCCCATGGACTTGCTGAGTTCGGAGCCGAAAAACCTGGCCATCGCATCGCTGCCCGCGCCGGGCGCGAAGGGCACGATGATTTTGCAGATCGCCGAAGGCTGGGCCCGCAGCTGCGCCACGGCGCAAACCGCGGCCAGCCCGCCGGCCGCCTGGATCAGGGAACGTCGTTTCATCTTTGTCTCCTAGCTGTCTATTTAGTTATCAAAATGCGGTCACGGAAAAACCTGGCAACTTCGGCTATTGGGGCGCTATGACCTCCGTGTGGAGCACGACCCCCTCAAGATCACAGAGCTTGACGGTCAGGCAGCGCGAGACGGGATCGATCTCGACCTCGCCGAAAAACTGGTAGCCGGCGGCCGGGCTGGCACCGCGCACCGGCGAAGCGCGCGAGTAGCGCACCTGGTTGCCGAAGGTCGCATCGGGGTTGAAGGGGCCGTAGGAGCCCGCATGCAACGGCCCCGAGACAAACTCCCAGAAGGGCAGGAAGTCCTTGAACACCGCCTGTTCGGGATCAAAATAATGCGCGGCCGTGTAATGCACGTCGGCGCAGAGCCAGACGATGTTGTGGATGGCGTTCGCCTTGATGAAGGACAGCAGGCCGGCCAGCTCGATCTCACGGCCGCTGGGCTCACCGTCGTCGCCGTTGGCCACGCCCTGCCACTTCACCCGGCCCTCGGCGTCATGGCCGTCGGCCACATTCGTGCCTATGGGCATGCCCGCCGCGATGACCTTCCACTGCGCAGTGGACGTCAGCAGTTCCTGCTGCAGCCACTTGACCTGCGCTTCACCGAGGAAGGCCGTGCCCGGCCCTTCGGTCTGCGTGTTGTGCGAATTCGGCCCGCGGTGCGTCTGCATGTCGACGACAAACACGTCGAGCAGCGGCCCGTACTGCACGCGCCGGTACAGCAGGCCGGCACCGCCGAAGCCTTCCAGCGGCATGGGCGAGTATTCGCGGAAGGCGCGGGCGGCCGTCGCGGCCAGCAGCTTCAGGTCCTTGCCCACATAGCGCTTGTCGCGCATCAGGTCCAGCGAGGGCGACCAGTTGTTGACGACCTCGTGGTCGTCCCACATGATGATTTGCGGCACCTCGGCGCAGAACCTCGTGAAATGCGGGTCCAGCCAGTTGTAGCGGAAGTTGCCGCGGTAGTCCTCAATGCTTTCGGCGACGCGGGTCTTGGCCAGGGTCACCACATTGGTCCAGCTGCGGCCGCGCTCGTCGTCGACCCGGTGCTGCAGCGGGTGGTCGGCGTAAATCGTGTCGCCGCAGTGCACAAAGAAATCGAGCTCGCGCCGGCGAATGGTGTCGAACATCTTGAGGCCACCCCACTCGGGGTTGATGCCGAAACCCTGGCCGTTGACATCGGCCGACCAGGCAAAGCGGACGGGCCGCGCCGCGTCGGGCGCGGAGCGGAAGCCCGAACGCCGCACCCAGGGCCCGGCATGGGCGGCCTCCAGCCCGTGGGCCGTGACGGCCAGCGAAATCGTGGCATTCCGCGGCAGGCCGGCCAGCTGGATACGCGTGGTGTAGTCGGTCACTTCGAGTGCCTGCGGCGCGCGCAGCGTGTGCCACGGGCCGGCTTCGCCGTCCGCGCTCCAGGCGATCTCAACGTCGGCCGCATAGGGCAGGCGCGCCCAGATGATGGCTGCGTCGCCGCTGACCTCGCCTATCTGGATGCCGCTGACCTGGCTGTCGTCGACCAGCGGCAAGTGCTTCTTCGCGGTGACAGCCGGCCGCGGCCCCACACGTGCCCGCATGCCGTCCGACAACTCCTTGAGCGCCAGGGGCAGGTCCAGCGGGCTTGGCAGGTGGCGCAAGACCTTGAGGGGCAAGTCGAAGGGGTTCATGGCCAAAGCGGTCTCGTCATGAGTGGGTGGTGGATTGCAGGGCGGCGTCGTTGATGCCGTCCAGCAGCGAGTCTTCCAGGCTAGCGTAGCCATTCCAGCGCAGTCGGTAAACCGTCGCAAACCCTGCTTCGAGCTGCGATTGCTCGTCGCCGGCCTGGGCCGCGCCGGCACGGCCCTTGTCATAGCGCAAGACCGTCGTGTCGGGCCCGGCTTTTTCGGCGGTAATCGCGGCCGCGATCTTGGCCCGGCCCGGCGCCGCGTGGCGAAGCGGCGCGGGCAGCACGGCCGGCAGGTTGATGCTGAGCCAAGTGTCAGGATGGTGCCACTCGTCCAGGGTTTCGCCGAAATGGCGCACCAGGCGCGCCAGCCAGGCGGCAACCTCGGGCGATTCAAGATCGCTGTCGTTGGGCGCGGAAAAACCGATCGCGGGCACACCCCAGAAGCTTGCCTCGCGCGCGATGGCCATGGTGCCCGAGTAGGCGATGTCTTCGGCTATGTTGCGGCCGTCGTTGATGCCCGAAAGCACCAACGTGGGTTTGTGCGAGTCGGCGAACAGCCAGGCAAAGGCCGCGATGGCGCAGTCGGCCGGTGTGCCGGAGCAGGCATAACGCCGCACGCCCAGGCGTGTCATGGTGAAGGGCTCATGCAGCGAAATGCTGTGGCCCTTGCTGCTGCGCTTGTCCTGCGGCGCGACCACCCAGACGTCGTCGCTGAGGCTGGAGGCGGCGCGCTCCAGGGCGGCCAGCCCTGGTGAGAGGTGTCCGTCGTCGTTGCTGACAAGAATTCGCATGGTCGTTGATGTCATGTGGTTTGCAGGGAAGAAGACGCGAAGGCCGAGGCGCCCAGTTGCTGCCGCACCAGGGAGGCGACCAACGGCGCCGCCTCGATCTGCGGCAGATGGCCCACGGCCGGCAAAGTGTGCAGCGCCACGGTGGCCGGCAGGCCCTCGGCCTGGTGTATCGGCAGCACGCGGTCCAGCCTACCCCAGAGCAGTTTCACCGGCATGACAAGCCCTTCCAGGCGACTGCGCAAGGACTCGGCCTGGGTGCCGTCGGGCAGCAGGCTGGCCGCCATGGCGGCAAGGCCGGCGCGTTTGGTCTCGTTGCCGAGTTCCTGCAGGGCCGTTGCGACAAACGAGCCGCTCAGGCGCGAGGCATCGCCGAACAATTGGGCCAGCCAGGGGCGCAGGCTGGCTTCGCTGTTCGCGCGCAGGATGCCGTCCACAAAAGCACCGTTGATCTCGGGGCCCAGCCCGGCCGGGGCCAGCAGGGTCAGCGAGCGCAGGCGGGAACCGAGCAGGCTCGTCAGTGCCAGCGCCGTGCCGCCGCCCATGGAATGGCCCAGCAGGTGGACTTCGTTGATGCCTTCGCTGTCCAGCCGGTCCAGCACCATCTGCGCGACTACCTCAAAACAGGCCACCTCGGCGCGCGGCGACTTGCCGTGGTTGGGCAGGTCTATGCCGAGCACCGGAAGGTCGCACAGCTGGTCGGCCAGCAGGCGCCAGGACCCCTGCGAGGTGCCGAAACCATGCAGCATCACCAGCGGCACGCCCTCATGGCGCGAAAACCAGTGCAGGTTCAGGGCGCCAGTGGTGACTTGGCTTGCCGGACGTTTCGTACCCGCCAGGTCGGCGGCCAGCACACGGCCATCGGGGCCGGAGCCGCTGACCTTGTTCAAATCAATGCCGCGTTCACGCGCGAGGCTGCGGGCCAGCGGTGTGGCGCGCAGCAGTGTGGATTGGGTTGCGGCAATCACCTCAGGGCCGGCTTGCGCAGTCACCGGCGCAGGCGCTTGAACCACATCCTGCGGCGCACCAGGTACCGCACCCGTAGCGGGCAGCGCCTCACCCGGCTGCAGAATCCAGCCGACGATCTGCCCGACCGGCATGGTCACGCCGACCACGCCATCTATGCCCTGCACGATGCCGTCGGCAGCCGCGTCGATCTCCATCGTCGCCTTGTCGGTCTCGATCTCGAACACGACCTGGCCCTTGGTGACGGTGTCGCCGTTCTTGACGTACCAATGCGCGATCTTGCCTTCGCTCATGTCCATGTCGACGCGCGGCAGTATCAGTTCCACCGCCATGTTCAGGCCCTCACCAACAATGAACGTTTTACCGCCGCGACAATGTCGGGCACCTGGGGCACCGCGGCTTTTTCGAGTTCGGGGTTGTAGGGCAAGGGGCAGTCGGCGCCACCCAGCCGGATGATGGGCGCGTCCAGCCGGTCGAAGGCCGCGCTCTCGGCGATCATCGCGCTGACCTCGGCGCCTATTCCCAGCTGCTTGGTGCCTTCGTAGACACAGACCAGGCGCGTGGTCTTGCTCACGCTCCTGATCAGGGTGGAATGATCCAGCGGCCGCAGCGAACGCAAATCCACCACCTCGGCCGAAATGCCCTGGGCCGCGAGCAGCTCGGCGGCCTCCAGTGCGCGGTGCACCATGATGGCGGTCGCGGCGATGGTGACGTCGGTGCCTTCGCGGCGCACGCGAGCCTCGTGCAAGGGCTCGGTGTAATAGCCTTCGGGGACAGGGCCCTTCATCTTGTAGAGCAGCTTGTGCTCGAAGAACATCACCGGGTCCGGGTCTTCGATGGCGGCCAGCAGCATGCCCTTGGCGTCGTGCGGCGTCGAGGGCTGCACCACCTTGAGGCCGGGCACGTGGGCAAACCAGGCTTCCAGGCTCTGGCTGTGCTGGGCCGCGGCGCCGGTGCCTGAACCACTGGGGAAACGCATGACCAGCGGCACCGAAGCCTTGCCGCCCAGCATGAAACGCATCTTGGCGGCCTGGTTGACTATCTGCTCCATCGCCAGCGAGGCGAAGTCGGAAAACTGGAATTCATAGACCGGCCGGCGCCCCATCAGGGCCGCGCCCACCGCGACGCCCGCGCCGCCGAGTTCGGAGATCGGCGTGTCCATCACGCGCTCCTCGCCGAAGCGCTGCACCAAATCGCCGGTGACCTGAAAGGCGCCGCCGTAGACGCCGATGTCCTCGCCCATCAGGAAGACGCGCTCGTCGCGCTCCATCGCGATGCCCAGCGCTTCCTGGATAGCCTGCGAATAAGTCAGTTCACGCAACGCTTCAGCCATGGACGGTCTCCGCCACGGGTGCGGCATAGACAAAATCCGTCAGGCTGGCGATGTCGGGCGCCGGGCTGTCCTTGGCGAACGTCACCGCGTCTTCGATTTCCTGTTCCACGCTTTTCACCAGCGCATCCACTTCATCCTGTTCAATCATTCCGTGCTTCAGCAAGTCCTGCTCGAACAGCACGATGGGGTCGCGTTCGACCCAGGACTCGATTTCTTCCTTGGTGCGGTAGCGGTTGCGGTCGCTTTTGGAATGGCCGCGGTGCCGGTAGGTCAGGCATTCGATCAGGGCCGGGCCGCCGCCGGCGCGTGCGCGTTCAATCGCCGCGTGCGCCGCTTCGGCGACGTCGGCAAAGCTGTTGCCGTCGATCGTGAGCCCGGGCATGTCGTAGGCCAGCGCGCGCGTGGCGATTTTTTTCACGGCGGTGGAACGCTCGGTCGAGGTCGACATGCCGTACTTGTTGTTCTCGCAGACAAAGACCACGGGCAGCTTCCAGATCGCCGCCATGTTCAGGCCTTCGTGAAAAGCGCCTTCGTTGTTGGCGCCGTCGCCGAAGAAGCAGACCACCACGTTGGGCTTTTTCATCTGCTTGAGCGCCAGCGCGGCGCCGACAGCGATCGGGATGCCGCCGCCCACGATGCCATTGGCGCCCAGGTTGCCGCCCGCCACGTCGGCGATGTGCATGGAGCCGCCGCGGCCGCGGCAGTAGCCGGTGTCCTTGCCGAAAAATTCGGCGAACATGTATTTGGGCTCCGCGCCTTTGGCAATGCAGTGGCCGTGGCCGCGGTGCGTGGAGGTGATGCAGTCCGCCGCGCCCAGGTTGATGCCGACGCCGACGGCGCTGGCCTCTTGCCCTATCGACAAGTGCATGGTGCCGTGCACCAGGCCGCGCATATAGGCCTGTTCGGCGCCTTCCTCAAAGCGGCGAATCAGCACCATCTGGCGCAAGGCCTTGTGCAGGGCCGCCTTGCCCAGGCGGGTGTAGGCCTGGGGGGCGGTGGGTTTGAGCACGGCGTTCATGCGTGCTCCAGCACGCCGTAGACCAGCTCGTCCTGGCGCCGGCGCAGCTCGACGATGCGCGAGCCCGGGTCGACCGCGACATTCGCGTAGGTCAGCAGCTCGCCCTTGTGGATGTGCGCCGTCACCGTGCCGCGCTCGATCAGGCCGCAGGGCACGGCGTTCTTCGCGCGCGCGTCACCGGCCGCCATGGCCCAGGCGCGGTAGGTGTATTCGCCGATCGCGTCCAGCCGGTCGCCGGGTTTCAGGTCGCACTTGGCCAGCGCGCAGACTTCGGCCGTGGGCCTGGGCAGCGGCGCCATGTCGGCGCGGCCATAGAGCACGGCGCGCGCGCAGGTCAGCGGCACTTCCAGGCTGCACAGGTGGTAAGGGCGGTAGAAGGTGTAGTAAGGGCCGGTGCCCAGCTTGAGGTAGTCCATGCGCTCGCGCAGCCGCGGGTGCGCCATCTCGGCGACCACAAACACACCGGGCGCCACGCCCTTGCCGACGGTGTAGTCGACCACGCCCTTGCGCGTGAGGATGCCGCCGTCGGCGACCGGGCACAGCACCTTGTGCAGGTCTTCCAGCGAGGCATTGGGGCCGTGCATGCCGGCGATGTCGGGCACCAGGCCGGTCGCGTTGGCGATCGCCGACATCTCGACGGCGGTCTTGGAGCCGTCGACGAACTCGACCAGCATGCGCGGGTTCAGCCCCTTGCCCAGGGCTTCCTCGGTGTAGTCGTCAGGCGTCGCGTCGACGTTGAGCGGGTTGTTCTTGCCCTTGCCGGCGGCGATCACCGGGTAGCCCAGCGCCGAGACGAAGTTGATCAACTCGATGGCCGCGCTGGGCTCGTCGCCCGCGCCCAGCGAATAGATCACGCCCAGGCGGTCGGCCTCGTGCTTGAGGTAGGCGCCTATGGTGACGTCGGCCTCGACGTTCATCATCACCAGGTGTTTGCCGTGCTCCATGGCGGTCAGGCCGATCTGCGCGCCGACGGCGGGTTTGCCGGTGGCGTCGACGACCACGTCGATCAGGCCGCAGGCGCAGACCAGCTGCGCGTCCTGCGTGATGGCGATGCGGCGATCCCGTATCGCCTGCTCCAGCGCGCTGGCCGTGTTGACGACGCGGTGCGCGTCGGCGTTGTGGCCGGCCGAGGCCAGCGCGGCGACGGCGGCCGGCACGTTGATGTCGGCAATCGCCGCGACGACGATGCCGCGCATCTGCAGCACCTGGGTCACGATGTCGGTGCCCATCATTCCCGAGCCGATCAGGCCTATGCGCACCGGTTTGCCCGAAGCCTCGAGCCTGAGCAGGTCAGCGGCCAGGCCGCTGGGCGTAAAACCATTCATCCAACACCCCATTTCGTCGATTTGAAAGACCGGTACGGCGCCGGCTCAAACTCCGCGCTTGTGTACATTTGATCTTAATCTTATACTTATGTACATCATGAGCGCAAGCAGAAACCACCGGCCGATGTCGAATCAGCCGCGATTTAGGGGTAATCCCCGAGAGGTGGGAAAGGCTTGGGCCGGCGCTTCAGCCGGCCTGGCCGGCAAGCTTGATCAGCGCGCGCGCGGCGTGTTCATCGGTGATCAGGGTGGTGGGCTTGATCAGGCGCAGGGCGCCCAGCAGGGCCTCGGCCTTGCCGACGCTGCCCGAGGCCAGGATGCGCTGCGGCACGGCCTTGAGCGTCTCGACGGGCACCGACATCACGCGGCCCTGGACAGGGTCATTGATGAGTTCGCCCTTGCGGTCGTAATAGTGGAACAGCAGATCGCCAACCGCACCCATTTTCACGACGCGGCGGCGCAGCTCTTCGGGCATCACGCCGTAGCGGTAGGCCGTGCCTTCGGGCGACACGTCGCCGACGCTCACCAGCACGGCGTCCAGCAATTTGGCGTTGTCGAAGACCTCGCCCAGGCCGCAATGGTCGATGAGCGTCTGCCGCGTCTGCGGCGAATCGACGACGGCGGGCGCCGTCATCAGGTAACACTCGGCCTGGAACAGGCTGGAAAACCGCCAGGCGAACTCGGAAGGGTTGAAGCGCCTGACCTTGGTGATGCCGCCCAGCAGTGAGATCACGCCGAGGTCGGCAACCGGCGCCTCGCTCATGAAACGCAGCGATTCATGCAGCGTGCGCCCCCAGCCCAGGCCTATGCGCATGCCGGGGCGCAGCAAGCCGGCCATGTACTGGCCGGTAGCCGCGGCGATGGGAACGGTAGCATCGACGTCGGCATCCGACACCGGCGCCACCACCGCCTCGCCCAGGCCGAAGAGTTTTTCGAGCTCGCGCTCCAGCGCGATGCATTCGGGCACGCCGGTTTCGATGCTGAACTTGATCTCGTTGCGCTCGCGCAGGTCGGACAGCAGCCGCACCACGGTGACCCGGCCTATGCCCAGGCGCTGCGCGATTTCGTTTTGCGTCATCTCCTCGACAAAATACATCCAGGCCACGCGCAGGCGCATGCGCTTGTTGCGCTGGCTGGGCCCCGCGCCCGCGAGCGGCGCGTCCGCTTCGGCCGCGGCGGTTTGCGGCTGCGCGGCGGCTTTGCCTTCGGCTGGGTTTTTCGCGGGTTTGGGCAAGGCGGCTCCTGATTCTGGGGAAGTGACCGATTTGGCCAATTTGGTCAATTTAGGCCGGTTTGGGGTGCAAAATCAGGCTTCAGGCCCTCTCCGTCCGGCTGTCATGCTAACGTAAACCATTGATGGGATTTTCATGACACACAACATATTGCCCACCGCCCGCCCGGCCCGCAGCGTCCAGCCGACGCGCACCGCCGTGCAGCTGGCGCTCAAGGACGAACTGCGCACCTTCGGCTTCAACCTGCAGCGCGGTGCGCACTGGCTGCTGCAGGATGTCGGCAGCAGCCTGGTCAAGCAGGCCGAGCCGCGCAACGAGGCCGGCACGCTGCACAAGCTGCACCACCTGATCGACTCGACGGCCCAGGCCACCTTCTCCACGCTGCAGGTCGCGCAGCAAGCCGCGGCCGTCGCGGTGTTGCCGGACGCCGCCTACCGCACCCTGCACTTTGAACTGCAGCCGATGGCCGACTACTTCCTGCAGCAAAGCGACCCGAAAAATCCGTCGCAGCATTTCACCAATGCCTTTTACTGGCTGTTGCGCCACGCCCTGGCCGGCAAGGCCGGCAGCGCGCTGATCGCGCGCCAGCAGGCGATTGACGAGGCTTTCTGGCAGGTGCTGGAGCAGCATGCCGGCCTGATCGCCCGCGCGCAGGAGGCCAAAGCCTCGCCGCGCGACCACGCCGCGCTGTGCGCTGCCGTGCTGCGGGCACTCGCCGCGGCGCGTCCGGTGCGCGACGCCAGCTTGCCGCCCTGGGCCGGCCAGCCGGCGCAGCAGCCCGAAGCATCCACGGCTCTGCCCGAACTGCTCACGGTCGTGGTCGCCGTCGGCCTCGCGAAAAGCGGCGACAATCCCACCCCCGACGTCGGCGAGCGCCTGCGCCTAGCCGGGCAGCTCGTCACCGCGCGCCTGCCGCTGCTGGAGGCCGCGCTGCAGCAGCCCGACGACCAGCACCTGACCGTAGAACTCGCTTTTTTATTCCGCCACGCTTGATGCCCCCAGAGTCCTTCCCTTCTTTTCTTGCCGACACACGCCGACACGCAAAACACTGGCTGTTTGAGTCTGCCCTGCCCCTGTGGTGGGAGCGCGGCGCGGACCACGAGGGAGGCGGCTTCCATGAAAAGCTGGGCCAGGACGGCCGGCCCATCGGCAAGCCGGTGCGCGTGCGGGTGCAGGCGCGGCAGACCTATGTCTATGCCCGCGCCGGCGCCCTCGGCTGGACCGGCCCCTGGCAGGCGGCCATGCGGCACGGCCTGTCTTTCATGCTGTCGCGTTATCCCCGGCCCGACGGCCTGTTCCGCAGCACGCTGGACACCACCGACGAAAGCGTGGACCTCTACGACCAGGCTTTTGTGCTGTTCGCGCTGGCGCATGCCTATGAAGCCGAAGGCCGGCCGCCGGAATTGCTGGACACCGCGCAAGCCCTGCTGCGGCAGATTGAAGCCGCGCTGGCGCATGAGGGCGGCGGCTATTACGACGGCTTGCCGCATCAGCCCATCCTCAAATCCAACCCGCTCATGCACCTGCTCGAAGCCCTGCTGGCCTGGGTGACCCTGGGGGTTGAGGGCGGGTTCCGCGCGGCGGCCCTGACGCTGTGCCAGTTGGCCACCACACGATTGATCAACCCCGCCAACGGCGCGGTCGGTGAACTCTTCACGGCCGGCTGGGCCCCGCTGGGCGAGCCCCGTGAGCGCATGTACGAGCCCGGCCACCAGTTCGAATGGGCTTACCTGCTGCTACAGGCCGAAGCTTTGCTGGGCATTGAAGCACGCCACGAAGCCATCGCACTCGAAAACTTCGGCCGCGCTTTCGGCATCGATGCCACCCGGCAGGTCGCGCTGTTTGCCGTCAACGAAGCCGGCGACGCCACGGACCGCCGGGCGCGGCTGTGGGCGCAGACCGAAAGGCTGCGAACCTCGCTGCTGTTCGCCACGCAAGGCATGACCAACACGGCCGGGGCCGGGGCTTTGCAGGCCGCCGCGGCCGGCAGTTATTCCGGCTTGATGCGTTTCCTCGCCACCGGCGTGCCCGGCCTCTGGCATGAATGGCAGCGGGAAGACGGCGGCTTCGACCTCGCGCCCTCGCCGGCCTCCTCGCTTTACCACCTGATGACCGGCCTCGAAAGCCTGTTGACGCCCCTGCCTCCCCTGACACCTGCGGCACATCGCCCGGGCCCTGTAGAACGGACAATCACCGCATGAAGCATTTGTTGAATCTCCTGGCGGCCATCGCGCTGCTGGTCTGGGGAACCCACCTGGTACGCACCGGCATCCTGCGCGTCTTCGGCGCCAACCTGCGCCAGGTGCTGGCCGTCAGCATCAGCAACCGGCTTGCCGCCGCGGTCTCGGGCATAGGCGTCACGGCGCTGGTGCAGTCCAGCACCGCCACCTCGCTGATCGTCTCCTCCTTCGTCGGCCAGGGCCTGGTCACCCTGCCGCTGGCGCTGGCCGTCATGCTGGGCGCGGACGTGGGCACCAGCCTGATGGCCGTGGTGTTCTCCTTCGACCTGTCCTGGCTGTCGCCGCTCTTCATCTTTGTCGGCGTGGTGCTGTTCATCTCGCGCCAGGACACCAACGTCGGCCGCGTGGGCCGCGTGCTGATAGGCCTGGGCCTGATGCTGCTGGCGCTGCGCCTCGTCACGGCCTCCACCGAAGTCCTCACGCAGGCGCCGGCCGTCAAGGCCCTGCTGGCCTCGCTGAGCAGCGACCTGCTGCTAGAGATCACCGCCGGCGCCTTCCTGGCCGTGGTGTCGTATTCCAGCCTGGCCATCGTGCTGCTCACGGCCACGCTGGCCGCCTCGGGCGTGATCCCCATCGACGTCGCGCTGGGCCTGGTGCTGGGCGCCAACCTCGGCAGCGGCCTGCTGGCCGTGCTGACCACACTGCGCTCACCCGTGGAAGTGCGGCAGGTGCCCCTGGGCAACCTGCTGTTCAAGCTGCTGGGCATCGTGATCGCCGCGCCCCTGATCGGCCTGTGGCTGCGCCATGTGCGGCCCTACCTGGGTGAGGCGGCCACCGTGGTCGTGTTGTTCCACCTGGCCTTCAACATGCTGGTGGGCGCGGTCTTCATAGGCTGGACGCAGGTGATCGCGCGCTGGGTTGAAAAACTGCTGCCCAAACCCGAAAAGAACAAGGCCGGCGGCCGGCCCCAACACCTGGACCCTTCGGCCCTGGCCACGCCCTCGCTGGCGATCTCCTGCGCCGCGCGCGAGGCGCTGCACCAGGCCGACGTGGTGGAAAGCATGCTGCTGGGCGTGCTGCAGGTCATACGCAACAACGACCTCAAGCTGGCCGAAGACCTGCGCAAGATGGACGACGCCGTCGACGAGCTGTATTCATCGATCAAGTACTACCTGACCAAGATCTCGCGCGAGGCGCTGGCCGAGGAAGAAAGCCGCCGCTGGACCGACATCATCAGCTTCACCATCAACATGGAGCAGATCGGCGACATCATCGAGCGCGTGCTGATCGACATCGAAGACAAGAAGATCAAGCCGGGCCGCAGTTTCTCGGAAGCCGGCATGGCCGAGATCGTCGAGCTGCACGAGCGCCTGGTAGACAACCTGCGCCTGGGCATGAGCGTGTTCCTCAACGGCACGGTGCGCGACGCGCAAAAACTGCTCGAGGAAAAAGCCCGTTTCCGCGACCTGGAGCGCGCCTACGCCACCACCCACCTGGGCCGGCTGTCGGCCAACACAGTGCAAAGCCTGGAAACCAGTTCGCTGCACATCGACCTGATCAGCGAACTCAAGCGCATCAACTCGCACATCTGCTCGATCGCCTACCCGATCCTCGACTCGGCCGGCGCGCTTGCGCCCAACCGGCTGCGTGCTTCCGCCCTCACAGACCAGGTCTGAGAGGACCAGTTCTGAGGTTCAGGCCGTGAGGCCCATGGCGTCTGAAAGAATCAGCGCCGCTTCGGTCGTGAACTCGCCGCGCTGCAGGGCCTCGAGCAAGTCTCCGGCCTCCATCAGGCGGAACTGCTCGACCTCGCCGTCCTGGTTGTCCGGCGCCATGCCCTCGGGCACGGTGCAGACATACCAGTCGATGTCCTCCACCACATAACCCGCGCCGTTACCGTCCGTGGCCGGCCGCCGCGTCGCCAGGCGCCCGCCGTAGCGCATGGCCTGCAGTTGGGCCGTGTGCAGGCCGGCTTCTTCCCAGGTCTCGCGCACCAGCGCGGTTTCCACCGTGTCGACCGCCGACACCATGCCGCCCATCAGCGTGTCCCACAGGCCCGGGTCGTTGGATTTATTGAAAGCCCGCTGCTGCACCCAGAAGCGCCCGTCCGGCGACTGCCCCACCAGGTGCACCGCCAGCGTGGTGATGCCCAGCGGCCGCACCGCCGCGCGCTCCACCGTGCCCTTGCGATGGCCGAACTGGTCTGGCACCGCGAGCTGCTCGTCACGCCAGGCGCCGGCCAGGCCCGCCTCATGCAGCGCGACCGCGATCTTGTTCAGGCTGGTCGTGACGTCCCCCATCACGCGCCAGCCCAGGGTTCCGGGACGCTCTTCCTTGAGCAACGGGTGGTCTCCGTCGGTCATGGTGTGGAGGGTCAGCTTGTGGAAGAAACCAGGCTCTACTGAGCCGATCATGGATTCGCCGGCCCACAACGGGACGCGTGGGCGCAGCGGGGGTACGGTTGCACCTGCGCGGAGCTCGCGCAACCATTGCGGGTCGTAAGGGGGGGTTGTCATGGTTCTTGGGGTTGGGTTTTAGTTTACTTCGGTGGGCTTGCGATGTGGGGTTTTCTCTGTTTGGTTCTGCTGGCCGGGGTTGCCGGCAGCAAGTAACTTTCTTTTGCTTCGCCAAAAGAAAGTCACGGCGGATTCAAGGACCAAGTGCAACACTTCCAATCCAAGAGGAGTTGCATGACAAGAACATATCGACAATTGAGTGCCGAAGAGCGAGGCACGGTAATGGGCATG